>NZ_VUAZ01000178.1 GCF_009296165.1 Pseudomonas kitaguniensis | reverse complement strand
GCCACTAAAAATCCAAGGCAGTGGCGAGAAGGGCGAACGCCCATCGGCACTCTGCAATTCCTGCAGGTAATTGCGGAAAATCTCCCACAGTAGACCGAGTTCCCATGCTGGAATGCAGTCAAATGTGGGAGCGGGCTTGCTCGCGATAACGCCTTAAAGCCACTAAAAATCTAAGGCAGCGGCGAAAAGGGTGAACGCCCATCGGCACTCTGCAATTCCTGCAGGTAATTGCGGAAAATCTGCCCCAGCACCTGAGTCGCCACTTCCAGCTCATCGCGCTGCATGTGCTCGGCGACTTCGTCGGCGGTGTCCAGCGCGTCTTCCGCGCCGTTGACCGCGGCCATTTTCAGCACGATGTACGCCTGAACGTTATTGGCCGGCACGCCTTCGCCTTTGAAGAACATGTTGCCCAGCTGAAATTGCGCCTGTGCGTGGCCCTGCAACGACGCTTGCTCGAAGTAGCTCAAGGCTTTGTTGAGGTCGCGGGCAGGGTTTTTGTCGTCGTGGTAGTACGCGCCCAACTCGTATTGCGCCTGCGCATCCCCGCCTTCGGCCTGCTTCTGGCACGCGCTCAGGGCTTCTGCCTGGCTGTCTGGCTGGGTATTGAGGGTGCAACGACCCATCGCTGGGATTAACAACGAGTTGCCGCCTGCTTGTGCATGTGCCAGCAGCGGCTGAAGGAGCAACAGGCAGCCCAGAACCAGGGTGCGGCCGGTGCGTTTCATGGGAATCGACTTACCTCTGACGGGGCGCGCGGACCCTCGGGGAGTCCAATAAGCGCGCATTATGAAATAAGCAGGCCCCTGCTTACAAAGTCTTTACTCGTTTTTCTGCTGCTTGGGCAAGTTATCTGCCGGATTGCAGGTGATTTCTCAAGAAATGCAGGAAATCACCGTCAGCAAAATAGCAAATTCTGACGTCGCCACGCGCAACGTCAGATTACGTGCCGCTTATTTCAGTGCTGCAAAGGCGCGCTCGGCAGCATCCAGGGTCAGTTTCAGCTCTGCATCGCCGTGCGCGATCGACGTGAAGCCGGCTTCGAAGGCGCTCGGTGCCAGGTAAACGCCGCCATCCAGCATCAAATGGAAGAAGCGTTTGAACAGGTCGGCATCGCTGCCCATCACGTCATCGAAGGTGACGATGGCGTCGGCGCCGCTGAAGTACAGGCCAAACATACCGCCGGCCTGGGTGGTGACAAACGGAATGCCGGCGGCATCGGCGCGTTGTTGCAGGCCGTCGAGCAGGCGGGTGGTGTAGTCGCTCAGCTCGGCATGGAAGCCCGGGCGGCTGATCAGGCGCAGGGTGGTCAGGCCGGCGGCCATGGCCAATGGGTTACCCGACAAGGTGCCCGCCTGGTACACCGGGCCGAGCGGCGCGATGTGTTGCATGATGTCGCGCTTGCCGCCGAAGCAGCCTACCGGCATGCCGCCGCCGATGATCTTGCCGAAGGTGCTCAGGTCCGGCGTGACGCCGTAGTAAGCCTGAGCGCCGCCGAGGGCGACACGGAAACCGGTCATCACTTCGTCAAAAATCAGCACCACGCCGTGCTTGTCGCACTGCTCGCGCAGGCCTTCGAGGAAGCCCGGCGCCGGTGGCACGCAGTTCATGTTGCCGGCCACTGGCTCGACGATGATGCACGCGACTTCCTCGCCGACTTCGCTGAGCATCTGCTCAACCGCTGCGATGTCGTTGAACGGCAAGGTCAGCGTGTGTTTGGCGAACGCCGCCGGTACACCGGCCGAGCTTGGCACACCTTGGGTCAGGGCGCCGGAGCCGGCTTTCACCAGCAGGCTGTCGGAGTGGCCGTGGTAGCAGCCTTCGAATTTGATGATGCTGTCGCGGCCGGTGAAACCACGCGCCAGGCGAATCGCGCTCATGGTGGCTTCGGTGCCGGAGCTGACCATGCGCACCATTTCCATCGACGGCACAATCGAGCACACCAGGTCGGCCATTTCGGTTTCCATGGCGGTCGGCGCGCCATAGGACAAACCGTGTTGCAGTTGCTGGCGCACCGCGTCCAGCACGTCCGGGTGGCTGTGGCCGAGGATCATCGGCCCCCAGGAACCCACGTAATCCACATAACGCTTGTCATCTTCGTCGGTGACGTAAGCGCCTTCGGCATGCTTAAAGAACAACGGCGTGCCGCCCACGCTTTTGAACGCGCGCACGGGGGAGTTAACACCGCCGGGGATATGTTTCTGGGCATCGGCAAACAAGGTTTCGGAACGGGACATGATCGGGCTCTCTAAACTGAATATTTAAGAAGGTCGTTGAAGGCGCGGGCGCGGCGCGTGACTTCCTGGGTGCTGTCGGCACCGAACAGGCCGTGCACCACCGCGAGCAGGTCGGCGCCGTGGGCCACTAACGGCTCGGCGTTCTGCAGGGTGATGCCGCCGATCACGCAGATCGGCAACTGCACGCGCGCGCGGGCCTGGGCGAGCATTTCAACGGTGGCGGCGGGTGCGCCGGGCTTGGTAGTGGAATTGAAGAAGCGGCCGAAGGCGACGTAACTGGCGCCTTCTTTGGCGGCTTGCTCGGCGAGTTCGATCTGGCTGTGGCAGGTGGCGCCGATGATCGCTTTGGAGCCGAGCAACGCCCGCGCCGGGGTCAGCGGGCCGTCGGTCTGGCCCAGGTGTACGCCGACGCCCAGGCGCGCGGCCAATTCGGCGTCATCGTTGATGATCAGTTGGGTCTTGTAGCGTGAGCACAGTTCTCGCAGCTTCTCGGCTTCACGCAGGCGGCGCGCTTCGTCGCAGCTTTTGTCGCGGTACTGCAATAAGGTCACGCCGCCGTCCAACGCCGCTTCGACGTAGGCGAGGAATTTGCCGGCCAACAATTGGCTGTCGGTAATGGCGTAAAGGCCACGTAGTTTCATCGGGCAAGTCCCTTGGTATTACGAGCAGAAATCCAGCGGCAGCCGACGCGGCACGAACTGGCCCTGGCCGAGTTGCTCCGCGTCACGCAAGGTGCGCCACGTGTAGTTAAGCGCCGATTGCACCGCGCTGACCAGGCCTTCGCCCTGCGCGAGCCGGCCGGCCAACGCGCTGGCGAGCGTACAGCCTGAACCGTGATAGCTGCCGGGCAGGCGCTGGCAGGTAAAGGTCTGGCGCGTGCCGTCGCGGCTATACAGACGGTTGTGCACTTCATGCTCGTCGCCGTGGCCGCCGGTGATCAGCAGATGCTTGATAAACGGCAATAGTGTGTCGGCGCATTGGTCTGCCGTGCCTTCAGGCAGCTCGGCGAGGATGCGCGCTTCAGGCAGGTTCGGCGTGGCGATCAGCGACAACGGCAACAGTCGCTCGCGCATCGCGTAACCGACTTCGTCCTTGCCCAGGCTACCGCCGCCGCCAGCGCGCAGCACTGGGTCGCACACCACCGGCAGGTGCGGGTGCGCCTGCAGTAGCTCGACCACGGTGTCGACCATCGCCGTGGAACCGAGCATGCCGAGCTTGACCGCCGCCACTTCGGAGTCGCCGAGCACGGCGTTGGCTTGCGCCAATACCCACTCGCGGTCGAGCACGCGAAAATCGCTGACATTAACCGTGTTTTGCACGGTCAAGGCGGTGACGGCCGGCGCCGCGTGGCAGCCTTGGGCCAGCAGGGCTTCAATATCTGCCTGCAAGCCGGCGCCGCCACTGGGATCATGGCCGGAGAGACAGAGGACAACGGGGCGAGAACTGTAGATATTCATGGTGCGCGAGCTTACCACCAAACGCTTTTTGCGTGGCCGTGTGGCGAGGGTAGAATTTCGTCCAGGCCTGCGTGCGAGCATAGCCATTTGCTAGCACGTGAAGATCGCCCTAAAACCCCTGAAAGCCTTGTGCTAGAGCCTTTCAAAAAATAATTTCAATGGTGTCTAATGGCCTTTACGGGCTATGCTAAAGTGGATTTAAACAACTTACTGTATCGCCGGTATACGTCTACTCAAAAGGAAGAGGGGCTTTTGACATAACCGGGCAGGCCACGCTGGGGCTCTATGCGCTATCTATTGATTTTATTATTGTGCGGGCTGCCGATGCTCGCCAGCGCCGTCGAGTTCAACCCAGGCACGCGAAGCCTGCCGTTGGGCCGGGTTATGCAAGTGCTCGAAGACCCGACCGACGCCCTCACCATCGCTGACGTCAGCTCCCCCGCGTACGCCGCTCAATTCAAGCCCCACGACAAAGCCACCCTGAACGCCGGCTATTCGCGCTCGGTGTTCTGGCTCAAGGTCGACCTGCATTACACCGCCACTGACCCGCGCGCCCCGCGTACCTGGTTTCTGGAACTGGCTTACCCGCCGCTGAATCACTTGGACCTGTACCAGAACGACGGCACCGGCACCTACCGGCTGACCACCCGCACCGGCAGCGCCTTGCCGTTTTCCAGCCGCGATGTGCGCCAGAGCAATTACCTGTTCAAGCTCAACTTTGTGCCCGACCAGCGCCAGACCGTTTACCTTCGGCTGCAAAGCCAAGGCTCGATCCAGGCCCCGCTGACGCTGTGGGCCGGCACCGCGTACCTGGAAGAACAACCGCTGCGCCTGTATGTGCTGGGCGCCATTTATGGCGTGCTGCTGGGGATGCTGGTCTACAACCTGTTCATCTACCTCAGCGTGCGCGACACCAGCTACCTCTATTACATCCTGTATATCGCCTCGTTCGGCCTTTACCAGTTGTCGGTGAACGGCGTGGCCGTGGAGCATTTGTGGCCGAACAACCCGTGGTGGGCGAATGCGGCGGTACCGTTTTTGATCGGCTCGGCGGCGCTGTTCGGCAGCCTGTTCGCGCGCAGCTTTTTGCACACCGCGCAGCACAGCCGCTGGCTCAACCGAATATTGCTCGCGCTGGCGGCCTGTGGCGGGGTGGTGATGGTGTTGGCGCTGCTGACCAGCTACGCCGTGGCCTTGCGCCTGGCGACTGGTTTGGCGCTGGTGTTTACCGTGACCATCTTTATTGCCGCGATCAAGGCCTGGTATTGCGGCCAGCGCATGGCGCGTTATTTCATCATCGCCTGGTCGGCGTTCCTGCTCGGCGGGCTGGTCAATACGATGATGGTGTTGGGCTATTTGCCGAACATGTTTCTCACCATGTACGCCAGTCAGATCGGCTCGGCGATTGAAGTGGCGCTGCTCTCGCTGGCCCTGGCGGATCGCATCAACGGTATGCGCGAGCAGCAAGCGCAGATCTTGTTGGACGCCAGCCAGAAGCTCGAAGTGCTCAACCTGCAATTGGCCCGCAGCAACCGGCTCAAGGATGAATTCCTTGCGACCTTGACCCACGAACTGCGCACCCCGATGAACGGCGTGATCGGCTCGTTGGAATTGATGCAAACCGTGCCGCTGGATGAAGACCTCGCGCAGTACCAGCAAACCGCCGCCGGTTCTGCGCGGGACATGATGCGCATGGTCAACGGCATTCTTACCCTGACCGAACTGCAAGCCGGCCGCCTGACGGCCCAGCCGCAAGTGTTCAGCCTGCGCGGCGCACTCGACACCTTGCGCCAGCAATTCAGCGCCAGCGCCCAAAGCAAGGGGCTGGAGTTCTCCATCGACGTGGCGGATGAGTTGCCGGACCGCGTGATCGGCGATGCTGGCAAACTGATCCAGTGCCTCGACTGCCTGTTGGACAACGCCTTCAAATTTACCCACGAAGGCGCCGTGCGCTTGCGCGTGGTCGGTGTTGGGCAACCTGATGGCGAGTTGCGCCTGAGCTTTATTGTGACCGACAGCGGCATCGGCTTCGCTTACCTCGACGAGGCCACGCTGTATCAACGCTTCTTTCAGGTCGACGGCTCGATGACCCGCGAATACGGCGGCTTGGGTATCGGCCTGGCGATTTGCAGGCAACTGATCGAGCTGTTGGGCGGGCGCCTGACCCATCACTCTGAGCCGCGCAAGGGCAGCCGTTTCCAGTTGGAAATGAACGTCAGTCCGGTGCCGGCCGAGCCAAAACCGCCGGCAACGGAGCCGCGCCCGCAGCGTGCACCGCAAACCTGCACGGTGCTGTTGGTCGACGATAACAGCGTCGGCCAGTTGGTGGTGCGCGGCATGTTGCTCAAGCTCGGTTACAGGGTGAAAACCGTGGACGGCGGCCCGGCCGCGTTGAGGGCCTTGCAGGAGCAACACGTCGACGCGGTTTTACTCGATGTGCCTGAAGGTGGTTTCTCGTTGTGTTGTCAGATTCGTGCGCTGCCTGGCGGCGGTGAGTTGCCGGTGATTGCCTTGAGTTCGTCGCTCAATTCCTCCGAGCGTGAGCGCTGTCATGGCATCGGCATCACCGACCACTTGGCCAAACCGGTGCGTTTCGAAGCGCTACAGGCAGTGATGGAGCGCCGCGTACTGTGCCTGCCAGAGGGTGAAAGCGCCGAGTATTCGGCGCGTCTGCCACTTTTTTAAGCGCGGTGACGGTGCTTAACTGGAATTGGGCCTCATTCGGCGTGGCCCTTTTCAGGAGGCCTGTCATGAACCTGCATCAGTTTGCTGAAACCCACGACGTTACCAATCAGCCGCCGTCGCTGGACGGCATCAACCTGTACCGCATCGACGTGCCGCTGCAAGCGTGGGCGCGCTGCTTTGGCGCCGGCTGGGCCGAGGCGCGCATCGACGCGTATGGCGCGTTGGCGGGCGGGCCATTGATGGCGGCCGGGTTTCTGGCAAATCAGCACAAGCCGGTGTTCAACAGCCATGACCGGTATGGCCATCGCATCGACCTGGTGGAGTTTCACCCGGCCTACCACGAACTGATGCGCACTGCGGTCGAACACGGCTTGCCGTCGCTGCCGTGGGCGCATCCGCAGCCCGGCGCGCACGTGGCCCGTGCCGCCATGACCTACCTGCACAGCCAGGCCGAAGCCGGCACCGGCTGCCCGCTGACCATGACTTTCGCCTGTGTGCCGGCGCTACGCCTGCAACCGGACTTGGCACAGACCTGGCTGCCGAAAATTCTCAATACCGAATACGACCCGCGCAACGTCGGCATCGCGCACAAGGCTGGCGCCACCATCGGCATGGCCATGACCGAGAAACAGGGCGGCACCGATGTGCGCGCCAACACCACCCGCGCCTATCCCGTGGGCGCGGGCGGCCCCGGCCAGGCGTATGAATTGGTGGGGCACAAATGGTTTTGCTCGGCGCCGATGTGCGATGCGTTTCTCACCCTGGCGCAGACCGACAAAGGCCTGACGTGTTTCCTGCTGCCCCGGCAGCGCCCGGATGACACGCGCAACCAGTTCTACATCCAGCGCCTGAAAAACAAACTTGGTAACTGCTCCAACGCCTCCAGCGAAGTCGAGTTTCGTGGCGCCCTGGCCTGGATGATCGGCGAAGAGGGGCGTGGCGTACCGACCATTATCGAAATGGTCGCCATGACTCGCTTCGACTGCATGGTCGGCTCCAGCGCCCTGATGCGCCAGGCACTGACCCAGGCCAGCCATCATTGCGCGCATCGCTCGGTCGGCGGGCGCGTCCTCAGTCAGCAGCCGCTGATGCAAAACGTATTGGCCGACCTGGCACTGGAAAGCGAGGCGGCGCTGGCCTTGAGCCTGCGCATGGGCCGCGCGCTGGACCACCTGGACAGTGAGCAGGAAGCCAAATTCGCCCGGCTGGTCACGGCGGTGGGCAAGTATTGGATCTGCAAGCGTGCACCGGCGATGATCAACGAAGCCGCCGAGTGCATGGGCGGCGCGGGGTATGTCGAAGACAGCATCCTGCCGCGGCTTTACCGTGAGGCGCCGGTGAACTCCACGTGGGAAGGGTCCGGCAATGTGCAGTGCCTGGACGTGCTGCGGGCGTTGTCGAAAGAGCCGGGTGTGCTGGAGGCGTTATTTGTTGAACTGGGTGACGGGCATGGCGACAAGCCGTTGGCGCGGCACATCGAGCAACTCAAGTCGGCGTTTATGGACACTCAGGCTATCCAGTACCGCGCGCGGCAGTTGACCGAGGACATTGCCGTGGCGTTGCAGGCCAAGCTGTTGCTGGAGGCGGGTAACGCGGCGGTCAGCGACGGGTTTATCGCCAGCCGCTTGGGCGAGTCATCCGGCCGGGCCTACGGCACCTTGCCGCGCGGGGTGGACGTGCAGGCAATCGTCGCCCGCTCCACACCCACCCTCTGACCCCACGCGATCAAAATGTGCGAGGGGGCTTGCTCCCGATAGCGGTGAATCAGTTGATACATGATTTGACTGACCCACCGCCATCGGGAGCAAGCCCTCTCCCACAATGACCTTCTCAGATTATTAAGTGCATTCCACTTCCGCTGTTTCAGTGAGGCCGCGATACAGGCAAGATAAAGGCCTGCACGTCAGAACACAGGATGCTTACCGTGACCGAAGCTTTTGTTGTCGTTCAAACCGCTGAAGAAGCCGTGGACCGGCTGGCGGCTCTGCATGAGCAGGCCACCGGCGCGCTCAATCAAGCCCTCAAGCAATACCTCAAGGACCGCGTCGAACCCGACGCCGCACAACGCGCGCTGTTTCGCTACCCGGAACTGCGCCTGACCTACCACTGCCATGGCGAAGTCCCACAGACCACCCGCGCGTATGCCAAGGTACAGTTGCCAGGCACCTACAGCGTCACCGTCACCCATCCTGCGGCGTTCCGTAAGTACCTGCTGGAGCAACTGGTGCCGTTGATGCACGACTTCACCGTGACGGTAGAAGTGGGCGTCAGCCAACAGAACATTCCATACCCGTATGTGGTGGAGCAGGGCGACGAACTCGCAGGCTCCGGCGTGACTGCTGCGACGCTGGCGCGGGTGTTCCCCAGCACAGACCTGTCGGCGGCCACCGATGGCATTGCCGATGGCCTGTATGACTGGGAAAACACCGACCCGCTGCCGCTCGCGCTGTTCGACGCCGCCCGTGTGGACTTTTCCCTGCGCCGCCTGGTGCACTACACCGGCAGCGACTGGCGCCATGTGCAGCCGTGGATTTTGCTGACCAACTACCACCGTTATGTTGACCAGTTCATCGTGCATGGCCTGGAGCAACTGCGCAGCGACCCGCGTTTTATTCGCATGGTGTTGCCGGGCAACGTGATCATCGACAAGAGCATGGACCACGGCGAAGCCTCGGCGATTGCCGCAGGCGTGGTGTGGCACCGTTATCAAATGCCGGCTTATCACCTGCAGGCCTCTGACGGCCACGGCGTGACGCTGGTGAACATTGGCGTCGGCCCGTCCAACGCAAAGAACATCACCGACCACTTGGCCGTGCTGCGCCCGCATTGCTGGCTGATGATCGGCCACTGCGGCGGCTTGCGCCAATCGCAAACCATCGGCGACTACGTACTGGCCCACGCCTACATGCGCCGCGACGGGATTCTCGACCGCGTGGTGCCGCCGAACATCCCGATACCCGCGCTGGCCGAAGTGCAGATGGCCTTGCAACAGGCGGCTGCCAACGTGACCGGCGAAAAAGGCGAGGAGCTGAAAAAACGCCTGCGCACCGGTACGGTATTGACCTACGACGACCGTAACTGGGAACTGCGTTGGGCGCAGGAACGGCCGTTGATCAACCTGTCCCGCGCGGTGGCGGTGGACATGGAAAGCGGCACCATCGCGGCGCAAGGCTACCGTTTGCGCGTGCCGTACGGCACCTTGTTGTGCGTGTCGGACAAACCGCTGCACAGCGAGATTAAGCTGCCGGGTTCGGCCAACGCGTTCTATGAGCGTGCGGTCAGCCAGCACTTGAAAATCGGCATCGAGGCGGTGGACCTGTTGCGCACCGAACTCAACTCGCTGCACTCGCGCAAACTGCGCAGCTTCGACGAACCGCCGTTCCGCTAAGCGGTTGGGATGGTCATTTAGCGGTCAGGCCACTAGCATTGTCGGTCCTGACCGTTAGATGTTCCTTTGCCATGTCCCGTCCCACCCGTCCCGATTCGCGCCGCCCTGGCGTGAAACCTGCGAATGCTGCACCGCGCCGTGTCGCCAAGGCGCCTCCGGCCGAGCCGAAATTGGTGCTGTTCAATAAACCGTTCGACGTGCTGACCCAGTTCAGCGACGAAGGCGGGCGCGCGACCCTCAAAGATTTTATCGACATGCCCGGTATCTACCCGGCAGGTCGCCTGGACCGCGATAGCGAAGGTTTGCTGCTGCTGACCAACGATGGCCAGTTGCAGGCGCGGATCGCCGACCCCAAGCACAAGCTGGCGAAAACCTACTGGGTGCAAGTCGAAGGCGAACCCAGCGAAGCGCAGTTGCAACGCCTGCGTGACGGTGTAGAGCTTAACGACGGCATGACCTTGCCTGCCCAAGCCCGACAGCTCGACGAGCCCGAGTTATGGCCGCGCAACCCACCCGTGCGGTTTCGCAAAAGCGTGCCGACGCACTGGCTGGAACTGGTGATTCGTGAAGGGCGTAACCGCCAGGTACGGCGTATGACGGCGGCGGTGGGCTTGCCGACCTTGCGCTTGGTGCGCGTGCGAATTGGCGAGTGGTCTATCGATGGCCTGGACCAGGGCCAGTGGAAGGAAGTGCCGGCGCGGCTATAGGGCGCCGGACTCGATCAGGCCGATCACCACGCTCTTGATCACGAACGCCGCCACGCCCAGCCCCAGCACAAAAAACAGGATGAACGAGCCAAAGCGTCCGGCCTTGGATTTTTTTGCCAGGTCCCACACGATAAAGCCCATGAAGATGATCAGGATGGAGACCAGAATGGTCATCATCCATTCTTCAAACACGGCGGGATCGATGGCGTCCATGGGGTGTTTTTTTCCGACAGGGCAGACGGCAAGTATAAAGCAGCGTCAAAGGCACACTATTGATCTGGATCGAAGTGCAATCCAAATGTGGGAGCAGGCAAGCCAGCTCCCACAAGGGATCGCCAGTGTGCTTGAGGTCAGGTGCGCAGGTGTGTCAACGGCAGTTCGGTGCTGTTGAGCACTTGGTTGAGCACAAAGCTCGACCTTACGCTGGTCACGCCTTCAATGCGGGTGAGATGACCGAGCAGCAATTTCTGGTAATGATCCATGTCCGGCACCACCACTTTCAACTGATAGTCGGCGTCCATGCCGGTCACCAGGCTGCATTCCAGCACTTGGGGCAGGGTGCGGATGGCCGCTTCGAAGTTCTCGAAACGCTCGGGGGTGTGGCGGTCCATGCCGATCAGCACGTAGGCCGTGAGGCTCAGGCCAAGCATTTTGCGATCAAGCAAAGCCACCTGGCGCGCAATGTAGCCGTCGTCTTCCAACTGCTTGACCCGGCGCGAGCAGGGCGAAGGCGACAAGCCGATGCGTTCCGCCAACTCCTGGTTGGAGATCCTCGCATCACGCTGCAATTCCGCCAAAATACTCAGGTCGTATCGGTCAAGCTTGCTCATTGGGTTGGCCTTTGTCGTAACTATTGCGGCGAATTATCCATGAAGGGTTAAAAATTGCGCAAGCACTGTTTATTAACGCAATCTTCGCAATCATCTGTCGGGCGCTCGCGGGTATCTTTATTAACAGAATCACCGCCTGGACAAACAGTCCACTGCAGCTCGCCCAATCAGGCCCGCTGCGGCCGCCGCCCAAGCAGGGTTGGCCGGCCTCCAGGCTGCACACTGTTCACAAGACGGCGTGAGGTGAGCCAACGTCAAAAGCGTTGAGCAAGGACGAAATTCTCAAGGGGTGGCCGACGGGTCGCCCCTTTTTCTTTGGCTTAAGAAAAACTTCTCGCGACTGATAACCTGTCAAAGAACCTGATCAGGCTTTTCCAGTCTCATACTCTGAGGCCGGACACGCTGGGCCATAATCCGCAGTGAGGAATAGCATGAAGCGCATCTGGCGTTTGGCAGGTGTAGGTGTGCTGATGGTCGCCATCAGCACGCAAGTGATGGCCGACGACCCGCGC
Source organism: Pseudomonas kitaguniensis (assembly GCF_009296165.1). Classification (GTDB taxonomy): domain Bacteria; phylum Pseudomonadota; class Gammaproteobacteria; order Pseudomonadales; family Pseudomonadaceae; genus Aquipseudomonas; species Aquipseudomonas kitaguniensis. Next base: position 10,136 of record NZ_VUAZ01000178.1, on the reverse strand, counting down.
TCCGAAGGCGGTGGTCAGCATGAAAGAGGGCCGGAAGGCCCGCGGCAAGGTAACGAGCAGCCGCGCCCGCAAAATAATCAGCCGCGCCCGCAGAACAATCAAGCGCGCCCGGAAAACACTGCGCCGCGCCCGCAGAACGAGCATTTTGAGCGTGCCGAGCAACAGCAACGCGGCGGCGGGCAGTGGCAAGGTCGCCCGCAAGGTGCCGAGCAGCCTCGGCCTGCGCCGCAACCGGCGAATAACCTGCCGATACAGGGCCGCCCAGACACGGTTCGGCAAACTCAGGAACCGCGCCAGGGTTATTATCAGGACATCCCGCGCCGTAATGATGGCAACCCACATTGGCAGGCCGGTAATGGCCCCGGCCCGCACCCGAATGACAACCGCTGGCCAGGCCGCCCTGATGGGCATGGCAATGGTTGGGGCGTAGGCCCGCAATATCGCCCTGGCTACACCGTCGACCGCTTCCCCGAGCGCCATTACCGCGTGCCCTACCGTGGCCAGGATTACTTCTTCTCGGGCGGTTACTGGTATCGCCCGCAAGGCCCGCGGTATGTAGTGGTAACCCCGCCGTACGGCATCCGCGTGCAATACCTGCCGGACTACGCCCGTGAAGTGTGGGTGGGCAGTTCGCTGTTCTTCCTCGCGGCCGGTTCCTACTACACCTACGAAAGCAGCTCGCAGCAGTACGTGGTGGTGCAGCCGCCGACGCAAGTGCCGGCGCCGCAACCCGCGCCGCAAGGCAACGGCTATAACGTGACGGCCTACCCTGCCAACGGCCAGTCACCGGCCCAAGTGCAGCAGGATGGCTATGACTGCTATCGCTGGGCGGTGCAGCAAAGCGGCTTCGATCCGCAGGCCGTGACCTACGCCCCGGACCCAGCGGTGGTGCAAACCTACCGTCAGGCCCAGGGCAACTGCCTGACCAGTCGCGGGTACCAAGTGCAGTAACTAGGCTTTATTGCCTGTAACCACTTCCCGCGGGTCGGCGTGCACCAGCACTTCGGCGCGCGGGTAGGCTTGGTGAATCGCATCGGCGGCTTGGTCGCTGATGCCGTGGGCGACTGACAGCGTCAATTCCCCCGGCAGTTCCAGGTGCAACTGCACAAACCAATGGCTGCCGGAGATACGTGTGCGCAAATCATGCGCACCCAACACACCCGGCACCCCGCGCGCCAACTCCAGCATATGCTGGCTGACATCCGGCGGCAGTTCCTCGTCCATCAGCACCGCGAAGCTTTCGCGGGCGATCTGCACCGCGCTCCACAAGATGTAGGCGGCAATCCCCAAACCGAACCACGCATCCACCTGATTGAAGCCAAAACCCGCCAACACCAACGCCACCAGAATGCTGCCGTTAAGCATCAAGTCCGAGCGGTAGTGCAGCGAGTCCGCGCGCACCGCGTTGGAGCCGGTTTCGCGGATCACCCGATGTTGCAGCATCAGTAACGCAACCGTCAGCACCAGTGAAAACACGATCACGCCGATGCTCAGCCATGGCGCGCCCACCGGCTCCGGGTGCTGCAAGCGCTGATACGCCTGGAACGCGATCAGCACCGCACTGCCGCCGATAAACAGCGCCTGCGCCATGCCCGACAGCGATTCCGCCTTGCCATGCCCATACCGATGATCGTCATCGGCTGGGCGCAGCGCGTAATGCACCGCGAGCAAATTCAGCAGCGACGTTACGCCGTCGAGCAGTGAATCGGTCAAGCCTGCGAGCATGCTCACCGAGCCGCTGAGCCACCACGCGATAGCCTTGGTGATGATCAACGCACAGGCCACGCCGACCGACGCGCGGGTGGCCAGGCGCAAAAGCCTGGCGTGTTCGGGACTGGTGGTCATGGGCGGTCCTTAGGCAGCAGGTTGCAGGCCCAGGGAAGCAAGTTGTTGCACGCTGCCCTTGAACTGAATCATACGAGGGTCGTCCAGCGGCAAGGTGCGGCCGGTTTCCTTCTGGATGATGCTTTGCAGCTTGGCGTTATCGACCTTGCCGTCGGCGCCGATGGCTTCGTGGAGTTTTTCAGGGGCGACTTGGGCGGTTTTGCCCGGCTCGAAATAGATAGCGCCAGTGGCGAAGTCGACGCCGAACGCGATCAGCCCCGGGATCACATAGAACAGCAGGCCCACGGCATCGAGCACGGCAATCGCCGGGTCGATCTTGCCGTCGATTTGGCCACGGCGGTCCGGGTAGAAAATCGAACCGCAGGCCGTCAGTTGGCTCAGCAGGGTAACGGCGAGAACACCGCCGATGACACGGGAAGCGATACGCATGAAAGTTCTCCTGAAAGGGTGACTAAAAGCTGCGAGTCTACAAGACGCCGATGTTCAAATGTGCAAGCAAACCTGTGTGGGAGATGGGCTTGGTGTGGGCGCGGGCTTGCTCGCGATAGCGGTGTATCAGCCAACACGTGTAGTGAATGACACGCCGCCATCGCGAGCAAGCCCGCTCCCACAGTTGATTGGGTTCACAGTTCAAGCCCGTCGTGTTTTTGAGACCACCACCGGCGTCCGGCAGTTCGCCATGCTTAACCTATTTGCAAACTGTTACTGTTAAGAGGCATTTAAAGTTTTTACGGATGATACCGATACCGTAACGGACTTTAGAATTTTCAGGATGAAAAATGAGCATTGACTTGAAAGACAAGAAAAAAACAGACATTTACGGCCCCCTCTCTTGTGAGGAACTGAAGAGGTTCGGCGCGGAAAATGCCGTTTTGTTTTTGGTCTATTTACTTTTTTCTGCTGCGCTTCTTTATTGGGGCGCCTGTCTGAATCCGGCGGTTGGCGCCTATTTGAATATAGCTTACGGGGAGGGTTTGGCGCCCGTTTCGATTCTGTTACTCGCCACTCTCGCTTTTGTGGTTGCTGGCATCGCGCGATTTTTTGGCGGCGTTTCCTACGCCAGACGGGATGGACTGTTGGTTCTTTTTGCGCTTGCGCCGACAAGGTTTTTGATTAGTCTGATGTTGACTTACTTTGCCTATCTAATAGGGTTTATCGTTGCCTGCTATTTTCTGGAATTCCCGATCGGTACAGAACTGTGGAGTGGGGTCATTTATCTCCCGCTGAGCATATTGTTTGTTTCCTTTATGTCGCCGCGAGTTTTTTTCAAGTCCTGCGCGTTTAAATGTACCAAGGGCGAAAACAGGTTGTTTGGCGGTTTTATCGTACTCATCCCTGTACTGGTCGCCATCTTTTGGGTGACGTTTGTGTCCAAGCCAGCTGACCACGTCAAGGCCGAGAAGACGGTCGCGCTGCCTGTCATGTGCTGGTATGGAAAGCCAGCCTTCATTCCATGATGAATGGGTGAGTTTTAAGTGTTGCTCCGGTTCAGGCCAAACCTTTCATCTTCGTAAGATCTAACCTTTATTATGAGGGCGGAGTTTGGTCTGGCTTGTCCATCGTTATACTGCCCAGCCTGTCTGGGAGTGTTTATGAATTTGTTGCCCATCGATGATGTTTTACCCGCGCTGCGTGACGCCTTGGCGAATCGCCATGAAGCCGTGCTCGAAGCGCCGCCTGGCGCCGGTAAAACCACCCGCGTGCCGTTGGCATTGTTGAACGAGCCTTGGCTGGCCGGGCAAACCATCCTGATGCTCGAACCCCGGCGCCTCGCCGCGCGTGCCGCCGCCGAACGCCTGGCCAGTGAGCTGGGTGAAAAGGTTGGCGAAACCGTGGGCTATCGCATCCGCCTCGACAGCAAAGTCGGCCCCAACACGCGCATTGAAGTGGTCACCGAAGGTATCCTCACTCGCCGCCTGCAGGATGACCCGGCGCTGGAGGGCGTGGGCTTGCTGATTTTTGACGAGTTCCACGAGCGCAGCCTCGACGCCGACCTGGCGCTGGCCCTGAGCTTCAACGGTCGCGACTTGTTTCGCGATGAACAGCCGCTGAAAATCCTGCTGATGTCGGCCACCCTTGAAGGCGAACGCCTCGCCGCGTTGCTCGGCAATGCGCCGATCCTGCGCAGCGAAGGGCGCATGTTCCCGGTGCAGATGCGCTGGGGGCGGCCGTACCAGGCCGGTGAATTTATCGAGCCGCGCGTGGTGCAAACCGTCCTCGAAGCGCTGCATGACGAGACCGGCAGCGTGTTGGTGTTTCTGCCGGGGCAGGCCGACATTCGCCGGGTTAATCAACAATTGGCCGAGGCCCTCGGTGATCGCAGTGACGTGTTGTTGTGCCCGCTGCACGGCGAACTCGACCTGAATGCCCAGCGCGCCGCCATCGACCCGGCGCCCGCCGGCAAACGTAAAGTGGTACTGGCCACCAACATCGCCGAGACCAGCCTGACCATCAACGGCGTGCGCGTGGTGATCGACGCCGGGCTGGCGCGGGTGCCGCGGTTTGACCCTGGCAGCGGCATGACCCGCCTCGACACGCAGCGTATTTCCCGCGCCAGTGCCACCCAGCGCGCCGGTCGGGCAGGGCGCCTGGAACCGGGCGTGTGTTATCGGCTGTGGTCCGAAGACCAACACGAAGGCTTGGCCGCCTATGGCAGCGCGGAAATTCTCGCCGCCGACCTCGCAGGCCTGGCCTTGCAACTGGCGCGCTGGGGCGTCACGCCTGCGCAACTGGTGTGGATGGACGTGCCGCCGACCGCCGCGTATGCGCAGGCGCAGGATTTGCTGGTGCGCCTCGGTGCTTTAAATGAATACACCTTGACCGCGCATGGCCAAAAAATGGCCGAGCTGCCGGCGCATCCGCGTATCGCGCATTTGCTGCTGCGTGGTCAGGATTTGGGGCTGGCGGCCACTGCCTGTGATGTCGCCGCGCTGTTGGGTGAGCGCGATATTTTGCGCGGCGGCGGCGCCGATTTGCACAGCCGGTTGGCGCTGCTGTCCGGCGAAGAACGGGCGCGCGGCACGCAAGGTGGGGTGCAGCGGGCCAAGCAATTGGCGCGGCAATACCGCGGCTATTTAAGGGGCAAGGCGACGCAACCGGTGGCCGACCCCGACCATCCGCGCTGGCTCGGCGCGCTGCTGGCGCTGGCCTACCCAGACCGTGTGGCCCAGCAACGGCGCCCCGGTGGCGCCGAATATCGCCTGGCCAACGGCCGCGCCGCGCTGTTCGCCGAGGCCGACAGCCTGATGAAACAAGCCTGGCTGGTGATTGCCGACCTCGGCAGTCGGCAGGGCCAACGCGAAGAACGCATCTACCTCGCGGCGGACTTTGACCCGGCGCTGTTCGACAGCGTGCTCGCCGAGCAAGTGCGCAACGTCGACCAGTTGGACTGGGATGAGCGCGAGGGCGTACTGCGCGCCGAGCGCCAGCGCAAAGTCGGCGAGCTGGTACTCAGCCGCGAGCCATTGACCGGCCTCGACGAAGCCGCGCGCAGCCAGGCGTTGGTCAATCTGGTGCGCCGCAAAGGCCTGGAACTGCTGCCCTGGACGCCCGAATTGCGTCAGTGGCAAGCCCGCGTGATGCTGCTGCGCCAGCTTGATGCCGGTAAAACCAGCGAATGGCCCGACATCAGCGACAGCGCCTTGCTCGCCAGCCTCGAACACTGGCTGATGCCCTACTTGGGCAAAGTCTCGCGCCTCAGCCATTTTGGCAACCTGGACATCTCCAGTTTCCTGCACAACCTGTTGCCCTGGCCGCTGCCTCAGCGCCTCGACGAACTGGCACCGCAGCACGTGAAAGTACCGTCGGGCTCCTCGGTGCGTTTGGATTACAGCGAACAGCCGCCGATTCTGGCGGTGCGCCTGCAGGAATTGTTCGGCCTGGCCGACACCCCGCGCATTGCCGGCGGCCGCCAAGTGGTCAAGTTGCACCTGTTGTCACCCGCGCGGCGGCCGGTGCAGGTGACGCAAGACCTGGCGAACTTCTGGCGCAGCACGTATGCCGAGGTGAAGAAGGATTTGAAGGGGCGCTATCCGAAGCATTACTGGCCGGATGACCCGCTGGTGGCGGAAGCGACAGCGCGGGCTAAACCGAGAGGTACATGATCGTTGCCACGCTGATCTGGCGATCTGGTGCTTACTGCGCAGCAGGCAGCAGGAACCGTGCAATCAGTGGCAAATGGTTGGAGATACGCAACGTGTCCGCCTGCCGCACCTTGGCCTCTACCCGCTTGATACGCGGGCTGTGGAACAGGTAATCCAGCGTGCGGTCCGGGCCGTCCAGGCTCGGGTCGTTGGGGAAGTGCGTCAGCCACTGCTGCCGGTCGATACCGCTGGATTCGTTGTTGCTCGGGATCAGCGGGTATTTATCCCAGAGCAGGTGCAGTTCGCTGTCCGGCGAATACGCGCTGCGTTTATCGGCGTCCAGGCGCAGGAATTGCCCGAGGGGCAGCAGGTTGAAGTCCCCGCCGATCAGCCAGGGCGTGCCACGGCCTTCGAATTTATCGAGCAATTTCACCGTGGTTTTAACCTGTTCCAGTACCGCTGAGCGCCCAGGCGCACCGCCATCCAGGCGTGTGTTGAGCACGGCCAGTTGGCCGCCGTCGCTTAACGGCAGGTAGGTCAACAGCAAAGCGGGTTTGGGTTGGAACTGGCGGCTGATGAAGTCGGTCGAGGCGACGGGCAGTTGCAGGCGTTCGGCATGTTCGATCTGGTAGCGGCTCAGCGTCGCCAGTTTGCGCCCCACACTGCCGAAGATGTGCAGGTCGGGTACCAAATCGGCTTTCCAGTCGTAGGTTTGGGCGCTGCACGGGTAGAGGTCGGCGAGGCGTTCTTGCAACAGGGCAAGCTGGTCCTGGTAGTGCGAGCGTTTGGCGTTGTCGTCGAGTTCCTGCAGCAGCAGGATGTCGGGTTGTTCGTCGCGGATTACCCGGGCCACTTCATCCAGGCTGGCGGCCATGTCTTCGACGGTGGGCCGCTCGTCCGGGCCTTTACCGTCGGTAGTGTCGTACCAGAACACGTAGTTTTTGCCGGCCAGGTATTGCACGTTCCAGGTCATGACCTTGAGCGCCTGCCCCGGCAGCAATGTCGGCGCACGCGGCGCGACGCAGCTCACGGGCAAGGTTTGCTGGTCGGCCGGGCGCCAGGTCAGGCTATAGATCACAACCATCAGCAGGGCCGCGATAATCAGCAGGCTCAACAGGGTGATGCGCAATAAACGGGTCATCGGCTCGGCTTATAGCGTGTCAGAGGTGGCAGCGAGCATATCACCGCGCGTCGGCGTCGCCACCGATCAACATGAATAAACGGAACAGGACTACGCTGGTGAACAACTGCAGGAAGCTGTGGGCGCTGTCGATCACCACGCTCAGCAGCGGCGACGGGTCGGGATACGCCGCCACACTCGCGCCTTTAAGCAGCCACAGCGGCGTCATCACACACAGCAGGCACACCAGGATTCGCCAGAAATGCCCACGGGTCAGGCGAAAACTCTCCTTCATCGCTTCCAGCGCCGGCAGGCCGCGCAGCACCAGCAGGTACTCGGCGAACGCCAGCACCACCATCAACCACAGGCCTGGCAGAAAATACAGCGACAAGCCGAGCAGAATCAGCAGCGTACTGACCGCCGTGAGCAGGGCGAAGCGTGGCCACAGGGTCAGGGCCATGGCCCATACAGCCTGTGTACGCGGCGACTCGCCACGGGTGCGCGCGTCCAGAAACACGATCAGCGCGCCGGTGTACAGCGGGTACACCAACAGGCCCACCATCACGCTGTAGCCGGGGAATGCATCCGGGCCCAGCGTGTGTTCGAGTAGCTGTTGCAGCAGGGCTTCGAGAATCACCAGCGGCAAACACAACTGCACGATGGCGCCCAGGTTGTGCCGGGTAAAACGAAAGGAGTCGCGCAATACGTCTAACGGATTCATCAGGGTCATCACAGGCTTGAAAGCAAGGGCCACACTTTAACCGATCAGGCCTTGGCGTTAGCAAACGTAAACCTTGCGTAAAGACCATTGAAACAAATAGTAACAGCCCCATAACTAGCGCGTAGCCCGCTTGACCACAGGCGGGGCAATGATTTTTACCGGCAATCTAACGAGGTCGCCATGAACAGCGAAGAGCAAACCCTGATCGATGGACTGTTTTCACGGTTGCAACAAGCCGAAACGGACTCAGCCCCGCGCGACGCCCAGGCCGAAGCGCGGATCAAGGAACACATGACTCGCCAACCCGCCGCCGGGTACTACATGACCCAGTCGATCCTGGTGCAGGAACACGCGATCAAAAGCCTCGACGCGCAGAACAAGCAGCAGGCGCAGCAGATCCAGCAATTGCAGGACGAATTGCAGCAGGCCCGCGCTCAGTCGGCGCAACCGGCGCAGAGCAGCGGCGGCTTCCTGTCGAGCATCTTTGGCGGTGGTTCGCGTGACAGCCAACCGGCACCGAGCGCGCAGGCCCCGGCAGGTGGCGGCTGGCGTGAACCGGCGCGGCCTTCTTTCGGCCAGCCTGCGCCCCAGCAGCAGAATTACGCTGCGCCGCCGCAGAATTACCAGCAACCAGCCGCAGCGCCGGTCGGCAGCGGCTTCCTCGGTGGCGCCCTGAAAACCGCTGCCGGCGTGGCGGGTGGCGTGATGTTGGCCGAAGGCATCAGCAGCCTGTTCCATCACAACCAGCAGCCGCAGATCGTTGAAGAAATCATCGAACAGCCGGCACCCGCCAGCGACCAAGGCAACTGGGGCAATGACGACCAGAAATTTACCGGCAACGACAACTGGGGCAGCAACAACACCGACAGCTTCGCGGATAACGATTATGCCGACGACGCCTCGTCCTTCGGCGATGACGATTCGTTCGTCTGACACACGCAACGGCCGGGGCGCTTTGTCGCCCCAGGCTGATTTTTCTCGGAAACTGCCCCATGGCTGGCATACTGGCGCCTTTGCGGACCTTCGCGTTCGGGGTCCAAACGGCAGCCATGGGGAAGTGCGGTGAAGAAAATTGCGGTGTTCGCCGATGTACAAAACCTCTACTACACCGTGCGCCAGGCCTATGGCTGCCACTTCAACTACGCCGCCCTGTGGGCTGACATCAGCGCGCGCGGGCAAATCGTCGAGGCGTACGCGTACGCCATCGACCGTGGCGACAGCAAGCAACAGCAGTTCCAGCAGATCCTGCGCAACCTGGGTTTTACGGTAAAACTCAAACCCTACATCCAGCGCGCCGACGGTTCGGCCAAGGGCGACTGGGACGTGGGCATCACCCTCGACATCATGGACGCCGCCGACCACGTCGACGAAGTGGTGCTGGCCTCCGGCGACGGCGATTTTGACATGCTGCTCGAACGCATCATCCAAAAGCACGGCGTTGAAGCCATTGCCTACGGCGTGCCGGGGCTGACGGCCAACTCATTGATTCGCGCCGCCAGCCGCTACGTGCCGATCGAAGGCGCGCTGTTGCTTAAATAAGCCCTGCGGCTTAATAAATTGTCAGACGGAGTTGGAACAGGTTTGGAACGTATAGCGGTCATCGACTTTGAAACCACCGGCATCACGCCGAGCAGCCACTGCCGGGCCACGGAAATTGCCGTGGTCATTCTTGAGCGCGGCCAAATAGTGGACCGCTACCAGAGCTTGATGAACGCCGGCGTGCGCGTGCCGGGTTTTATCGAACAACTCACCGGCATCAGCAACGCCATGTTGCGCAGCGCGCCACCGGCTGAGCGCGTGATGAACGAGGTGAATGAGTTTGTCGGCGTGACGCCGCTGCTGGCGCACAACGCCGCGTTCGACCAGAAGTTTTGGGATTACGAGCTGGGCCTGATCCGCCGCACCCGCCTGCAAAAATTCGCCTGTTCGCTGCTGCTGGCGCGCCGGTTGATGCCGTCGGCGCCGAACCACAAGCTTGGCACCCTGAACACCTTCGCCCAATTGCCGCACACCGGCAAGGCTCACCGGGCGATGGCGGATGCCGAGATGGCCGCCAACCTCACGGCGCACCTGGCCCAGCAACTGCGCGGCACGCACGGCTTGCGTGAACTGTCGCACGACCTGCTGTGCACGTTGCAGAAAGTGCCGGCGGCGAAGATCAATGAGCACCTGAAGAAGCACCGCGGGTTCTGAGCAACGGCGATGATCGTTCCCATGCAACATGGGAACGATCTTCAGAACACTGAAGATTCAAATGTGGAGATCAAAAAGTAGAGATTCAAATGTGGGAGGGGGCTTGCTCCCGATGGCGGTGTGCCAGTCAGCTCATCTTTATCTGACCCACCGCCATCGGGAGCAAGTCGAATCG
>NZ_VUAZ01000177.1 GCF_009296165.1 Pseudomonas kitaguniensis | reverse complement strand
GAGTGGTGGGGCAAGAGCGTTTTGGTTACTTTTGACTGGCGGCTCCGGATGTTCAAAAGTGACTCGCTGTAAGAGCGAAACCGATATAAGCCATAACGCAAATACGGGATATGTACGAAAATCCAAAGAACACATCGAACCCGCTTTATTGGTCTTTAAACTCAGGCGGCCGCTTGGCCACAAACGCCGCCATGCCTTCCTTCTGATCCAGCGTCGCAAACGCTGCATGGAACACCCGGCGCTCAAAGCGCACGCCTTCAGACAAGCTCACCTCAAACGCGCGGTTCACGCTTTCCTTGACCATCATGCTGATCGGCACCGATTTGCTTGCAATCAGGGCGGCCACTTTCAGCGCTTCTTCAAGCAATTCATCAGCCGCGAAGATGCGCGCTACTATCCCGCTGCGCTCGGCCTCCACCGCATCGATAAACCGCCCGGTCAGGCACATTTCCATGGCCTTTGCCTTACCCACCGCACGCGTCAGCCGTTGGGTGCCGCCCATGCCCGGCAACACGCCGAGGTTGATTTCGGGCTGGCCGAACTTGGCCGTGTCACCGGCCAGGATGAAGTCGCACATCAACGCCAGTTCACAGCCGCCGCCCAGGGCGAAGCCGTTGACCGCCGCAATAATCGGTTTACGGCGATTGGCCACGCGGTCGCTGTCGCTGAACAAGTCGTCCAGGTAGATCTGCGGGTAGGTCAACTCGGCCATTTCCTTGATGTCGGCTCCGGCGGCGAAGGCTTTTTTCGAGCCGGTCAAGACGATGCAGCCGATTTCAGGGTTGGCTTCCAGGCCATCCAGCGCCTGGTTCAGCTCGCTGACCAATTGCGCATTCAAGGCATTCAGGGCTTGCGGGCGATTGAGCGTGATCAGCCCTACGCGGCCCTGTACGTCGAGCAAAATAGTTTCGTAAGTCATGTTCCGGCTCCTTAAAGATTGCGTGAGATGACCATGCGCTGAATATCGCTGGTGCCTTCGTAAATCTGACAGACCCGCACATCGCGGTAGATCCGCTCCAAGGGGAAGTCGCTCAGGTAACCGTAACCGCCCAAGGTTTGCAAGGCAGCCGAGCAGACTTTTTCGGCCATTTCCGAAGCGAACAGCTTGGCCATCGACGCTTCCACCAAGGCTGGCTTGCCGCTGTCACGCAGCGCGGCGGCGTAATGCACCATTTGCCGGGCGACGGCAATTTGCGTGGCCATGTCGGCCAGGCGGAACGCCACGGCCTGGTGTTCGATCAGGGTTTTGCCGAAGCTTTCACGCTCGCGCGCATAGTCACGCGCCGCTTCAAACGCTGCGCGCGCCATGCCCACCGCTTGCGCGGCAATGCCCACGCGCCCACCTTCAAGGTTGGCCAGGGCGATTTTGTAGCCTTCGCCCTCCTCGCCCAAACGGTTGGCCAGCGGCACTCTCAGTTCCTCAAACAGAATCTGACAGGTGTCCGATGCGTGCTGGCCCAACTTGTCTTCTACCCGCGCGACCGTGTAGCCCGGCGAATCGGTGGGCACGATAAACGCGCTGATCCCGCGTTTGCCGGCTGCCGGGTCAGTCACCGCAAACACAATCACCGCCCCGGCGTTCTGCCCCGAGGTGATGAACTGTTTACAGCCGTTGAGCACGTAATGCTCGCCGTCACGGCGCGCGCGGGTCTTCAGGCTGCTGGCGTCGGAGCCGGCTTGCGGTTCGGTCAATGCAAAAGCACCGAGCATCGCGCCACTCGCCAGCGGCGCAAGGAACTGCTGTTTCTGCTGCTCGTTGCCGAAGGTCAGAATCGGCACGCAGCCCACCGAGTTGTGCACGCTCATGATGGTCGAGCAGGCGCCGTCGCCCGCGGCGATTTCTTCCAGCGCCATGGCGTAGGCCAGGTAACCGGTGTCGCAACCGCCCCACTGTTCCGGCACCAGCATGCCGAAAAAGCCCAGTTCGGCCATTTCAGCGATGGCGTCTTTGGGGAAGCGGTGTTCGCGGTCCCATTGCGCAGCGAACGGCTTGAGGCGCTCTTGCGCGAATTGCCGGGCGGCTTCGCGGATTTGCAGGTGTTCGTCAGTCGGCAGCATTGTGATGAGTCCTTAATACAGGCATTCAACGGCCATGGCGGTGGCTTCACCGCCGCCGATGCAGATGGCGGCAACCCCGCGTTTGAGGCCTTGCTGGCGCAACGCCGAGAGCAAGGTCACGAGGATTCGTGCGCCGGAGGCACCGATCGGGTGGCCCAGCGCGCAGGCGCCGCCGTGAATGTTGACTTTGCTGTGGGGTATTTCCAGCGTACTCATGGTCACCAGGCTCACCACGGCGAACGCTTCGTTGATCTCAAACAGGTCGACTTCATCCAGTTGCCAGCCGGTCTTGTTCATCAGCTTGCGAATCGCCCCCACCGGCGCCACCGGGAACAGCCCCGGCTCATCGGCGAAGGCGGCGTGCGCATGAATCACGGCTAACGGCTTGAGCCCACGCGCGTGCGCTTGGCTCTGGCGCATCAGCAGCAACGCTGCGGCGCGTCGGAAATCGAACTGGAGTTGGCCGCCGTCACCGTGCCGCCTTCGCGGAACGCCGGTTTAAGGCTGGCAATCTTGTCCAGGCGGGCTTTGGGCGGTTGCTCGTCATGTACGATGGTTGTTGGCTGTTTGCCGACCATGACCTGCACCGGCACGATCTCGGCGGCAAAGCTGCCGTGGGTAATCGCTTCCTGCGCACGGGTCAGCGAGGCAATCGCGAAGGCATCCTGAGCCTCGCGGGTAAAGCCGTTGTGCCCGGCGCAGTCCTCGGCGAAGGTGCCCATCAGGCGGCCCTTTTCATAGGCGTCTTCGAGGCCGTCGAGGAACATATGGTCGAGCACCTTGCCGTGCCCCATGCGGTAGCCGCTGCGCGCACGGTCGAGCAGGTAGGGCGCGTTGGACATGCTTTCCATGCCGCCAGCGATGATCACCTCGGCACTCCCGGCCAGCAGCGCGTCATGGGCCAGAATCGTCGCCTGCATGCCCGAGCCGCACATTTTGTTGAGCGTGGTGCAGCGCGTGCCCTTGTCAAGCCCGGCACCCAATGCGGCCTGGCGTGCGGGCGCCTGGCCGAGCCCCGCGGGCAGCACGCAACCAAACAGCACTTCATCCACCGCATCGGCGGCAACGCCGGCACGCTCCACGGCGGCGCGAATCGCCGCGCGCCGAGTTGCGGCGCGCTCAGCCCTTTGAGGTCGCCTTGAAAGCCACCCATCGGCGTGCGTACGGCGCTGACGATAACGATCGGATCATTCATGAGTTGTCCTCCTTACTTGGCGGCCATGCGCAAGGCGCCGTCGAGACGGATCACCTCGCCATTGAGCATGCTGTTTTCGATGATGTGCCGCACCAGCGCGGCGTATTCGGCGGGTTTGCCCAAACGTGGCGGGAATGGCACGCCGGCGGCCAGCGAATCGCGCACCTGCGGCGTCATGCCGGCCATCATCGGCGTTTCAAAAATGCCGGGCGCAATGGTCATCACCCGAATACCGAAGCGCGCCAGATCACGTGCAGCGGGCAGCGTCAGGCTGGCAATCGCGCCTTTGGAGGCCGCATATGCCGCTTGGCCAACCTGCCCGTCAAAGGCTGCCACCGAGGCGGTGTTGATGATCACGCCGCGCTCGCCGTCGGCATTCGCATCGGTTTCGGCGATTGCCGCCGCTGCCAGGCGCAGCAAGTTGAAGCTGCCGATCAGGTTGACGTTGATCACCTGGGCAAAGCTTGCCAACGCATGTGGGCCGTTTTTGCCGAGGATTTTTTCGCCGCGCACCACACCGGCGCAGTTGACCAGGCCATGCAAACCGCCAAATGCCGTAACGGCGGCGTGCACGGCAGCTTCGGCGGCGGCTTCCTGGCTGATGTCTGCCACCGCGCTGCGCGCGTTATCGCCGAGTTGTTGGGCCTTGGCGGCCACCGCTTCAGCGTTCAGGTCGACCAGCATGACTTTGGCACCGGCCGCGATCAGCATCTCGGCGGTGGCCGCGCCGAGGCCCGAAGCACCGCCGCTGACCAGAAATACCTTGTTTTCAATCTGCATTGTTGTGTCCTTAGAGGTGGGTTACGCCTGTGCGGCCTGAGCCTTGGCGATTTCCTGATTGCGCAAAATAAAGCGTTGCAGCTTGCCGCTCGGGGTCTTCGGCAAGTCGCTGACAAATTCGATTTCTCGGGGGTAAGCGTGAGCGGCCAGGCGCTTGCGCACGTGCAGGCGCAGTTCTTCGGCCAGTTGTGGGCTTGCGCTGTATTGCGGGCTGATCACCACAAAGGCTTTGACCACTTCCGTGCGCTGCGGGCAGGGTTTGCCGACCACCGCGGCCTCGACCACGGCCGGGTGTTCGACCAGCGCGCTTTCCACGTCGAACGGGCCGACACGGTAGCCGGAGGTGGTGATCACATCGTCACTGCGCCCGACAAAGCTGATGCTGCCGTCGGGGTTCAGCTCCACGGTGTCGCCGCTCAGGTAGTACGCGCCGACAAAGGCCTTGGTGGCCACGCCGTCATAACCTGCGAACCAGCACATGGGCGAGTGTTCGCGGTCGATGGCGAGAATGCCAGGCTGGCCCGCGGGCAATTCCTGATAGTTGTCATCAAGCACCACGATGCGGTGCCCCGGTGAGGCAAACCCGGCCGAGCCCACATGCACCGGGTGCGCCAGGCCATGGTGGTTGCACAGCACCATGCCCAACTCGGTCTGGCCATAGTGGTCGTGAATGGTCACGCCCAAGTGGCTGGCGAACCAGCGAATCACTTCCGGGTTCAGCGGCTCGCCGGCACTGCTGACGATGCGCAGCTTGCCCTTGATCGACTCGGCGAACTGTTCGCCGCCGGCAATCAACAGGCGATACGCCGTGGGCGAACCGGTGAGGTTGGTTATCGCGTATTTGTTGATCACCCGGCAGGTGCTTTCCAGCGTGAACGGGCCATCGTAGAAGGTAATCGGGTGGCCCATCGACAGCGGCCCGGTCACGCCGAAATAGATGCCGTAAGCCCAGCCTGGGTCGGCGACGTTCCAGAACGCATCGTCGGGGCGCAAATCCACCGCGTCGCGGGTGTAGCTCTGGAAGGCGACAATTGCCTTGAGCGGCACCGACAGGGCTTTTGCCGGGCCGGTGGTGCCCGAGGTGAACATCAGCAGGAACGGATCATCCGCGCCCAATAACAGCGGCTCGCAGACGCTTGAGTGGCGCGCCACTTCGGCCCAAAAACTGCAGTCGCCGCGCACGATGCCTTCACCTTTGGCGCCGGCGACCGTGACGATGGTTGGGCAGCCTTGCACCTCGGCCAATTTGGGGCGGTTCACCGCATCGGTGACCACCAAGGCTGCGCCAGCCGCGCTCAGGCGGTGCTCGATGGCCTTGGGGCCGAACGCGGTAAAGAGCGGCTGGTACACCGCGCCGATGCGCCAGGTGGCCAGTACCACCACCAGTAATTCAGCAGTGCGTGGCAACAGCCCCGCGACTTTATCGCCGCGCCTGATGCCTTGGGCCAACAGGAAGTTGGCGAAGCGCGCCGCGTGGTCCTGCAATTGGCTGAAGGTCACGGTGGCACTGGCGCCGTCCTTGCCCTCCCAGAACAACGCGATGCGCCCTGGCAGCGCGTGGCGGTCGCAGCACTCTACACAGGCATTCAGGGCTTGCAGGTTGCCGGCCAGTGCGGCGTCTGCGGTGTGCTGGTAATCAAACTCGGCGGTGGCAGCCAAATACTCACGCATCGCTTCAAATCCTTGTGTGTTTTTATTTTCAGGACGCTTTGCAGGACAAGATTCCCCGAAATAGTCGCTGCAGAGCGCAACCCGCAGCAATAGTCAAAGCCATCAACATGGCTGACTGCTTTGGCCAATCATTGAGCCGACTGATCAGCCGGTCAGCCGCAGTGATTGGACGCACCTGCCGCAAGCTTCTACTCTGCAGGCCTGCGCCCGCAAAGAAGCCGCCGATGATCGTTCGCCCCAAGCCCAATCTGTTAGGCATCCTGTTTTCCCTCAAGGGCTCGATTGCCAAGCGCATCGCCTTGCGTAGCCTGCTGGTGACCTTGTTGGCGTCAGTGATAGTGCTGATCGAAACCCTGCACCCTGCCTACTTTTCCAAGGTCAACGCCACGCCCTTCACCTTGCTTGGGTTGTCGTTGTCGATTTTCATGAGTTTTCGCAACAACGCCTGTTACGACCGCTGGTGGGAGGGGCGCAAGCAATTGGGGCAAATGCTGATTGAGGTGCGCTCGTTGATCCGCGAAACCCAAGTACTCGGCGACGGCGCAGAGCGCACGCAACTGTTGCGTGGCCTGTGCGGCTTTGCCCACGGGTTGATCGCGCAGTTGCGCCTGGAAGACCCCGCGCGGGCTATACAGCCCTGGATGTCGGTGAACCCTGCTCACCCGAATCTACCCGACCATGTGCTGCAACAGCTCGGCGCGGGTTTTTCGGCGCTGGCAGAACGTGGCGTGATCAGTGAATGGCGCTACACCCAGCTGGAAACCCGGCTGGTCAGCTTGAGCCAGGTTCAGGCCGCGTGCGAGCGGATCAAACACACGCCGCTGCCCTTCCCCTACACGTTGCTGCTGCACCGCACCATTTACCTGTTCTGCATACTTCTGCCGTTTGCCATGGCCGAGCCATTGGGTTGGTTGACGCCGGTGTTTACTGCCATCGTCAGCTACACATTCTTTGGCCTGGATGAAATTGGCGACGACCTTGAAGACCCGTTCGGGTTTGACGAAAACGACCTGCCATGCAATGCGCTTGTGCGCACGTTGGAGCGCGAAATCCTCGCCGCCACCGGCGAGCGCAACCTGCCGCCTGCGCTGGAGCCGGTTGATTACGTGCTGACCTGATACGGGTTTGACACTCGCCGTGGTCTGACCGAAGCTTGTGACTTTGCGATAGCTGCCCCTAGCTTTTGGACGCCTGCATGTCAAAGTCACGCCGTTATTCCATCGTCGGCCTGTGCGCCCTGTTGTTGATTGTGTTGCTCACCTGGTATTTCTCGCGCAGCACGCCAGTGGCTGTGCCGCCTGCCATTGCGCAGAGTTATTCGAAAGCCTTGAAGCAGGCGCATAACGGTGAACCGGGCGCGGCGCGTGTGCTGTATCAACAGCTCGGCCGACCGGACCTGTCGCCGGAGCGGCGCGTGGCATTGCATGCCGAGCTGCCTAATTACCCAAGCCCGCAAGCACTCAAACTCACCGATAAAGACTTGGCCGATACCTCGCCGTTGGTGCGTGAAGCGGCGATCCGCAGCATCGTCGGCCTGGTGCCCACCGGCCAGCGCACCTTGTTACTGGGGCCGGTGCTGGATGACCCGGAGCAGGAGGTGCGTTTCGCCGCGGCCAACGCCTTGCTCGGCCTGTCACCGGACACACTGGGCCTGTACTTCGGGCCGTTGCAGCAAGTGCTGGATGAGTTCGTCAAAACGCTTAAAAGCCAGCCCGAAACCGCCGAAGGCTGGATTCAACTGGCGCGCCTGTACATCCACAGCGCCCTGCTGCCGGACGCGCAGCATGCGCTGGAACAGGCCATGCGCTTGCAGCCCGACAACTTGCAGGCGGTGGTCGCGCAAATCGAGCTGCTGGATAAGCAGGGCAAGACCGACGAGTCGCGCCAACTGCTGGCGCGCCAGTTGGCGGCGCACCCTGAATCGGCGTACCTGCAACACGCGCTGGGCCTGTGGTTGTTACACCATGGCGAACGCCCTTATGCGCTGCTCGGCCTGTCGAAAGCGGTGGAGCTTGCGCCCGACAATCAGGATTACCGCTACGACCTGGCGACCACGCTGCACGACCAACAAGAGTTGGAAGCGGCGCAGCGCCAGTTGGAGGAAATCATCCAGCGTCACCCGGCCAATCGCAAAGCCCGGGTGTTGTTGGTCAACTACTGGAAAGAGACGGGGCAGTTGCAGAACGTGCAAGTGTTGCTGGCACAGCTTGAGCAACAGAACCCCGACGATCCGGCGTTGCAGCAAGGCCTGTGATCGCGCCGCGAAAACGCGTAAGCCATTAACGCAGCATACAAATATCAGCAAACTTTGAACGGCTACGGGCCACTACGGTCAAGTGAATATGGCGCGCCAGAGGCGGTGCGCCACCTCTACTTGCACGTGACTTGAGGAAACTTCTTGTCTACATCCAATGCGCAGCTCAGTGAAAAGGCGGCCACCGGTATTGAAGGTCTTGACGACATTCTTTCCGGGGGGCTATCGCGTCGCCACCTGTTCCTGTTGGAAGGCGAACCCGGTACCGGTAAAACCACCGTCGCGCTGCATTTTTTGCAAGCGGGCGCAAAAGCCGGCGAAACATCGCTGTACATCACCTTGTCCGAGACCGAGCGCGAATTGCGCCAAGGTGCCAAGTCGCATGGCTGGGACCTCGACGACAATATCCATATCTTCGAGCTGACCCCGCCCGAAAGCCTGCTCAATGCGGACCACCAGCAAAGCCTGCTGTACTCCTCCGACCTGGAGCTGGGTGAAGCCACGCGGCAGATTTTTGAAGTGGTCGAACGCATCAAGCCAACCCGCGTGGTGCTCGACAGCCTCTCCGAAATTCGCCTGTTGGCGCAAAGCTCGCTGCGCTATCGCCGGCAGATCCTCGCGATCAAGCACTACTTTGTGCGCTACGACGCCACGGTGCTGTTGCTCGATGACCTGACCACCGAGTCCCTCGACAAAACCGTGCACAGTGTGGCCCACGGGGTTATCCGCCTGGAAGAACTGACGCCCAACTACGGGGCCGAACGCCGCAGAGTGCGGATCGTCAAATACCGTGGCCAGAAATACCGTGGCGGTTTTCACGACTTCACCATCATGGGCGATGGCATCCATGTGTTCCCGCGCCTGGTCGCGGCCGAGCATCGCGGCGGCTATGTACGCCAGACCTTGAGCAGTGGCATTCGCGCACTGGATGCGTTGATGGGCGGCGGTGTCGAAACCGGCTCCAGCAGCTTGATCCTCGGCCCTGCGGGCACCGGTAAATCATTGATCTCGATGATCTTCGCGGCAGCGGCGGTGGCGCGTGGCGAAAAAGCCGCGCTGTTCATCTTTGATGAAGAACTCGGCTTGTTGTTCGAGCGCATGAAAAACATGGGCATCGACCTCGCCGCGCTGCAAGAGACCGGCAACCTGCTGATCGAACAAGTGGATGCCGCCGAATTGTCGCCTGGCGAATTCTCGCACCGGGTGCGCCGTTGCGTTGATGAGCGCGGCATCAAAACCGTGGTCATCGACAGTATCAATGGCTACCAGGCCGCGATGCCGGAAGAAAACGCACTGATCCTGCACATGCACGAACTGCTCCTGTACTTGAACCGCCGTGGTGCGGCGACGTTCATGACGGTTGCCCAGCATGGGCTGGTCGGTGACATGCAGGCGCCGGTCGACATCACCTATTTGGCCGACACCGTGATTTTGCTGCGTTATTTCGAAGCGCTGGGCAAAGTGCGCCGTGCGATCTCGATCATCAAAAAGCGCACCGGCGCGCATGAATCGACTATTCGTGAATACCGCATCAGCGGCCAGGGCATGACCGTCGGCGAACCACTGGATAATTTCCAGGGTGTGTTGCGCGGCATCCCGACCTACATGGGCGCTGGTTCACCTCTGCTCAAGGATGAGGGCTAGTGGCAAGTATTGCTCCCCTCTCCGAGCGCGCGATCGTATTGGCGCCGATGGGCCGCGACGGCTCATTGGCGCTGATGATGCTCAATGAGGCTGGCTACGGCGGCATCATCGCGACGAACCTGACGATGCTCTGCGAAGCGCTTGAGCAAGGCGCCGGCTTGCTGATTATTGCCGCCGAGGCCCTGCGTGGCGTGGATCTGGAACCGCTGCTGGAGCTTTGCATCAGCAGCCGGCCTGGTCCGACTTGCCGATTGTATTGATGACCCATCATGGCGGCAGCGAACAGAACGGCTCCTCTCACCTGAGCGGTTTGCTCGGTAACGTGACGTTTCTGGAGCGGCCCTTCCATCCCGTCACCCTGATCAGCTTGGTGAGTACCGCCTTGCGCGGCAGGCGCAGGCAATATGAAGCACGCGACCGTTTGATTGACTTGGGCCAGAGCGAACTGCGCCTGCAGCGTACGCTCGAAACCCTTGAGCAGCAGGTGGAGGAACGCACCGCGCAACTGCGCAGCAATGAAGAAGCGCTGCGCCAGTCGCAAAAAATGGAAGCCGTTGGCCAATTGACTGGCGGCATCGCGCATGACTTCAACAACATGCTCACCGGCATCATCGGCAGCCTGGAGCTGTTACGCCGGCGCATTTCGCGCGGCAAGCTGGATGACCTCGACGGCCTGATCGATCTGGGGGTGACCTCGGCCAACCGCGCGGCGGGCCTGACCCACCGTCTGCTGGCGTTTTCGCGCCGGCAGTCGCTCGACTCCAAGCCTGTAGAGCTCAACCAACTGGTGAGTTCCATGGGTGAGCTGCTGCAGCGCAGCATCAATGAGAGTATCCAGCTCGACATGCGCCTCGCCGCGCAGTTATGGACTGCCGAGGCCGACCCGAACCAGTTGGAAAGCGCCCTGCTCAACCTGGTGATCAATGCTCGGGATGCCATGCCCAATGGCGGCCAGTTAGTGGTTGAAACCACCAACCGCCACCTCGACAGCGTCTTCACCGCCGCTTACGGCACCCTGGAGCCCGGTGATTACGTAGAGTTGAGTGTCAGCGACAACGGCTGCGGTATTCCCGAAAACCTGATGGCCAGGGTGTTTGATCCGTTCTTTACCACCAAACCGATTGGCCAGGGCACCGGGCTTGGGCTGTCAATGATCTACGGGTTTGCCCGGCAATCTCACGGCCATGTGACGATTCACAGCGAAGTCGACAAAGGCACCACCGTCAGCCTGTTTTTGCCGCGTTTTATCGGCGAAATGCAGGTCGTAGAATCGATTAATCCCGAGTTGCTGCCCTTCGCCAATGCGGGCGAAACCGTGTTGATCGTCGAGGACGACCCGGCGGTCAGAGTGCTGGTCAGCGCGGTACTGAAAGAACTGGGTTACGCCTTCGTCGAAGCCGGCGACGCCAGCGGTGCTTTGCCGATCATCGAGTCTGAGCAACGCATCGACCTGCTGATCAGCGACGTCGGCCTGCCCGGCATGAACGGCCGGCAACTGGCGGAAATCGGCCGGCAGATACGGCCGGGGCTCAAGGTGCTGTTCATCACCGGTTACGCCGAGCACGCTGCAGTGCGCGGTGGGTTTCTGGACCCCGGAATGCAACTGATCACCAAGCCGTTCACGTTTGATTTGCTGACCGCCAAGGTGCGCGAAATGATCCACATAGACCGCACTGATTAAGCTGCCTGTTGGGCACCCGACTGAAACACACAGCCTAAAGCAGCCAATGAAAGGGTTTCATTGGCTGCTTTAGGCTGTGGTTTGGTGGGGCAGCGGGTTACGGTTGAGGCGCGCCTTACGCCAGCAGGCGCTGGATATGCTCTTGCAGCGTATCCAGGTCAAACGGCTTGGCCAAAATCGGCGCGTTGCGTGTGATCGGGCTGTTGCAGTCGAGAATCTCCTGCGGGTAACCGCTGATAAAGATCACTTTCAGTTCCGGACGCAACTTGATCGCGGGCTCGGCGATCTGCACCCCGGAAATCCCGCCCGGCAGGCGATAGTCGGTGACCATCAGGTCCAAGTGCGGCTTGGTGGCGAGAATTTCAAACGCCTGCTCCCCATCGATCGCCTTCAAGACCCGATAGCCCAAGCCTGCCAGGTATTCACCCAACACAAACATAATGGATTCATCGTCCTCGACGATCAAAACGACATCTTGTGCATCTTCACTCATGGGAAGCCTTTGTCCGGTCAATAGCTGCAATTACGACCATGGGGTCACGCAGAGGTTGCGTTGAGGTGACGACTGATTTCATGTCGACGCCTCAAGCGGCAAACACACCCGGAACAGCGCGCCCTCGCCTATGCGGCTGTGCACTTCGATGGTTCCGCCGTGAGCCTCGACAATCTGCTCGGAAATGAACAACCCCAACCCCAGACCGGCTGCGACGTGACTGGCGGACACGCGCTCGAACTGCTGAAAAATACGCTTCTGGTTGTCTTCGCTGATGCCGATGCCATGGTCGCGCACTTCCACGCGCGCCTCGCCATGCTCAGTGTAGACGCGCACCTCCACCGGGCTTTTGGCGCCGTAGCGCAAGGCATTGGTCAGCAGATTGGAGACGACCTGCTCAATGCGGAACTCATCCCAAAAGCCCTCTACCGGCCCTTCGGCGTCCAACTGCATGGACGACTCGGCAGCCGCCACCTGTGGCGCGAAGTTTTCCACCAAGTTGCGCACCAACTGAGCCAGGTCAAAGTGCGCCGGGCGAATCGACAGTTTGCCGGTGCGGATACGCGACACGTCGAGCATGTCTTCGATCAGCCGGATCAGGCTACGGATCTGGCGTTCGTCGCGGTCGACCATCGCGTGCATTTTGTCGAGGGTGAACGCGTCGGCGTTGTCCCGGGCCAAGTGCATTTTGCGCAGTTGGGTCTCCAGGATCAGGCCGTTAAGCGGCGTACGTACTTCATGGGCGACGATCGACATGAAGTCATCGCGCATGCGCACTGCCTGTTCCAGCTCGGTCTGGGTGGTCTGCAAGCGGGTCAGCAGCAGCTCCTGCTCGCGGCGGCTGCGCTCCAGCGCTTCAACCTGCTGCTTCATCGCCTTGCTCTGGCGATACAGGTCGACGAACACATTGACCTTGCTCTTGACCGCGTGAATGTCCAGCGGCTTGTGCAGGAAGTCCACGGCACCGCTTTCATAACCCTTGAACGCATAATTGAGTTCGCGGCCGGCGGCGCTGACGAACACAATCGGAATGTTTTTGGTTTTTTCAGTGCCGCGCATCATTTCGGCCAGCTCGAAACCGTTCATGCCGGGCATTTGCACGTCGAGAATCGCCATGGCGAACTCGTGCTCCAGCAACAGTGACAAGGCCTCGTCGGCGTTCAGTGCTTTGAAAACCTGTCGGTCCTCGCGCTTGATCAGCGCTTCGAGGGCCAGCAGGTTTTCCGGCAAATCGTCGACGATCAGCAGTTTGGCCTGGACAGTACTTAACATGGGGAAGATTCCAGGGAAGCCAGCAATGAGCCAATCTCGCTCAAGGTTAGAATATGATCAGGTGTTTGCAACGCCAGGGCTGCCAGGGGCATGACGGCAATCCTTGCTTCTTTGGGGTCTTGTACCACCGTGGTGCCGCCGGACTGTTTGACATAGGCCAGCCCATGCGCGCCGTCCTGGTTGGCACCGGTCATTAAAATCGCCAGCAAGCCCTCGCCATAGGCATCGGCGGCCGACGCGAACAAGTAATCAATGGCCGGCCGCGAATGGTGCACGCGGTCCTCCTGGCTTAACGACAAGCTGCGGTCATGCTCTACCGACAGGTGATAGCCCGGCCCGGCGAAATACACGGTGCCCGCGTCGATCACTTCCTTGTCCCGCGCTTCCTTCACCGGGATCCGCAGGCGCCGTGCAAACACTTCAGCCAACTGGCTGCGGCGCTCATCCGGCAGGTGCAGTACGGTAATGATCGGCAAGCCAAAGTCGTCAGGCAGGTCGCCGAAAATTTTCAGCAGCGCCTCGACGCCACCGGCAGACGCGCCGACGACGATGGCTTCAATCGCGCGATACGGGTTGGCTGCGGCGTCGTTCATGATTTTCGGTAGATCCGTTCCTGCTTGACCAAGGGTTCGAATTGCTTGCTGTAGGCGGAAAAGTCCAGGGTTTCCTTGCTGCCCAGCACCAAAAAGCCACGATGACACAGCGACTCATGAAACAATCCAAACGCTCGGTCCTGCAAATTTTTATTGAAATAAATCAACACGTTACGACACGAAATTAACTGAGTTTCGGAGAATACGCTATCGGTCGCCAGGCTGTGGTCGGCAAACGTGACGTTCTCGCGCAGGGTCTTGTCGAAAATCGCGTAATCGTACGCGGCGGTGTAGTAGTCGGCAAATGAACGCTGGCCACCGGCCTGTTGGTAATTGGCGGTGTAGGCACGCACGTTCTCAAGCGAAAAAATTCCCTGCTTGGCTTTGTCCAGCGAGGCCGGGTTGATGTCCGTCGCGTAAATAATCGTGCGCTCCAGCAAGCCCTCTTCACGCAGCAGGATCGCCATGGAGTAGACCTCCTCCCCGGTGCTGCACCCGGCGATCCAGATTTTGATCGACGGATAGGTCTTGAGCAGCGGCACCACTTCCTGGCGAATCGCGAGGAAGTGCGACGGGTCGCGGAACATCTCGCTCACCGGAATCGTTAGAAATTGCAGCAACTGCATGAACGCGGCCGGGTCATGCAACACCCGCTCCTGCAGCGCAGAAATGGTTGCGCAGTCGAACTGGCGCAGCGCATGGGCCACGCGCCGCTTGACCGACGCACCGGAGTAGTCGCGAAAATCGTAGCTGTACTTGAGGTAAATCGCCTCGATTAACAGGCGCAGCTCAATGTCACTGCTTTTTTCCAAGAAACTTCGCTCCACTTAAATGCGTTCCATCTTGGGCAGCCATACACGAATCAATGAGAACAAACGGTCCAGGTCAATCGGCTTGGCCAGGTAATCGTTGGAACCGGCCGCGAGGCAGCGCTCCTGATCGTCCTTCATGGCCTTGGCCGTCACTGCGATGATCGGCAACTTCTTCCAGCGCGGGTCCTGACGGATCAACGCGGTGGCCTCGTAACCGTCCATCTCCGGCATCATCACGTCCATCAGCACCAAGTCGATGTCGTCTACTTCATTGAGCCTGTCGATGGCCTCGCGCCGTTACGCCCGATCACCACCACCGCACCTTTGTGCTCCAGCGCGCTGGTCAGGGCGAAAATATTGCGCACGTCGTCGTCGACCAACAATATTTTGCGCCCTTCGAAGACTTTGTCACGACTGCGCGCGGTCTTGAGCATCTTCTGGCGGTCATGGGACAGCTGCGATTCGACTTTGTGCAAAAAGAGTGTCACTTCGTCCAGCAGGCGTTCAGGTGAGCGCGCGCCCTTGATGATGATCGAGCGCGAATACTTGCGCAGCTCGGCTTCTTCGTCGCGGGTCAGGTTGCGCCCGGTGTACACGATCACCGGCGGGAACGAGCAAATGTCCTCGGTGGCCATGCGCTTGAGCAGCTCGTTGCCGAGCATGTCGGGTAGCTTGAGGTCGATGATCATGCAGTCATAGACGTTGGTGCGCAGCAGGTCGAGCGCAGCCTGGGCGTAGCCGACATCAGTGATTTCGATGTCGTCGTCGCCGATCAAGCGGGCAATGCTGTCGCGTTGCAAGTCATCGTCTTCCACCAGCAGCACGCGCTTGACCTTTTGCGTCAGTTTGGCTTCGAGCCGCGCAAACACGTCTTTGAGCTCTTCGCGGGTGGTGGGTTTGACCGCGTAACCAATGGCGCCCATGTGCATGGCGGCTTCGACGCGGTCTTCCACGGAAATCACATGCACGGGGATGTGGCGGGTACTCGCGTGTTCCTTGAGGCGTTGCAGCACGGTCAGCCCGGAGTGGTCCGGCAAACGCATGTCGAGCAGAATCGCATCAGGGATGAACTCTTCAGCCAGGCTGTAACCTTCATCCGCGCCGTGGGCGACCAGGCAGTTGTAGCCCAGCTCGTGCGCCAGGTCGAAGAGGATGCGCGCAAAGTTTGGCTCATCCTCCACCACCAGGATGCAGCGGGTGGTGAATGGCGCCTTGTCACGGTCGTCGGCAAAGCGCGGAATCTGCTGGGCGTCGGCCACCGGCAGCGGCGAAACCGCAATCGGCTTGGGTGCCGGCGCCGCCACGACCTGGCGTGGCGCCTCGACCGGTGCCGCGCCTTCTTCGCGCTCCACATATTGTTCTGGCAACACCAGGGTAAACACACTGCCGTTGCCCGGTTCGCTGGTCACGCTGATATAGCCGCCGAGCAACGCCGCCAGATCGCGCGAAATTGACAAGCCCAGACCGGTGCCGCCGTAGCGGCGGTTAGTGGTGCCATCGGCCTGGCGGAAGGCCTCAAAAATGCTTTCTTGCTGGTCCGGCGCAATGCCGATGCCGGAGTCGCGCACCGTAAAGGCAATGCCCTCACCCGGCGCCCGCGAAACAGACAGGCTGACTTCACCTTGCTCGGTGAATTTGACCGCGTTGGACAGCAGGTTCTTGAGGATTTGCTCCAGGCGCTGGCGGTCGGTAAACAGCAAGGTCGGCGCGCCTTCCTGGATGTCCACCTGGAAACCCAGCTTGCGGTCGGCTGCAAGCGGCTCGAACATGCCGCGCAGGCCGTCCACCAGCCGTGCCACGCTGGAATTTTCCGGGCGCATGTCGAGCTTGCCGGCTTCGACCTTGGAAATATCCAGAATGTCGTTGATCAGGTTGAGCAAGTCATTGCCGGCCGAGTAGATCGACTCGGCAAACTTGACCTGTTCAGCACTGAGGTTGTCCTGAGGGTTTTCGGCCAACAGCTTGGCCAGAATCAACGAGCTGTTCAGCGGCGTGCGCAGCTCGTGGGACATGTTCGCGAGGAATTCGGATTTGTACTTGCTGGAGCGCTGCAATTCGTCAGCACGTTCTTCAAGCTCCAGTTGCACGCGGTTGAGCTCGACGTTCTTGCGGTCCATGGCGTCGCGCTGGTCGGCCAGGGTCTGGGCCTGCTCGGCCAATTGCTCGTTGGTCTGCTCAAGTTCAGCCTGTTGGGTTTCCAGGTGGGCCTGCGATTCCTTGAGAATGCGCGACTGCTCTTCGAGTTCTTCGTTGGCGGTCCTGAGTTCTTCCTGCTGCACTTGCAGCTCTTCGTTAAGTTGCTGGCTCTCGGCTAACACTTCCTGCAAGCGCTGGCGATACCGCGCGGCTTCAATGGAGGTGCCGATATTACCGGCGATCAGCTCCAGCAGCTCCACATCACGCTCTTCCAGCGGGCGCAGAAAACCCAGTTCAAACACGCCGTTGACGCGGTCATCATCGCTGGTCGGCATCACCAGTACACTGCGGGTAGTGCCTTCTCCCAAGCCGGAACTGACCTTGAAATAATCCACCGGCACATCGTCCAGGCGAATCAGTCGATCAAGCTGAGCGGCTTGGCCAACGATGCCTTCGTCACTGTAAATCGACTGCGCCTGCTGCTCCTGCTCACGCGAGAAGCCATACGTGGCCACGCGTTTGAGGCCGCCGTGTTCTTCGCGCACATACAGCGCGCCCACGGCGGAGCCCATGTACTGGGCAAAAAACTGCAGGATGTTGCGACCGAGCATATTCAGAGTCAGTTGGCCGAGCACCTGTTCAGCCAGCTCGGTCTGGCCATTACGCAGCCAGGCCTGCTGTTCCAGGCGTCGCGCAATCTTTTCTTGTGACGCGAGGTTTGCGCTGTAACTATCTGAAAGAGTTACTAAATTCTTGCGACCGAAATACGCCAGGAAGCCGCTCAGGCCGAGCACAAAGACCAGGTACAGGGTGACGCTGAACACCGTGGTCCTTGTCACCTCTTGATTGCGGTTAATACGCAGCTGCTGCTCCATCGACACAGCGTCCTGGTATTCCTTGCGAATTTCGTCAGTCAGGCGCTTGCCACGGCCGGCTTTGACCGCACCACGGAAGTCACCACTTTCGCGCTGCAAATCAATCATTGACTGCGCGTATTTGTTCCACTCGGCTTGCAGCGCCTCCAGACGTTTGAGGCGGTCCACCTGTTGGCTGTTGTCCGCGACCAACTCCTGCAAATTACGCAACTCCGCAATGATCCTCGGCTTCGCCACCTCGTAGGGGTCCAGAAAATGCTCATCGCCGGTGATCAGGAAACCGCGCATGCCGGTTTCCAGGTCGACCGACAGCTTGGACGATTCATTGAGGTTGTTGATGACACGGTCGGTGTGCTCGACCCACTGAATCACCGACAGCAAATAGGTGATCAGCACCACGAAAAACACCGCGCTGAGCACGCCCACGCTCAGAGGCAGCGCAACGTTGCGGCTCAGGAGTTTACGAAAGCTGTGTTCATCGACAGACGACGCGCGAGTCATGGGCATGCCTTGGCCAAGTATGGAAAAACCGGGAGTTTGCCCGAACAACGGGGCCCAAGGCTATGGTTCTTAATTGATTTGGCGCAATCACCTGCGCAGTCGGCGTCAATTTCAGGTTGATTCACGCCGGGCTCACTGGAATATTCACCGACCTTAAAACCGTTGCCTGCCACGCGACATTTGCGCCCAACCCCTTCACAATATCGACGCCAACGGAACTTGCCGAGATGGACGCCACTCATTAGAGAATGGTCTTTCATGCGCTAAATACCCGTCCCTCCATTATTCCGAGAGTTTTGATTATGTCCGCTAACCCCTCCATCATCCTTGTAGTCGAAGACGACGCCATTGTGCGCATGCTGATCGTCGATGTACTCGAAGAACTGGAGTTCGCGGTAGTTGAAGCTGCGGACGCTGAAGAAGCGTTGAAGGTGGTCGAAAAAACCGACCAGGTGATCGACCTGATGATGACCGATGTCGGCCTGCCCGATATGGACGGCAAGCAGTTGGCAGCCAAAGTGCGTGAGTTGCGCCCTGCTCTGCCAATCCTGTTTGCCAGCGGTTATGCCGACAACATCGATGTGCCCGCCGGCATGCAGGTGATTGCCAAGCCGTTCTCCATTGACCAACTGCGCGACAAGGTTAAGTCGATGTTGCCCGCCGCATAACTCGCGAGCGTGCGAGGCCGCCTGACAAGGGCGGCCGTTTGCCTGCCTCTAAACTCACTCACCTCCCCGCCACGCCTCTCCCCGAGCGTTTTTTACGCGCGCCATTGAACAAAAACCGTGATTGATCGAACGATCTTTACGTTACTGCGCACGCGCTAAAAGACTTCCAGCGCAACTGCGTGCAAACTCTGCCCGGCAACTACGGCTTCAGCTATTTGCGACGGTATGCGCCGACTGCGCCCTACGTCTATAACCGCTGGAAATTCGACGACATCACTCCAGTTTCTTAAGAGACGCAACAACATGATCAGAAAACCGACGCGCCTGCTGTTGGCGAGCCTCTCGATACTCATGAGTACCGGCGCCTGGGCCGATTTTACCGCAACGCCCAGCGAAGCCCGAGCCATTGCCAGGGAAGCCTACTTGTATGGCTACCCGGTGGTGGAGATGTACAAGACGCTCTACACCCAGGCCGTCGATAAGGGCGGTGCCAACTTCAAGGCGCCGTTCAACCACATCGGCAACACTGCCCAGGTTGTCACTCCCAAGGACACCGCGCTCGTTAACCCGAACCCGGACACACCCTACTCTTTCGTGTGGATGGACTTGCGTAAAGAGCCGCTGGTACTGACCTTGCCCAAGATCGAAGACAACCGTTATTACTCGGTACAGTTGATCGACCTCTACAGGCAGAACTTCGCCTACTTGGGCACGCGCAGTACCGGCAACAATGGCGGCCACTACATGATCGCCGGGCCGGACTGGAAAGGTCAGCAGCCGGTCGACATCGACCGCGTGGTTTACAGCGAAAGCAATATTGCCTACGCGCTGTACCGCACGCAGTTGTTTGATGATAAAGACTTGAGCAAGGTCAAGCAGATTCAGAGCGGCTACAAAGTGCAGACGCTGAGCAGCTATGTAAAACAAGCCGCGCCGCCGCCGGTGCCGAAGATCGAATGGCCCAAGCCGATGGCCACGATGACCGAAGGCCCACAGTTGTTTCGCTACTTGAACTTCATGCTGGCATTCGCTGCACCTCAGGACAGCGAGAAAGACCTGCTGGCGCGCTTTGCCAAGATCGGCATTGCGCCCGGCGCGCCGTTCAAAGTCAAACAACTGACCGCCGAACAACGCAAAGCCCTGGAAGACGGCATCTCCGATGCCCGCGCTGAATTTGCGGCGTTCAAGAAAGACAAGCTCGATACGCACCAAGTACCCACGAGTGATCTGTTCGGCAGTCGCGACCACCTGAACAACAACTATCTGTACCGCTATGCCGGTGCCGACATGGGTACGTTTGGTAACTCGGGCGATGAAGCCGTTTACCTGCGCTATGTTGTCGACAGCGAAGGCAAACCCGCCAACGGCGCACGTCACAGTTACACCCTGCACTTTGCCAAGGGCCAACTGCCGCCGGCCGATGCGTTCTGGTCGCTGACCATGTACGACGCCAAGACCAAGCTGCTGGTGCCGAACCTGAAAAAACGCTACTCGATCAACTCGCAGATGCTGCCCAGCCTCAAACTGGACGCGGACGGCGGCTTGACCCTGGCGTTGCAGCACCACGAGCCGCCCAAAGCTGAACAGAGCAATTGGTTGCCCGCCCCGCCCCGCCCGTTTTACGCGGTACTGCGGATTTACCTGCCCAAGCCTGAGGCGGTTAACGGCCAATGGACGTTGCCGCCGTTGACGCCGCTCAAGTAACACGATGTGCCCGGCCACCCGCTTTTGGTCGGGCACTTAATGCGCTTCGCAGCCCGCACTAGTGCGGTCGATTTATGACCCGCTTAGCCGCGTTCGCGAGGGATCAGGCTTTGCAATTGCGACGCCAGGAAGTTCGCGTCGAAAGCGAAGGTGTCCGGGTCTTTTAGGCCGTTGGTCTTCTTCCACAGCCAGTCGTTTTTATCCGCCGGCAGTACCAGCGACACACTGCCGTGGCGCGCGGCCGTCAGGCCCATCACCGACACGGAGATCGAACCGCCCGCGCCCATTACATCCGGCACGAACTCCACGGTCTTGCCGGTGATTTGCACGGTCAGTTTTTCGGTCTTGAAGGTCGATGTTTCGACCGGCAGGCTTGGGCCGTGGGCCACGTACGCCTCACGATGGACATCCAGTAAACCCACGGTTTTCACCGGTTCCAGCCATTGCTCAATCTGCCCGAACAACTCGCCGAGCTTTTGCGCCCAGCGCGCCGACTGCACATCGAATTGCTGTTTTTTATGCGCTTCGCTGTCGGCGTAATGACGAAGCATCTCGCCCAGTTGTTGTACATCGTCCATTGCGGATCTCCTCGGGTGAGCCAGGTTGCGAGCGCTGATCATGGCAGATGCGGCGGCTGACCGTGCGGCTTAAAACTGCACGGGTCATTTTGCAGGTAACTGCGTATGACTAATCTGCCGCCACTGGGTAAGGTGAGCCTTCATGCCTTTTCAGGAGCATCGCATGCGTACCATCGGCCTTATCGGCGGCATGAGCTGGGAGTCCAGCGCCGAGTACTACCGCCTTATCAACCAACGTGTACGCGACCAGCTGGGCCCACTGCGTTCGGCGCAACTGTTGATGTACAGCGTCGATTTTGGCCCCGTCGAACGCGCCCAGCATGCGGGCCGCTGGGATGACGCCGCGCTGATTCTCGAAGATGCCGCACGCCGCCTGGAGGCCGGCGGCGCCGACTGCGTGGTGCTGTGTACCAACACCATGCACTTGGTGGCGCCGCGTATTGAGGCGGCGGTGTCGATTGCGTTTTTGCACATTGCCGATGCAGCTGGTGCCGCTGCGGTAGCGCGCGGCACACTGACGGTCGGCTTGCTCGGCACGGCGTTCACCATGGAGCAGGACTTTCTAACGTCGCGCCTGGCTGCCCAGGGTTTAACCGTATTGGTGCCGGACGCAGATGAGCGCCAGGCCGTGCACCGGATTATTTATGAGGAATTGTGTGTCGGCGTGATCAGCGATGCATCGCGCCAGGTGTACCAACGCGTGATCGCGTCGCTGGCCGCGCGTGGCGCCCAGGCGATCATCCTCGGCTGCACGGAAATCGGCCTGCTGATCAAGCCGCAGCACAGTGACCTGCCGCTGCTGGACACCACCGAGCTGCATGCGCAGGCTGCGGTGGCGTTTGCTTTGCAGGCTTAAGCCGAATTGCGCAGGCGCGCCATGCTCAAGGTGTCGACAAATACCCCGTCACGCAGCGCGTAATCGCGCAGCCGGCCTTCGACTTCGAAGCCGAACTTGCGGTAGAGGTTATGCGCCGCCTCGTTGTCGGCGTAAACGGTGAGTTCCACGCGGTGCAGGTTCATCCAGTTGTCGGCCACGTCCAGCGCGGCGGTCAATAAGCGCGAGCCCACGCCTTTGCCCTGCCAGGCCGTCGCCACGCCCATGCCGAACGAACCGACATGGCTCTGGCGCACGCGCAGGTACTGTTCCAGGCCCAGTTGGCCGATCACTTCACCCGCTTGCACGGCGACCAGTTGTAGTCTGCGCTCGTTGTCCATGACCAAGCGTTTACGCCAGGCTTCGACTGACTGAAAAGGCATTTGCAGCACCTGACGGCACACGGCCGGTTCGTTGTAGAGCGCAGTGACGCCCTCAAGGTGCGCCTCGGTGAAGCGCTGGATCACGATAGTGAGTTCAGGTGTGGGCATTGTGCTTCGTCCTTTGAAAGACACGTGGCCCGTCAGTTTAGGCGGCGCACGCGCACGATGGCTAGCGTGAGAACGATCATTCAACCGACCCACTCTCGCAAACCGAATGCACTCAACTGTGGGAGCGGGCTTGCTCGCGATTGCGGTGTGTCAGATAAGTATTTTTAA
>NZ_VUAZ01000176.1 GCF_009296165.1 Pseudomonas kitaguniensis | reverse complement strand
TTTTTTGCGGTCTTCGGGGCACAGCAGCACACCCGCTGCAATCGCATCGCGCGGTGAGCGCAGTTGCAGTGGCTGCCCACAGAGTTGCAACTGCCCGGCGCTCGCGCGCTGCAACCCGCTGAGCAAACGAAACAGCTCGGTACGCCCTGCTCCGACCAAGCCGAACAGGCCGAGAATTTCGCCTTTGTGCACCTGAAAACTCACCGGCTCGCGCAAGCCTGGGCCGAGCAAGCCCTCAACCTTTAACCCAACCTCGCCGCGCTCGCGCGGGCGGTAGTCGTAGATGTCCTGAATGTCGCGGCCGACCATGCAGGTCACCAACTGGTCATGCGTCAGCGTGCTCATGTCGTTAAAGGTGCGCACGTAGCGCCCGTCCTTGAACACCGTGACGGCGTTGCAAATGCGGAACACTTCTTCCATGCGGTGCGACACGTAAAGCACCACTTTGCCTTCATCGCGCAGCCGCGTGATGATCGCCATCAGCCGGTCGATTTCGCGTGCGGACAAGCTGCTGGTGGGTTCATCAAAGGCAATCACATGCGCGCCGCGCGACAGCGCTTTGGCGATTTCCACCAGTTGGCGTTGGCCGAGTGACAAGCGGCCAAGCTTTTCTTCAGGGTCGATTTCATCGGCCAGGCCCTTGAGGCAGGCCAGCGCCTGCTGGCGCAGCAAACCCCGGTTGACCACGCCGAAGCGCGACGGCAAATGCCCGAGAAACAGGTTCTCGGCCACGGTCATTTCCGGCACCAGGTGCAACTCCTGGTGGATCACCGCGACGCCGCTGGCGATGCTGTCGGCGGCGCACTTGAAGGCCATGGTGTGCTCGCCGATTTGCACCGTGCCGCTGCTCGGAATGTAGGCGCCGCCGAGAATTTTCAGCAAGGTCGACTTGCCCGCGCCGTTCTCGCCCATCAGCGCGTGCACTTCGTGCGGCCGCGCTTCAAAGCTGATCTGCGCCAGGGCTTTAACCCCGGGGAATTCTTTGCCGATGGCGTTAAAACGCAGGGCCGCGCCGCTCATTTCCACAGACCGATTTTGCTCAACTCTTGCTTGAAGTTGGTGCGGGTGATCAGGGTCACGTTATCCAGCGCGGTGAACTTGGCGGGCTCGACGCCCTTGGTCACCCACTCGAACATCGCGGTGGCGGTTTTGTAGCCCGACGCGTCAGGGCTCAACAGCATCGAGCCGTAGAAGCCGGTGTCGGATTTCTTCAGCTCCTCAATCGCATCGGTGCCGTTGATACCGACGCCGATCACGTTGGCCGCCTTGAAGCCTGCGCTTTCGGTGGCGCGCACGCCGCCGAGTACGGCGCTGTCGTTCATGCCGCCGATAATCAGGTTTTTCGCGCCACTCGGCAGTTTCACCAGCGCCGAGTTGGTGGCGTCCATGCTGCCCGGCACGTCGAGAGTTTTCTGCGCGCTGAACAGGATGTGGTCAGCCGGCAAGCCTGCGGCCTTGAGACCTTCTACCGAACCGTCGGTGCGCTTTTTGCCGGTTTCCAGCTCGTCAAATGTGTTGATGACGGCGTAGGTGTCCTTCCAGTCCCAGTTGCGATGCTTGGCTTCGGTAGCCATGGCCTCGCCCTGTTTTTGGCCGATCTTGTAGGCGTCCAGGCCGACGTAAGGCACGTCTTCCATGGGCTTGCCTTTGGCGTCGACGAAGCGGTCGTCCACCGCCAGCACTTTCAAACCGTTGAGCTTGGCCTTGGCCATGATCGCAGGCCCGAGCGACACATCCGGCGGGCAAATCACGAAGCCCTTGGCGCCATTCGCGGCGAGGGTATCAATGGCGGACAGGGTTTTTTCGCCGTCAGGCACGGCGATTTTGATCACGCTGAAGCCCTGGTCCTTGCCGGCCTTTTCGGCGAACGCCCATTCGGTCTGGAACCACGGTTCTTCAGCTTGCTTGACCAGAAAACCGATTTTGACTTCTTCGGCAGATACCAACCCGCTGAACGCCATCGCAAGCGCCAACGCGCCGAGAGTCTTCTTGAACCCGTTTTTTACGAGCATGGGGCACCTCTTGTTGTTTTTAGTCGTGGTACATCACAGAGCGCCCGCCATCGATCATCAGGCAGGTCGCGTTGATAAAAGGCGCCTCGTCGGTGGCTAAAAACAATGCCGTCATCGCCACCTCAATCGGCTGGCCGATGCGCTTGGGCGGGTGCAAGTCGAAGGCGCGCTGACGCTCGGCGTGCGGGTCGGCAAAACCGTTCCAGTAATCGACATTAAGCTGAGTTTCGATATAGCCCGGCGCGATGGCATTCACGCGGATGCCCTTGGGTGCGTATTCGATGCCGAGGGCGCGCGTCAGGCCGAGCAGGCCATGTTTGGCCACCGGGTACGGGAAGCAACCGGGAATGATGTGGCTGGAATGGGTGGAGGCGATGTTGATGATGTTGCCGATGCCCTGCTCGATCATGTGTGGCAACACACTGCGGCAACCGAACCAGGCGCCGTCGAGGTCGATAGCAAAGCAGCGGCGCCAGTCTTCGTCGGTCATCTGCAACGGGTCGCAGAACACATTGACCCCGGCGCAGTTGACCAGCACGTCCACGCGGCCAAACCGGTCGATGGCCAGGTTAACCAGCGACTGCCATTGTTCTTTGGAGGTGATATCGACCGCTTGCGCAATGATGTCGGCGCCGCGTTCGCGCCAATGCGCGGCGACTTTCTCGACTTTTTCGCCCTGAATATCGGCGATCACCAAGCGCGCCTGCTGGGCCTGGAAGCAAGCGACAATCGCTTCGCCAATGCCTTGGGCAGCGCCGGTGATGATCACTACTTTGTTGTTCAGCCGCTCGCCGTAGGTAGGCTCGGGCACGGCGGGTAACGACAACGGTTGGGGCTGCATCGCTTCACCTGTTTTATTTTTGGCAGTGAGTGCTGATGCAGCCGACTATAAACCCAGACCTTGAAATATCTCAATATATAAATTTGCATCCCATATTATGAGAAAAACCTAACGAGAATCCCGACCAAACTGTGGGAGGGGGCTTGCTCCCGATAGCGGTCGGTCAGCCAAAAATGTACTGACTGACACACTGCTATCGGGAGCAAGCCCCCTCCCACAGTTGATGCTCAACACTTGATCTCGGGTGTTTTCGGGCGCGTGGCTTCAGCCTTCGGCGAAGTCGCGTAACGCATTGCCTTCCATGCGGTAGCGCACCCATTCTTCCTGCGGCTGGGCGCCAATGGATTTGTAAAAGGCAATCGCTGGTTCGTTCCAGTCGAGCACACTCCACTCAAAACGCCCACAGCCGTTGTCGCAGGCGATTTTCGCCAAGTGGCGCAGCAACTTCTTGCCCGCCCCGCCGCCGCGTTGCTCGGGGTTGATGTACAGGTCTTCGAGGTACAGGCAGTTGCTGCCCAACCACGTGGAATAGCTGAAAAAGAACACCGCAAAACCAATCGGCAAGCCGTCCCGCGAGCAGATCAGGCCATGCGCGGTGGCGCCCTCGCTGAACAGGCTGCGCTCAATATCCACCACACTGGCAATCACTTCATGGCGGGCCTTTTCGTACTCGGCAAGCTCGGTGATAAACGTCAGGATCTGCGCAGCATCGCTGGGCACGGCGGGGCGAATCTCGATGGTCATGGGCGAGCCTTGGGCAAATTCAGAGCGCACATACTAAGGCGGATTCATCACCGATTGCAGTGCAATTTGAGCCTGGCGAGCTGGCTGTGGCCGGTCGCGCAGCACTCGGCACACAAAATCTTACAGGTGCACCAATACCGTTCGTCGCCATCAAGGCACCAACCACAAATGGGGGCTGACCAATAAAGGGTAAGGACATTAATCATATGGAGACGCCCCAATGAAGCATTCCAAATTTGCTGCCCTGGCCCTCACCGGCCTGCTGTCTGCTGCCTCGCTGAGCGCCATCGCCGCGACCTCGTCGACCGGCACCACTAACCCTGCCACGTCCGAATCGCAAAAATCGATGGGCACCGGCATGGACACCAATGGCGGCGCGGTGATCGATAACACCAATGGCGCAGACCCGCGCACCCAAGGCCACGACGCCGGTCGTCAAAGCCCGCCAGCAGTGGGCAACGGCAAAATGGGCCCTGCGGTCAACGACCCGAAAGTTAACAAAGGCGATGACTCGAACATCCCTGGCGCGCCTAAACAGCCTGCGCCTTAAGGCATCTACTGCAGCACCAACACCCGATCATTTCCCAGTGAAGAGGTACGCATGAACGTCGATAGAAACCTTGAAAAAGAAGTCCTCACCCGCCTGTTGCACGCCCACCCGCATGGTTTGGGCAAGGAGGTGCTGGACAACTACCGCGGCGAAAAAGAGGTCGCCAGTGTCTTGGCGTTTCTGCAGGACCGCGGGCTTATCAAGGATGGGCATGTGACCACCGATGCTGCCGGTGAATACGCGCTGAACTTGCCGATCAAGCTGACCGCGTCCGGCGTGGACGAGGCGCGTAAGCTGGAAGGCCAAAGTACGCACTGATCCAGGTGCCGATAAAGGCCGAACAACCTCGGCCTTTCAGGCATTGCAACACCAATGTGGGAGCCCTGCTCCCACATTTTTTTGTGTTTGTTTATTGAGCTATTGAGCCAGTAACGCGTCGACTTCGAGGGTGCCTGGTGAAGTCGCCGGGCCCCATCGCGTCACCGCCAACGCTGCCGCCGCATTCGCCCGGCGCGCCGCTTGAGCAGGCTGTAAACCACTCGCCAACCCGGCAACAAACACCCCGGCGTGCGCATCGCCTGCGCCATTGCTGTCGACGGCATTCACTTTGAACCCAGGCACATGCTCGGCGTTGCCATGGCGGCTCACCCAACAGCCATTCGCCCCATCGCGAACCAACAGCAACGCCTCGGCAGGCAGGTGACGATCGAGCTCGACAAGCGCCTCGGCCAGCGAACTGGTGCCAGTGAACCCGAGTGCTTCCGGCCCGTTGCTGGTCCAAATGTCGATACGCGGCAGCAACGCCAGCATCAGCGCCGAATCCGCCGCCTTGACCATTGGCCCCGGGTCGAACACCACACAGATGTCACGCGGCAGCGCCAGCAACCAATCCAGCAAAGCCTGCGCCTTGTTTTCGAGCATCAAGCTGTAGCCGCTGACGTACACGTAGTCGTCCGCGCGCGGCACCACGCGCGCCAAGTCGTCGGCGCTCAAATCGCCTTCCGCGCCGATATGCGAAATAAACGTGCGCTCGGTGCTGGCTTCGGTCAGCGCCACGCACACGCCGGTGTCCTTGCCCTGACTGGCCGCTTGGGCCATCTCAACACCCTCGGCCTGCATCGCTGCGCGTGCCAGGTCGCCGAAACGCCCTTCGCCATGACGGCCCAGATACACCACGGGCAGGCCGTTACGCCGTGCGGCGGCCATGACGTTGAAACCGCCGCCCACTTCAAAACTGGCGGATTTGGCGAGTACGTCGCCGCCCGTCGCAGGCAGCGTGTCGAGGGCCATCACCAGGTCGACGATGACCTGGCCGGTGTGCAGTAACCTAGACATTAGGCCGCTCTACCAACGCGGGGCGGCGATCAGCCGCGCCGCCCAATACCGCATAAATCCCGCCAGCCACCAGGAAGGTGACAATCCAGCCCAAGCCGTTATGGCCCAGCCAAGAGTCAGCCAACGGCCCGGCGAACCAAATATTTTCAGCGGTGGTGCCAAGCGTGGTGAAGCTGAAACCCAGCACAATCGCCACGGCCCACGCGCCGAACGCACGCCATTCCACGCCGCCGCGATACCAATAGGCGCTGGTTGGGCTGACGTCCAACAGGTCAGTGGGGCTGTAGTAATGACGGTGAATCAGGTCAACCACAAAAATCCCTACCCACGCGGTAATCGGCACCGCCAGCAGCGAGATGAAGGTAATGAACGGGCCGTAGAAACTGTCGGCGATCAGCATGAAGTAAATCGAACCGGCAAAAATCGCCACGATGTCGACGATCACCGCGTGCACGCGTTTGACCTTCAAGCCGAGGGTCAAGGTGGTGAGGCCCGCCGAATACACCGACAGGTTGTTGGACAGCAGCAACCCGCCAAACGCGGTGATCAGGTACGGCACGGCCATCCACGTCGGCAGCATGTCGCGTATCGCGATAATCGGGTCAGTCGCCGACGCCAGGTCGTTGTTGCCCACCGAGAGCAAGCCGCCAAGGGTGATCAACAGCACCAGCGGAATACCCGCACCGAACGCGGCAGACGCGACCAGGCGCACCGCGGTGACGCTGCGATGCTGGTAGCGCGACATGTCGGCACCGGCGTTGGCCCAGCCGATCCCGGTGCCGGCCGCCATGGTGCCGACGCCGATAATCATTGCACTCAGAGGTGCAGGGGTGGCGTTGAACACCGCGCTCCAGTCGATGGTGGCGCAGAGAAAGCCGCCGACCAGAATGTTCAACGCGCCGAACACGTAAGTCGCCCACTTCTGGATCACCAGTAGCGTGGCATGGCCCAGGCCCGACACCGAGAGCGTCAGCAGCACGAAGATCGCGATGAACAGCAACGTCAGGATCGGAGCGCTTTTGGCCTCGACCGGCGAGTTGAACAGAATCGAACACAGCGACAGCAACACGAAGGCGGCCGTCGTGGTATTGACGGTTTCCCAGCCGAGGCGCGACATCAGCGACACAATCGTCGGGCCGATATTGCCACGCACGCCGAATATGGCCCGCGATAACGTCAGGCTCGGTGCGCGCCCGCGACGGCCTGCGATGGAAATGATGCCGACCACCGCGAAAGAGCCGGCGGCGCCGAGGACAGCAACGATGATCGCCTGCCAGATGGCCAGGCCACGAAACGCGACAAGGGTGGCGCCGAGCGGCAAACCGAGAATGCTGATGTTGGCGGCAAACCACACCCAGAACAGTTGCAGCGGATGGCCGTTGCACTCGCCTTCGGGGACCGGCTCAATGCCGCGTGTTTCCAATTGCCCGGCGCTTTGGCCGGAAGAAGGGGTACTCATGAGGGGTGCTCCTGGTGCCTGTATTGTTGTGGTTGTGGCAAAACGATCCAGCGCTCTGTTTAACGCAATTGGAGCAAGCCCTGCACCAGTGGCTGCAAGTCGAGGCGGTTGACGTGCTTGACCTGCTCAATCATCGCCTGCGGCCAGCACTGCATGCCCAAACACGCGCCCAACATAGCGCCGAGGATCGCGGCAATCGTATCCGTGTCGCCGCCAAGGCTCGCAGCCAGGCACAGGCTTTCGAACGCATTCATCTCGCCGACCGCCACTTGCTGCGCGAGGGCAAACGACACCACCACTGATTCCTGAGACGCGACGGAGGTGCCGATCAGCTCGTACAGCAGGTCGGCAAACAGCGCGGCATCGCCGCTGCCGACGCTCAAGGTTCGCGCCCAACTGATGCGGGTCGAAATACGCCCGCCCGCCACCCAGTGCCCATGGCTTTCCGCCTGCTGGGCGATCTGCGTGCCGATGTTCAGCGCCTCACCCAGGTCCACGCCGTTGATGCCGGCCGACACCACGGCCGCCACCGCCGCCGCGCTGGAGATGCCCAACGTGGTGTTATGCGTGACCTGGCAAGCCTGGATAACCGCTTGGATAAACTGCGCCGGGTGGCTGACATCAGCGGCGATCCCCACCGGTGTGATGCGCATGGCGGCGCCATTGGTGGTGCCATAGCGCCCGGATTCCTCCGGGGTGTGGCCGGCGAGGATCATGTCGATCGCGCGTTTGGTCGACGGCCCCAACAAGTCCTGCGAGCCTTTGGCACGCATCAGCGCTTCCCACTCGATCAGGCGTTGGGCGAGCACCGTCGGTTCGATCGTGCCCTGCCCGTCCACCAACAATTGGCCAACCAGGATTGCCTGCTCGGTGTCATCGGTGATCGAGCCCGCCGGCATATTCGGTGCAATGGGCTGGTCGGCATGGGCGTCTTTCAACGTGGTGATGGCGCCAAAGCGTGCCCTGACCTGCTCGCGGCTCAAGGACTGGGTGGGCATGCCCAACGCATCGCCCAACGCCAAGCCATAGAAGGCGCCAAGCGCGCGGGTATTCGGGGTCATTTTGAAGCTCCAAACTGAAGGTGCAGGCGAAAGTGCACAGGGTCGAGCAAGCTTTCGACGTACTCCATGAAGCGCTCGCGGCGGTCGTACGTGGTGCGCGAGGCCTTGAGAAACACGGTGCCGGCAGGCCGCCCGAGCAGCTCGGCGTCTTCGGCGCTGAGGGGCTCGGCGCCGATCCATTGGTCACCGTCGGCGCCCACATAGCCGTAGGCCGCCAGGGTGATGGTCAGGGAATTGTCGATCAGGCCGACCCGCGGCAGGCTTTCCAGGTTACCGCCAGCCGGCATCAGCGAGCGTTCCAGCGACACTGCGGTGCCATCGGTGGTACGACGGCGGCGGTCGAGGGCGATGAATTGGTCGCTGCCCAAGCGGCTGAGCAAGTCGGGGCGGGTGACGGCCTCCAGGCGCAAGATCTCGGTGGTGACCAGCGCGCCAGTGTCGGCCAGCGCCTGAGCCCAACCGCTGTTTTGGTCGAGCACGATGCCGTCAAAGGTGACGATGGAGCCGACGCCGCTCTGCGTAGCGATGTAGTTGCGCCGTTTGAGCTCCGCCAGGGCTTCGCGCAAGGTGCCGCGGCTGACCGCAAACTCTTCGGCCAACTGATGCTCGCCCGGCAGCAGGAAACCGTCGGCCATCACCCCACCTTCAATGCGGCGGATGAGCTCGTCGACGACGCGTTGTTTTTTATCGAATCGAACCTGTCTAATCATGTACAAACTGATAACCGAAAGCGCCCGGTCAGCGCAAGCGAATTATGTCAGCAGGATGAAAAAACCGGCCTCAGGGCTCCAGGCCAATGCGGAAAAATTCGCCGCCACTCCATACACCCAGCCAGTTCTGACCATTGATCGTGCGGCTGACGGCCAGCTCGACCAATTGGTAAAACGCGTTGCGGTGCACAAGCGCTTCGAGGTTGCTGCGCACCCGCAGGTACGGCGCGGGTTCCTCAGTCACAGGATCAATCACCACCCGCAGTGGGTGTTCCAGGCCAGCCTCGATCTGTTCATCGACGTTGGTGGTGAAGCGCAATACCTGGCGCTCGCCCTGCCCTTCAACGTCGAGCGTCAGCGCGACAAACGGCGCGTCATCGACGCTGATGCCGACTTTTTCCACCGGAGTAACCAGAAAATACTCATCGCCATCGCGGCGAATGATATTGGAGAACAACTTGACCATCGGCTTACGCCCGATCGGCGTGCCCTGGTAAAACCAGGTGCCGTCGCGGGCAATGCGCATGTCGATGTGGCCGCAAAAGTCCGGGTTCCACAAGTGCACCGGCGCCGGCCCCTTGCCTTTGGGCAGTTGGGCCAATAGATCATTGGCCTTGGCGGTATCGGTCATGAGGTGCTCCTGGCTTACTGATCGCTCATGCCCAGCAAGCCCCGAGCGTACTGCGCCAAAGGCCGGGCAATCAGATCTTGTGGCTTGTTGTCGTGGAACGTCAGTAAACCGCCACGACTGCGAATACGTGCAGTATCAATCAAATACTGGGTGCTGGTCTCGATCAACATGATCTGAATTACCCCGCTGTCCAGGCCAACACGGTCCAGCGCCTGTTGATCGGTCCACTCATCGGCGTTGCCGATACGGTCATCGGCTGCCGCAAAGCGGCAATACAGCAGGTAATGCGCACCTGCCCCACGCGCTTCGGACATTGCCTGTTCCAGGCCTTCAGGCTTGCGGGCGCGGCGTACCATCGGGAAATACTCGACGAAGCCGTTGAAGGCCTCTTCGGCCACCACGTTAGGCCGCGGATAGGCGCTGCCCGGCGGCACAAAGGCGCCTTGGGCAATAAACACAAAGGAATCCGGTTGTATGCGAACAGAGGCGGTGCGGCGCGTATCACTGTGGTCCAGCAAGCCCGCGTCACTCATCTGATAGCGAGTGCCTTCGGCCATATCGCTGACGGTCATGCAACCACTCAGCGTCAATGACGCCAGCAACAAAACCAGACTACGCATCCTAATCCTCCAGAAGCCGGTGACGGAAATCCGGCGAATGGGTACGAGATGCAGAATCCGCGCCATCCAAAGGTGCGCGTCGTAAATGTGGGAGCGGCTTGCTCGCGATTGGTCGGTGTGTCAGATAAGTATTTTTTCAACTGACACACTGCTATCGGGAGCAAGCCCCCTCCCACAGAAAGCAAAAGAAGCAGATCTGCTGTGTATGCAAAAGCC
>NZ_VUAZ01000175.1 GCF_009296165.1 Pseudomonas kitaguniensis | reverse complement strand
ATTTAACCCTCACCGGCTCACGGTAATATGCTGCTGCGGGTGAGTGGCCCATACAAAAACGCCTGAAAAAACACATTCCATTGTGGGAGGGGGCTTGCTCCCGATAGCGGTGGGCCAGACAAAGCAACTGTGACTGACACACCACCCTCTAGAGCAACCCCTCCCACAGTTCAGTCGGGCCAGCGCACGGTGAGGCCGCCGTCGATGACGATGCTTTGCCCCGTCAGGTAGCTTGACGCCTCACTGGTCAAAAATTGCACCAGCGACGCCACTTCATCCGCTCGCCCTACTCGCCCCAGCGGAATGGCGCGCGCCGCTTTGGCCAACCCTTCAGGCCCGAGCGAATTCTTTGCATCCAGCGACTGCGGCGTCTCGATCAACCCCGGGATCACCGCATTACAGCGAATGCCCAACGGCGCCAACTCCACCGCCAACGAGCGGCACAAGCCCGGCACGCCAGCCTTGGCCGCCGCGTAATGGCTGTGCTCCTGCCAGCCATACACGCCGCCGGCTATCGACGAAATCGCGACCAGCGCGCCGCCTTCGCGCATATGCCGGGTGGCCGCGCGGAAGGTGCGCATCACCCCGGTCAGGTCGACATTGAGCATCTCGTTCCACAGCGCATCGGTCATCTCCAGCAACGGCGCGCGGCGCAACAACCCCGCGTTGGCCACCGCGTAATCGAGGCGCCCGAAATGCTCCACGGCATGCGCCGCAAGCGCGTCTACCGAAGCGGTGTCACCCACGTCCAGCGCCAGCATCAGGCACTCACCGCCCGCGGCTTCAACCAAATCGAGCGTGGTTTTCGGGTCATGCGGATCGGCCGGGTAATACCCGCCCACCACCTGCACACCCGCGCGCGCATAGGCCACGGCGAGGGCTTGGCCGATGCCGCTGGCGGCACCGGTAATCAGGGCTGTTTTGCGCGTCATCACACTCTCCTTACTGAACGGTTTCCGGGCGCACGTGGCGCGCGGCAAACATCAGGGCACCGGACAAGAAGCACGGCAGCGCGCCGAACCACAGCGCGGCGGTTTGCCAGTCACTGCCGGCGGCCAACACTTGAGTGGCGCCAAAGCCTGCGACCACTGCACCAATCGGGCCCATCGCATGAATAATCGCGCCACCGGTGGCGCGGATGCTGGTCGGGAAACTCTCGCTGATAAAAAACAGCGCGGCCGAGTAAGGCCCGATCAGGAAGAACAGGCCCAAGCTGTACAGCCCGACCACCATCGGCATATTGCTTGGGCCAAACAGCATCCCGGCAAACGACAGGCCGCCGAGCATCCAACCCAGGCCAATCACGTTGCGACGGCCGATTTTGTCGCCCATCCAACCGTGAGTCAGGTAACCGCAGTAACCCACCAGGTTCGACAGCACGAGGATGATCAGCGAGTTCTCGAACGAGATGTGGTGCACGCTGACGATCACCGACGTACCGAGCACGCTGAACACCTGGATCGCCGCCCAGTTGAGCAGCAGCGCGGCGCCAATCACCAACGTGGCGCGACGCGCCGGGCCACGGAACGCGGCTTTCAGGCCCGCCTTACTGTGTTCGTCGTAGTCCACGCCATAGGTCATGGCGACGTTTTGCGCTTCGCTCACCGCGCCGCTTTTACGCAGCTGGCTGATGCGCTGGTGAATCTGAAATTGCGGGCTTTCCTTAAGCTTGCGCGCCATCACCGCAATCACAATTGCCGGGATCGCGGCGAAAATAAAACAGCCCTGCCAGCCAATGACCGGCAGCAACAGCGCGGTCAAACCCGCCGCAATCAGCGCCCCCACCGGCCAGCCGCCTTGCACCAGGCTGTAGATAAACCCGCGACGCTTGGCCAGTTTCGGGTCTTGCGAGGCGGCGTACAGCTCACTCAAATACGTGGCGTTGACGGTT
Source organism: Pseudomonas kitaguniensis (assembly GCF_009296165.1). Classification (GTDB taxonomy): domain Bacteria; phylum Pseudomonadota; class Gammaproteobacteria; order Pseudomonadales; family Pseudomonadaceae; genus Aquipseudomonas; species Aquipseudomonas kitaguniensis. The sequence continues at coordinate 4,177 of NZ_VUAZ01000175.1, read as the reverse complement.
TCTTCGGCATACCCCAAGCCGCCCAACGAACGGATCAGAATCAATGACGACTTGCCCCACGCCCCACCAATCGCGGTCAGCGCCGAGCAAAGCGCCGAACCTGCGACGGTAAAAATAATCCCTTTGCGCCGCCCCAATTTATCCACGATAGGCCCGATGCCCAGCGCAACCACCGCCGTGCCCAGCGCCACCCATGTCGCGATTTCAGCTTGCTCCACTTCGCCCCAGCCAAAATGCCGGCCGATCTCCGGCAACAAGGTGCCAAACAGAATGAAGTCGTACACCGCAAACACCCAGGCGAAAAACGCGATCCAGGTGGCGAAGCGCACTTCCTGGGACGTCAGTTGCCGAGGTTTCCAGCCAGTCAGGTCAAGCTTGTTATAGATGGACATAAATCGCGCCTCAAGGGTGGGAGCAAAGGGTCAGGTACGCGGTTGGCGGCGGATGAAGTCGTCGGCGATTTCGTCGAAGGTGACAAAACGCACGCCGGCATGGCTCTGGATGTGTTCGATCAGGCGCTCAAGCATCAGCAGCACTTGTGGGCGACCGGACACGTCGGGGTGAATGGTCATGGTGAACACCGCGTGCTCATGCTCGCGGTACACCCAGTCGAACTGGTCGCGCCACATTTCTTCAAGGTGGCGCGGGTTGACGAAGCCGTGGCTGTTGGGCGCCTTTTTGATAAACATCATCGGCGGCAGGTCGTCGAGGTACCAGTTGGCGGGGATCTCGACCAAGTCAGTTTCTTCACCGCGCACCAGCGGTTTCATCCAGGTGTCGGGGTGCTGGCTGTAATCGATCTTGGTCCAGCTATCGCCCTTGCGCACGTAGTACGGGTGGAAGTCGTTGTGCATCAGGCTGTGGTCGTACTTGATGCCTTTTTTCAGCAACAGCTCGTTGGTCACTTTGCTGAATTCCCACCACGGCGCGACGTAGCCGGTGGGGCGTTTGCCGGTGACGTGGGTGATCAGTTCGATGGCCTTGTCGAGGACGATTTCTTCCTGCTCGGCCGTCATCGCGATAGGGTTTTCGTGGCTGTAGCCGTGCACACCGATTTCGTGGCCGGCGTCGGCCACGCTTTCATTTGCTCGGGGAAGGTTTCCATCGAGTGGCCGGGGATAAACCAGGTGGTACGCAGGCCGTAGCGTTCAAACAATTTGAGCAGGCGCGGTGCGCCGATTTCACCGGCGAACAGGCCGCGGGAAATGTCGTCGGGCGAATCTTCGCCGCCGTAAGAGCCGAGCCAACCGGCGACGGCATCAACGTCGACGCCAAATGCACAGAGAATGTCTTTAGCCATGGTGTGTCTCCTTAAATAATCATTGCGGATTCGACCGACAACGCAGCGCGCAACAGGCGTGCGTCTTCGCCTGCCGGGGCGCTGAGCAGCAGCCCGGTCGGCAGGCCTTGGGCATCGCGGCCACTGGGCAAGCTGACGCCCGGCATGTCCAGCAAACTGCCGGGCATGGTCAGGCGCAGGGTGGCGAGGTTGGTGTTGACGAACAACGCATCGTCGGCCTCCAGCGGCGCCAACGGCGGGGCTACATGCGCGACGGTTGGGGTGATCAGGAGGGCGCCGTCGAGCTCGTCGATCAGTTGTTGTTGCAGGCGGCGGCGCGCCGTCGTCAGGTAAATAAGCTGGCTGGCCGGCAGTGCGCGCGCCGCTTCAAGGCGGCGGCGTACGCGCGGGTCAAGTTGTTGCGCGTCAGTGCTGTCGAGCAACGCTTGATGCAGCGCAAACGCTTCGAATGAGCCAAGCCAGCCGTGGTCTTTGATCAAGTCCAGGGTGGCCTGGAACGTTGCCGATGGGCGCACCTCGACCAGCGCACCGGCGGCCTTGAGTTGGTCCACCGCGCGCAACAGGTTATTGCGCACGCCCGGTTCAATGGCTTCCAGCGCACCTTGCTCCAGCACCAGGCGCTGGCCCTTGAGGCTACGCGGGAGGTGGCGCTGGCTGCGGCCGTGAAGCAAGTCGTCGATGGCCAGCGCATCGCGCACGCTGCGGGTCAACGGGCCGAGGCTGTCGAGGGTGTGCGCGAGCGGGAACACGCCGTCGCGGCTGTAGCGTCGGCTGCTGGCGCGGTAACCCACCAGGCCGTTGAGGGCAGCGGGAATGCGGATCGAACCGGCGGTGTCGGTGCCCATGGCGATGGGCACGATCCCGGCGGCAACGGCCACCGCAGAGCCTGCAGACGAACCGCCGGGAATACGCGGTTGGTCATGCCCGTGGGGGTTGTGCGGCGTACCGAAATGCGGGTTCAAGCCAAGGCCCGAGTACGCCAGTTCACTGAGGTTGGTCTTGCCCATGCTGACCATTCCGGCGCGGCACAACAGGCCCACGCACGGCGCATCGAGCAAGGCCGCGGGCGCATAGCGGCGGTAAGCGGCGCCGGCGGTGGTGATGCTGCCTGCCACGTCGAACAGGTCTTTCCAGGCCAGTGGCACGCCATCGAACACACTCAGGGGTTGGCCTGCGCGCCAACGTGCGCTGGCGGCTTGCGCCTCGCGCAGGGCGCGCTCGGCGCTCAGCGAGATGAACACGCCTGGCGTCTGGCTCGCCTGGCTCAAGGCCTGTTCGAGGACCTGCACCGGGTCGCTGCGACCACTGGCGAACGCTTCGGCCATTGAAGTGGCGTCTGGCATCAAGAAAACCCTCTAAAACGTACATATTAATAAAATGTACGTTTTACAAAGGCAGCTTTCGTGCCAGTCTCTGTTGACGATTTTTTGCGCGAACCGCCTTTATCGCTTGGACCTGCGGGATAGAGGGCATGGCAGGCAGCAAAAAAACCTGGCGATGACGCGTGGCCAAGCCTGACATGAAATAATGTATCTTTTATTAATAAGTACATTTTGGTGCAAAAAGTAACACTGCGACTTTCAAGGCCCCAAAAAAGTGCCCCCTTCGTGGCGCAGAGTGACAGGCGCAACTATGAGAGAATCCCCGGCCAACTTCCTGAAGGCTTCAAAGAACGCGATGAAAGCAGTGTCCGCCTCGGCCTCCCGTTACGCGATGATTCACCAGCTATTGCGTGATGCGATCGTCAACGGCACCGCCCGCCACGGTTTGGTGTTGCTTGAGGCGCCGCTCGCCGAACTGTTCGGCACCAGCCGCGTGCCGGTCCGCAAGGCGCTGGACCTGCTGCATGCCGAAGGGTTGATCTGCCGCTTCAACGGTCGCGGCTACCTGATCAACCCCGAAGGCTTGGCAATGGAGCCGTTGCGCCTGCCCGTGAGCCCTGCGCACCTGGGCCTGAATGGCGACGACGAGTTGGTCGACACGCGGCCACTGGGCGAGCGCATCGTCGAGGAAATCGGCGCGGCGCTGTCCACCTGCATTGCCTTCGGCCACTACCGGCTGGATGAGCAAGCCGCCGCCGACCACTACGGCGTCAGCCGCGCGGTAGTGCGCGAAGCGCTGATGCGCCTGCGCGACCGTGGCCTGGTCGAAAAAGAGCCCTACTCGCAATGGCTGGCCGGGCCACTGACCGCGCGCGAAGTGACCGAAGACTACGAACTGCGCGCCTGCCTGGAGCCCGAAGCCCTGCGCCAGAGCGCGCCGAACCTCGACCGCGAGGTGCTCGAAGCCATGTTGCAACGCGTGCTGGACGCCCAGGACAGCCCCCACTGCAGCCTGGAGACCCTTGAGCAAATCGAAGAGGACTTGCACCAGCATTGCCTGGCGGGCCTGCAAAACCGCAAGATCGCCACGCTGATTCGCCAGGGCCAGAGCCCGATGATCATCAGCCGGATTTTCTACCGTTTGCTGGGGATCGGCGCTGATCCGGCCATGCTTGCCGAACATCGCTTGATCCTGGAGCTGTTATTGCACGGCGCGTTCGATGCTGCTGCGCTGAATTTGCGCGAGCATTTGCAGCGCGCACGGCAGCGGATGTTGCAGCGGCTGAAAGTGCTGTCGGTGTTACCCGAGCAGCCACTGCCTGGGTACCTGCACAAGATCAGTTGACGCCGCCAACTGTGGGAGATTCTATGGCTGAAAAAGCGGGACGCAGAGCGTCCGGAGCGGCATTACCACGCAGAGCGTGGGAACGATCATCTAAGCCGACCCAATCTCCCAAGCAAGAATGCATTCAAACTGTGGGAGGGGGCTTGCTCCCGATGGCGGCGGGTCAGTCAACTCATGTATCAACTGTAAAACTGACTATCGGGAGCAAGC
>NZ_VUAZ01000174.1 GCF_009296165.1 Pseudomonas kitaguniensis | reverse complement strand
GAGGCGAATTCTACAGCGTTACACGCTGCTGTCAACACCTCTTTTTCTCCACTTTCGACCGAGAAGATCGAAACGTTAATAGAGCCAAACAACGCTGCTCTACCAACTCCTTCTGGGCTTCGATGAACTGAAGCAACTCGCTGTCGAATCTCGCATAACTCTTTGTTTACCAAGGAGTTTTCCGTTTCGACTGCGCCGGAAGTGGGGCGAATTATAGACAGATATAAAACGCCGTCAACACTTAATTGCAGGTTTATTCGGATTTGAGCGAAATACGCGCAAATGCCTTCTTCCCGGCCTGGCAGACGTGGGTAGCGCCCAGCTCGTATATAAAGGTGCGGTCCACAACCTCACCATCTATACGCACACCGCCGGAAGCCAGAAGGTCACGCGCAACCGCCGAGTTCTTCACCAGGCCCGCCTTATTAAGCACGGCAGCAATTGGCATCGCCTCGGTAGCAGTCAGCTCGATCTCCGGCAGATCATCCGGCAACTCGCCATCCTTCATGCGATTACCCGCTGCACGGTGAGCGCTGGCCGCAGCCTCGTCACCATGGAAACGCGCAACGATCTCTTCCGCCAGCTTGATCTTCACATCACGCGGATTCGCACCCGCCTCTACTTCTGCACGCAGCGCATTGATCTCATCCATCGAGCGGAAGCTCAACAGCTCGAAGTAACGCCACATCAGCGCATCCGGAATCGAAACCAGCTTGCCGTACATCACGCCCGGTGCTTCCTGGATACCTACATAGTTACCCAAGGACTTGGACATCTTCTTGACGCCATCCAACCCCTCCAGCAACGGCATGGTCAGAATGCACTGAGCCTCTTGCCCATACGCACGCTGCAGCTCACGCCCCATCAGCAGGTTGAATTTCTGGTCTGTGCCACCCAGCTCAACATCCGCCCGCAACGCCACCGAGTCATAACCCTGAACCAGTGGGTAGAGGAACTCGTGAATAGCGATGGGTTGATGGGTGGAGTAGCGCTTGTCGAAATCATCACGCTCAAGCATGCGTGCAACGGTGTACTGGGACGTCAGGCGAATGAAGTCCGCCGGCCCCATCTGGTCCATCCAGGTGGAGTTGAACGCCACCTCGGTCTTGGCCGGGTCGAGAATCTTGAACACCTGAGTCTTGTAGGTCTCGGCATTCGCCAGAACCTGCTCACGCGTCAGCGGTGGACGCGTTGCGCTTTTGCCGCTCGGATCACCGATCATCCCGGTGAAGTCACCTATAAGGAAGATGACCTGATGCCCCAGTTCCTGGAACTGACGCAGCTTATTAATAAGCACGGTGTGGCCGAGGTGCAGATCCGGTGCCGTAGGATCAAAGCCAGCCTTGATCCGCAAGGGTTGGCCACGTTTGAGCTTTTCAACCAGCTCGGCCTCGACCAACAGTTCTTCCGCACCACGTTTTATCAGCGCTAGCTGCTCTTCAACCGACTTCATAACAGACCCGCAAGGCTCAGATTCAAAAGGGAACCAACCATACAAGATCAGGGACTAATTACAAGTTTTGCCCTGCGCACGGCCACCGTTCGGCAAGCCCAGCGTTCGCGAGCTTGCGCCACAGATGATTTGGTTATATTTTATACAGTTATTTCATCTTCATCATGTCATTCATCTTTTCCATTTCATCTTCAAAGTCAAAATTACTTATGACCACAGAACCGTCTAAAGCGCCGCCGCTTTACCCGAAGACCCACCTGCTCGCCGCAAGTGGTATCGCCGCCCTCCTCAGCCTGGCACTCCTGGTATTCCCTTCCAGTGACGTAGAAGCCAAACGAACCTCCCTGAGCCTTGACCTGGAAAGTCCCGCTGAGCAACTGACACAAGACCAAGACGCTGCCGACGCACAACAAGCCACAAATGCACCTGCTGAATCACCCTTTGCGCAGATAGACAGCACGCCCGAAGACACGCGGCAGGCCGCTCAAGACCAGCCTGCGGCGCCTGCTGCCAAGAACCCTCTGCACCGCGAAGTGATCGTGGCCAAAGGCGATACGCTTTCAACGCTGTTCGAAAAGGTTGGCCTGCCCGCCGCTACTGTTAATGAGGTGTTGGCGAGCGATAAACAAGCCAAACAATTCACCCAGCTCAAACACGGTCAGAAACTCGAGTTTGAATTGGCGCCCGACGGCCAGTTGAACAACCTGCACAGCAGCGTCAGCGACCTCGAAAGCATCACCCTGACCAAGAGCGCCAAAGGCTTTGCGTTCAACCGCATCACCACCAAGCCGGTGATGCGCTCCGCCTACGTGCACGGCGTGATCAACAGCTCACTGTCACAGTCCGCCGCCCGCGCCGGCTTGTCCCACAGCATGACCATGGACATGGCCAGCGTGTTTGGCTACGACATCGACTTCGCTCAGGATATTCGCCAGGGCGACGAGTTCGACGTGATCTACGAACAGAAAGTCGCCAATGGCAAAGTCGTGGGCACCGGCAACATTCTTTCTGCACGCTTCACTAACCGTGGCAAGACCTACACGGCGGTTCGCTACACCAACAAACAAGGCACCAGCAGCTATTACACGGCTGACGGCAACAGCATGCGCAAGGCCTTCATTCGTACACCAGTGGATTTCGCGCGTATCAGCTCGCGCTTCTCCATGGGCCGCAAGCACCCGATTTTGAACAAAATCCGCGCGCACAAAGGCGTCGATTACGCTGCCCCACGCGGCACGCCGATCAAGGCAGCCGGTGATGGCAAAGTACTGCTGGCCGGGCGTCGCGGTGGCTACGGCAATACCGTGATCATCCAGCACGGCAACACTTACCGTACGCTGTACGGCCACATGCAAGGCTTCGCCAAAGGCGTTTCGACCGGCGGCACCGTGAAGCAAGGGCAAATAATCGGTTATATCGGCACCACCGGCCTGTCCACGGGCCCGCACTTGCACTATGAATTCCAGGTCAATGGCGTGCACGTCGACCCGCTGGGCCAGAAGCTGCCAATGGCTGACCCGATCGCCAAGGCCGAGCGCGCTCGTTTCCTGCAACAGAGCCAACCGCTGATGGCCCGCATGGACCAGGAACGCTCCACCCTGCTGGCTTCGGCGAAGCGTTAAGGTATGGCGCTCTATATAGGTGTGATGTCCGGGACCAGCCTCGACGGCCTGGATATCGCCCTGATCGAGCAAGACCCGGCGATCAATTTGATCGCCACTCACTACATTCCGATGCCTGATGCCCTGCGCACCGAGCTATTGGGCCTATGCGCCAGCGGCCCGGACGAGATCGCTCGTTCGGCAATTGCCCAACAACACTGGGTCACGCTTGCCGCCCAAGGCATTCACACCCTGTTGAACCAGCAGCACTTAACACCTCAAGACATCCGCGCCATTGGTAGCCACGGGCAAACCATTCGCCATGAACCGGCACGCGGTTTTACCGTACAGATCGGCAACCCTGCATTGCTCACCGAATTGACCGGCATCACCGTGGTCAGCGACTTTCGCAGCCGCGACGTTGCCGCCGGTGGCCAAGGCGCACCGCTGGTGCCAGCCTTTCATGAAGCCTTGTTTGGTGAAAGCCGCGGCAACCGTGCCGTGTTGAATATCGGCGGGTTCAGCAACCTCAGCCTGATCGAGACCGGCAAACCGGTCGCCGGCTTCGACTGTGGCCCGGGCAATGTGCTGCTCGATGCCTGGATACACCAACAACGCGGCGAGCACTTTGATCGCGGCGGCGAGTGGGCAGCCACTGGCGAGGTCCAGCCTCAACTACTGAATGCCTTGCTCAGCGATCCGTTCTTTTTGACCAAAGGCCCGAAAAGTACCGGGCGCGAAGTCTTCAACCTCGGATGGCTGCAACAGCACCTCAGCCGTCTGCCGGCTTTCCAGCCGCAGGATGTGCAGGCCACGCTGCTTGAGCTGACCGCCCTGACCATCGTTGAGTCGCTGCAAGCGGCCCAGGCAGAGACTGAAACGCTGTTGATTTGTGGGGGCGGCGCGCACAACGCCACGCTGATGAACCGTCTGGCGGCGCTACTGGCGTCCACCCATGTCAGCAGCACCGCCACTTACGGAGTGGACCCGGATTGGGTCGAAGCCATGGCGTTCGCGTGGTTGGCCCATTGCTGCCTTGAGGGCATTGCCGCCAATCGCCCCAGCGTGACTGGCGCCCGTGGGCTACGTGTACTGGGCGCGATCTACCCGGCGTGACTGCCCGGCATAATCGGCAGACAGCAAAACGCCGCGTGGCTTATCAAGCCACGCGGCGTTTTTATTCGCCCTGAGCCAGTCTGTCGATCAGATCGAGAACGAAGACCCGCAACCACAGGTGGTAGTAGCGTTAGGGTTCTTGATCACGAAGCGCGAACCCTCCAGACCTTCCTGGTAATCCACCTCGGCGCCTGCCAAGTATTGGAAGCTCATCGGGTCCACGACCAGGCTGACGCCCTCGCGCTCGACGATGGTGTCGTCATCGGCCACATCTTCATCGAAGGTAAAACCGTACTGAAACCCTGAACAACCGCCGCCCGTAACAAATACGCGCAGCTTCAAGCGATCATTACCCTCTTCATCGACCAGGCTCTTCACCTTGTGCGCAGCACCGTGGGTGAATTGCAAAGCCGTGGGGGTGAAGGATTCAACGCTCATGCTGATAATCTCCCGGCGTAACGCCGCCATATGCGTAATGGGCGGTATTATCCGCTTCTCCTAGAAAATCGGTCAACTATTGTTACGGTATATCAATCTGCTCTGCCGCCCTTAAAAACACAAAAGGCCCGTTCGACGGGCCTTTTGCACATCAGCGGCTAAGCCTTAAGGCAGCATGCCTGCATGCGACAGGCCGAGCTTCTCGTCCAGGCCGAACAGGATGTTCATGTTCTGCACTGCCTGGCCCGACGCGCCCTTGACCAGGTTATCGATCACCGACAGCACCACCACCAGGTCGCCATCCTGCGGACGGTGCACGGCAATACGGCACACATTGGCGCCGCGCACACTGCGGGTTTCCGGATGGCTACCGGCAGGCATGACATCGACGAACGGTTCGTTGGCATAACGTTTTTCAAACAGCGCTTGCAGGTCCACCGAGCGGTCCACGACGGTTGCGTACAACGTGGAGTGAATGCCACGGATCATCGGCGTCAGGTGCGGCACGAAGGTCAGGCCCACCTCCTTACCGGCTGCACGACGCAGCCCCTGGCGGATTTCAGGCAAGTGCCGATGCCCTTTTACCGCATAGGCTTTCATGCTTTCCGAGGTCTCGGAGTACAGCGACCCTACCGCCGCACCGCGACCGGCACCGCTGACGCCCGATTTGCAGTCGGCGATCAAACGCGTAGCGTCCGCCAGCCCGGCCTCCAGCAACGGCAGGAAACCCAGCTGCGTCGCGGTCGGATAGCAACCCGGCACCGCGATCAGACGCGCCTGCTTGATCTGCTCACGATTGACTTCCGGCAGACCATAAACGGCCTCCTCAAGCAGCTCCGGTGCACCGTGCGGCTGGCCGTACCACTTGGCCCACTCATCGGCATCCTGCAAGCGGAAGTCAGCCGACAGGTCAATGACCTTGGTGCCGGCCGCCAGCAGTTCGCCAGCCAAGGCATGCGCAACACCGTGAGGCGTGGCAAAGAACACCACATCACAAGCGCCAAGGGTCTTGATGTCCGGGACGCTGAACGCCAGGCCGTCATAGTGGCCTCGCAGGTTCGGGTACATATCGGCAACAGCCAGCCCGGCCTCGGATCGGGAGGTGATGACCACCACCTCAGCTTGCGGATGCTGAGCCAACAGACGCAGCAACTCGACACCGGTGTAACCCGTGCCGCCGACGATACCGACCTTGACCATAAAACTGCCCTCAACGAACCCATTGGAAAGCCGTCGATAATAGGGGCCGTACCGTCCTGCGACAACCATCAACGTGACGTATGGGCGCATCAGCCACTACTATCCCTATTACCGTGAACCTGGGAATAACTAAAAATGCTCTATTTATGGGTCAAAGCTTTCCATATCGTCGCCATCGTGTGCTGGTTTGCCGCGCTGTTCTACCTGCCGCGCCTGTTCGTCTACCACGCTCAAAGCAAGGACACCGTCAGCAAAGACCGCTTCTGCGTGATGGAGCGCAAGCTCTACCGCGGCATCATGGGCCCTTCGATGATCGCCAGCCTGGTATTGGGCATCTGGTTGATCATCCTTAACCCGGCTATTTTTCAATCAGGCGCCTGGATCCACGCCAAGCTGACCCTGGTTGTGCTGCTTATTGGTTACCACCATATGTGCGGCGCGCAGGTAAAACGCTTCGCGCGTGGCGAAAATACGCGTAGCCATGTGTTTTATCGCTGGTTCAATGAAGTGCCCGTGCTGATATTGCTGGCTATCGTAATTTTGGTTGTGGTCAAACCGTTCTAACGTCAATCACTTGGGGTCATTACGATGTCGCTGCCCGCTTTGCTTGAACAACGTCTGCGCTTGCCTGTAGTGGTGGCGCCGATGTTTCTGATTTCCAATCCGCAACTGGTACTGGCCTGCTGCCGTAACGGGGTGGTCGGGAGTTTCCCGGCGCTCAACCAACGCGAAAGCAGCGGCTTCAAGGCTTGGCTGGAAGAAATCGAAGCGGGCCTGGCGCAACTCGACAACCCCGCGCCCTATGCGGTCAACCTGATCGTGCACAACAGCAACCCACGGCTTGAAGCCGACTTGGCGATCTGCGTCGAGCACAAAGTGCCGATTGTCATTACCAGCCTGGGCGCGGTAAAGGAACTGGTCGATGCCGTGCACAGTTACGGTGGCCTGGTGTTTCACGACGTCACCACTCGGCGCCATGCCGAAAAGGCTGCCGAAGCCGGGGTTGACGGCCTGATTGCGGTGGCCGCAGGCGCCGGTGGCCACGCAGGCACCTGGAGCCCGTTCGCGCTGATCGCCGAGATTCGCCAGTTCTTCGATAAAACCCTGCTGCTGGCAGGCTGCCTTAACCACGGGCACGAGATCCTTGCCGCCCAATTGCTGGGCGCAGACCTCGCGTATTTCGGTACGCGCTTTATCGGCACCACCGAAAGCCACGCCCCGGACGCGTATAAAGAGATGCTGCTGACCTCACGCGCCGCCGACATTGTGCACACGCCCGCCGTCTCCGGAGTACCCGCGAGCTTTATGCGCCAGAGCCTGGAAAACGCCGGCTTCGACATCAAAGCGCTGCAGGCCAAAGGTGACGGCAGCGCCGGCGCCAAGCTCAAACCATTGGGCGACGAAGCCAAGGCATGGAAGACCGTATGGTCTGCCGGCCAAGGTGTCGGCGAAATTGATGACTTGCCCAGCGTTGGTGAACTGATTACTCGCCTGGATGCCGAATACCGGAAGGCGCGCGAACACGCAGCGCAGTTACACTGGCCACGCTGACAACCACCAGGCCTGCCGACTGAAGCTGGCCTGCATTCCCCTTCCTGATCAAGTGACAAGGATGCCTGCATGAGCGACAACCGTTTCAAGATTGTGTTTGACGGAGCCTTGCTCCCAGGCGTCGAAAGCACTACTGCCAAGCTGAACCTCGCTGAACTGTTCAAGTGCGATGTGCAAGCCATCGAAAGGCTCTTCACCGGCAGCACGGTTGCGCTTAAGCGTGACCTCTCCAGCGCCGATGCAGACACCTACCTGCTCGCGTTGAAAAACGCTGGCGTCGATGCGCGTATCGAGCCTGAACAGCCGCTAACCTTCAGCCTTGATAAAACCAACGAGACGGCGCCTGCTGCCGCTGATTTTGCAAACCCTTCGGCGTCGCCGTATGCCCCGCCACGCGCGGCAGTCGGAGACCACACCGCAGAGTTCTCGACACTTAAAGTCTTCACCACCCACGGGCGCATCGGCCGCCTGCGCTACCTGGCCTGGACGCTGGTTATGTCGGTTGCCATGCTGGTCGCCTCGGGCATCATCAGCACGGCGAGCTTCGCCGTAGCGACCGCCTCGCCGACTGCAGGCACTATTCTGGGCGTGCTGCTGGGGCTGGCGCTGTTTGTGGCGCTGGTGTGCGTTAGCGTACAAATCGGTGTGCAGCGCCTGCACGACCTCGGCTGGTCCGGCTGGCTGTACCTGCTGAACCTGGTGCCGCTGGTGAACAGTATTTTCCCACTGCTGTTGCTGGTGCTGCCGGGCAATACCGGCGCCAACCAATACGGCCCGCCGCCGCCGCGCAACTCCAAAGCGGTAAAAGTACTCGCTGCCCTGTGGCTGGCGTTCATTCCGGTGATACTCGCCATCGCGCTCGCACTGGGCATGAACGGCTACTTTGACCAGCTCGAAGCCAACCTGGGCAATCGCTACGAAAGCAGCTCGATCACCTCTGATGACGCCGCCGATCAAAGCGCGAACGTTGATGAAGAAGACGTGCAAAGTGCTGACGACACAGCCGAACCTGTAGACTCTCCAGAACAGTGAGAAAACGCCCGTCGCCTGTGATGCCTCTGTCACAGGCACGGTGGCGTTGCGATGGAGAAAGGCATGACCCGTTACGCTCTGATCACCGGTGCTTCCAGCGGCATCGGCCTGGCCTTGGCCGAAGCATTGGCCCGTCGCGGCCGCAGCTTGATTTTGGTAGCCCGCCAGCGTGATCAGTTGGAAAGTATTGCAATCGAATTGACTCAACGCTTTGGCGTCGAGGTGCTGTTTCGTGCCTGTGACCTGGGCGAGCCGCTGCGTTTGTCGGGTTTTCTGCTGGAACTTGAAGAAGGTGAGCGGCAGATCGACCTGTTGGTCAATTGCGCCGGGATCGGCACCAGCGGGCCATTTTTGGCTCAGGACTGGATGACTGAACAAGACCTGATTGAAGTCAACATTCTGGCCCTGACCCGCATGTGCCACGCTCTGGGCAACGCCATGGCGCTGCACGGCGGTGGGCAGATACTCAATGTCGCCTCAATCGCCGCCTTTCAGCCCGGCCCCTGGATGAGCAGCTATTACGCCAGCAAGGCCTATGTGTTGCATTTCTCCGAAGGCCTGCGCGAAGAGTTGAAAACCTGCGGCATCAAGGTCTCGGTGCTCTGCCCTGGCCCCACGCGCACGGCGTTCTTCGGCACCGCGCAAATGGACACGGTCAAACTCGACCGCAGCACAACACTGATGAGCGCCGAAGAAGTGGCGCTCTACACCGTGCGCGCGCTGGAAAAAAACCGCGCGATCATCATTCCTGGGCGACGCAACCGCTGGCTCACCCTCAGCCCGCGTTTCACCCCGCGTTGGCTGACGCGCAAGATAGCCGGCGCGATCAACAAGGCCTATTGCCCGCGCTGACAGGCTGGGTACACTGCCGTTGCACTTTCATAATGGAGACACAGCTGTGGATACTCTGTTCACCAAAATCATCAACAGAGAAATACCCGCCACGATCATTTACGAAGATGATCAGGTGCTGGCGTTCAACGACATCGCACCGCAGGCGCCAGTGCATTTTCTGGTCATCCCGAAAAAACCCATTCGCACCCTCAATGACCTGACCGAAGACGACAAAGCCCTGGCAGGGCACATTCTGTTCACCGCCCAGCGGCTGGCGGTGGAACAAGGCTGCGAGAAGGGTTTTCGCGTGGTCATGAACTGCAATGAAGAGGGCGGGCAAACCGTCTATCACATTCATATGCACGTGCTCGGCCAACGCCAGATGCACTGGCCGCCGGGCTGAGTGCCCTTGCCACAGGGGCAAATTGACTCAGCACAAACGCTTCGCCCTCTCTTGCGGTAAACTGACCGCCGAGATTCTTCCGGAGGTCAGCATGACTACCCAACGTCACTACTCGCCGATTGACCGTCTGTTGCTGCAAGCCGACACCGCCATGCGCACGTTGCTGCCGTTCAGTGGCCAACCGTATCGCCCATCGCCCGCCATCGTGCAGCCCGATGCGCAGATGAGCGAGACCGACACGCGCCACGTCGCCGGCCTGATGCGCATCAACCATACCGGCGAAGTCTGTGCCCAGGCGCTGTACCAGGGCCAGGCGCTGACCGCCAAGCTGCCGCAAGTGCGCGCCGCAATGGAGCATGCTGCCGAGGAAGAGATCGACCACTTGGCGTGGTGCGAGCAACGTATTCGCCAACTGGGTAGCCACCCGAGCGTGCTGAACCCACTGTTTTATGGTTTGTCGTTCGGTATTGGCGCGGCCGCGGGCCTGATCAGCGACAAGGTCAGCCTCGGGTTTGTCGCCGCGACGGAACATCAGGTGTGCAAGCACCTGGATGAACACCTGGAGCAACTGCCGGCCGAGGACGAGAAATCCCGCGCCATTCTTGAGCAGATGCGCATTGATGAACAGCACCACGCAGACAGCGCTTTGGATGCCGGTGGCTTTCGCTTCCCGGCGCCCGTGCGGTTCGGCATGAGCCTGCTGGCCAAAGTCATGACCAAAAGCACCTACCGCGTCTGACGGCACTGTGCAGGAGCGCGGCGAACGCTTGGCTCCTGCAACAGCCTGCAACGATCAGCCCAGCTCGATGATTTCGTAATCATGGGTGATGGCCACACCGGCTGCGCCGAGCATGATCGACGCCGAGCAGTACTTCTCAGCCGACAACTCGATGGCACGCTTGACCTGAGCTTCTTTCAACGCCCGCCCCTTCACCACGAAATGCATGTGGATTTTGGTAAATACTTTGGGGTCTTCAGTCGCGCGCTCGGCTTCCAGGAACGCTTCGCAGCTTTCCACAGCCTGGCGGGACTTCTTCAGAATGCTGACCACGTCGAAATTGCTGCAACCGCCGACACCCAGCAGGAGCATTTCCATCGGGCGTACGCCGAGGTTACGCCCACCGGCTTCCGGCGGGCCGTCCATGACCACCACATGACCACTGCCTGATTCACCGAGGAACATGGCCTCGCCCGCCCATTGGATGCGTGCCTTCATCGCCCAGACTCCACTGCTAAAAAAGGGTCGCCAGCTTAGCACAGGGCCTTGCAACCACAGCGCTCTGCATAAAAACCACCAATGTCAGCCGGTTGCCGGATAAATTCCCCAATCGAGACAGAATGTGTCTGTTAAGCTGGCGCCAAATGAATGGCGCATCGCCATGCTTTGTACTGCGTGTATCAATCACGACACGCTGAAAGAATAAATCCAACCACATCGCGCAGTCTTTTCGGGATACAACCATGGTTGCTCTGACTCCCACACCCAAGATCAAGAATCTCGACAAGCTGCTGATGCACTGCCAACGCCGGCGTTACCCGGCCAAGCACAACATTATTTGCGCGGGCGAACGTTCCGAAACACTGTTCTTCATTATCAAAGGCTCGGTGACCATCCTGATCGAGGATGAAGAGGGCCGCGAGATGATCATCGCCTACCTCAATACCGGGGATTTTTTTGGCGAGTTGGGGCTGTTTGAACAAGCCGGTAAAGAACAGAAACGCAGCGCGTGGGTGCGGGCCAAGGTGGAATGTGAAGTCGCCGAAATCAGTTACACCACATTCCGTGAATTGGCCCAACAGGACCCGGACATCCTCTACGCCCTGAGCGGCCAGATCGCCCAGCGCCTGCGCGACACCACACGCAAAGTGGGCGACCTGGCGTTTTTTGACGTCACCGGCCGGGTTGCGCGCTGCTTGCTGGAATTGTGTAAACAGCCCGACGCCATCACCCACCCGGATGGTATGCAGATAAAAGTCACGCGCCAGGAAATCGGGCGCATTGTCGGCTGTTCACGGGAAATGGTCGGTCGCGTGCTCAAAGACCTGGAAGAGCGCAACCTGGTAAACGTCAAAGGCAAGACGATGGTGGTATTCGGTACACGTTAAACCGCAGGGAAACCGGCCAGCATCTGGCGGTACGCGCGGTCGAGCCGGCTAAGCACATCTGCTGAGGGGAAGGCTTCATGCAGCGCGATGTGGCTGTCGGCACGCACCCGCTGCTCAAGCCCGCACGCTTGATTGAAGCGATTGACCGCCGCGATCAATTCCTCGCGGTCGTTATCCAGCAACAACGCCCCGTGCACCAACCCCACCGGGCGACCCGCACTTTGCCGCCAGCGCTGGGCGGTGCCGACCATCTTGCGGCCGTTGAGGTTGACGTTGTAACGGCCATCGCAGAATGCACCGTCGATTTCACCGAGACTGGCATCACCGCCCAACGCGATCAACGCATCGCAGATCGGCTGGCACAAACGCTGGTAACCGGTTTCGATGCGCCCTTGATCGCCTTCGCTGCGCGGCGGCGCGTAAACCAGGGCGATGTTGACCGTAGCGGCAGACTGCGGCACCGGTTCGCCGCCGGTTTCGCGCAGCAACACCGGCCAACCAGCATCTGAAGAGACTGTGCTGGCCGCATCAAAGGCTGGCAAGCGGCTCAAACGACGCGGCATGACCAACGCTTGATCGCTGGGCTGCCAGAACAGCAGCCCAAATGCCTGCTCACCGGCGCAAACGGCAGCCAACAAGTCCTGCTCGGCGGCAAGCCCTGCTTCAATGGTCATCCTGACTGGCTGAGTCATCAAACACCTACCCATCTGAATAAACACAACACCCAATGTGGGAAGGGGCTTGCGCCCTCCCCCCGTTGATCGTGTTTCAGGTCAATCCAGGGTCGAACCACTGACCGCCGCCACGCCACGCTCAGGGAAGAACAAACGCTGCAGTTCTGCCCCAGGGTTTTCGGCGCGCATGAAGGTTTCGCCGACCAGGAACGAATACACGCCGCTGATTTCCATCAGTTCTACGTCGGCGCGGTTGACGATGCCGCTTTCGGTGATCACCAGCCGATCACGCGGAATACGCGGCAACAGGTCGAGGGTGTTTTCGAGGCTGACTTCGAACGTGTGCAAGTTTCGGTTGTTGACCCCGACCAGCGGTGTGTCGAGGGTTTTCAGTGCACGCTCCAACTCATCGCCGTCGTGCACTTCTACCAATACATCCAGGCCAACGCTTTTGGCCACGGCCGCCAACTCAGCCAGCTTCACGTCATCCAGTGCCGATACGATCAGCAGCACGCAGTCCGCGCCCAAGGCACGCGCTTCGATAATCTGGTACGGGTCGACCATGAAATCCTTACGGATGACCGGCAACTTGCACGCAGCGCGAGCCTGTTGCAGGAACAGGTCGCTGCCCTGGAAATAGTCGATGTCGGTCAGCACCGAGAGGCACGTTGCGCCACCCTTCTCATAGCTTTTGGCAATCTCTTCGGGAATGAAGATCTCGCGAATCACGCCTTTGCTGGGTGAGGCTTTTTTAATCTCGGCAATCACCGCGGGCTGCTTTTCTCTGGCCTGCTTTATCAGCGCATCGGCAAAGCCGCGCGGCGCATCGGCGCTTCTCGCCAAGCCTTCCAACTCGGCGAGGCTGACACGCGCACGTCGCTCGGCAACTTCTTCAGCCTTGCGCGCGAGAATTTTTTCCAGAACGGTCGGAACACTCATCCTTCATTCTCCATTTTGAACACAGCGGTAAAGGCTCCCAGCTCTTCGAGTTTTTCGCGAGCCAGCCCGGTGTGTAACGCATCGTGGGCCAAGGCGACACCTTCTTTGAGACTATAAGCATGGTCCGCCGCGTAAAGCGCCGCGCCAGCATTCAGAACAATCATTTCTGCAGCTTTCTGGCCGTTTTCAGTCTTGCGGCGCCCCAAGGCATCGCGAATCAGTTCCAGCGATGCTGCCGGGCTTTCAACGGCCAGGCCATGCAAACTCTGGCTCTTCATGCCGAGGTCTTCGGGCTCGACCCAATACTCGCTGATTTGGTCATTCTTCAGCTCCGCCACAAAGGTCGGTGCCGCCAGGCTAAATTCGTCCAGGCCATCTTTGGAGTGCACCACCAACACATGTTTGCTGCCCATGCGCTGCAACACTTCGGCCAATGGCCGGCACAGCGCCTGGCTGAACACCCCGACTACCTGATGTTTCACACCGGCCGGATTCGTAAGCGGGCCAAGCATGTTGAACAGGGTGCGCAAGCCAAGGTCCTTGCGCGGGCCGGCGGCGTGTTTCATCGCGCCGTGGTGCGACTGGGCAAACATGAAGCCAATACCCACACTGTCAATGCACCGCGCCACTTGTACCGGCGTGAGGTTCAGATAGATCCCGGCCGCTTCCAGCAAGTCGGCGCTGCCGCTCTTGCCGGAGACCGCGCGGTTACCGTGCTTGGCCACTGTGCAACCGGCCGCCGCAACCACAAAAGAGGCCGCGGTCGACACGTTGAAAATATTCGCACCGTCACCGCCGGTGCCCACCACATCGACGACGCCGTCGAGGGTCTTCAGCTCGACCTTGTCCGCCAGCTCACGCATCACCGACACGGCGCCGACGATTTCGTCGATGCTTTCGCTCTTCATGCGCATGGCCATCATGAACGCGCCGATCTGCGCGTCGGTGCATTGGCCGGTCATGATCTCGCGCATCACATCGCTCATTTCAGCGGTGCTCAGGTCCAGATGGCCGACGATACGGCTCAGGGCAGTCTTGATATCCATGGAAAGTCCTTAGCGCGTGCCGCCGCTCTGCTTGAGAAAGTTAGCGAACAGCTCGTAGCCCTGCTCGGTCAAGATCGATTCAGGGTGAAATTGCACCCCTTCGATATTCAATGTCTTGTGGCGCAGGCCCATGATCTCGTCGACCGAGCCGTCTTCCAATTGGGTCCAGGCCGTGACTTCCAGGCATTCCGGCAGGGTTTCGCGCTTGACCACCAGCGAGTGGTAACGGGTGACGGTCACCGGCAGGTTGAGGCCATTGAATACGCCTACATCTGTATGGAATACCGGGCTGGTCTTGCCGTGCATCACCTGGCGTGCGCGCACCACGTCACCACCAAAGGCCTGGCCGATGGACTGATGCCCCAGGCACACGCCCAAAATCGGCAACTTGCCGGCGAAATACTGAATGGCTTCGAGGGAAATACCCGCCTCGGTCGGCGTGCAAGGACCAGGCGAAACCACGATGCGCTCCGGGTTCAGGGCGGCAATTTCGGCGACGGTCAGCTCGTCGTTGCGCACCACCTTGACCTCGGCACCGAGTTCGCCCAAGTACTGCACAACGTTATAGGTAAAGGAATCGTAGTTATCAATCATCAGCAACATGTGGGTTCAAACCTCTTGAATTCACTGATTTCGAATGACCGCCTTCCAAGAGAGTGACCCGCTGCCAGACGCACGTTCCGGTTGCCGGGGTTAGTCGGCAAGGGGCGTCAAACAACAGGTGAAGAAGGCAAATCGGTACAGGTCCGGCCGGCCGGCAGAGAAAATGTCAGGCGCGCCAACGCCAACGGGCGTGTGCCTTGATTACTCGCATCAAGAGTTTGCTGATAATCAACACGGGGAGGGTCTCATTCATACGTTTCAGCACAGTAACGTAGCCTCGCCAGCGGTGCAATATGGCGCAGCGAATACGGGGGCATCACCGCAGAGTGTTTATCGGAAAAAACTGTTTTCTTCGATGAAAAGCCTGAATACATTATTAGTGTTTCGCTTCCGATACAAAAATAACGAGATGGAATCCCGCATGCTCAGACCACCGTTTTTCGCGCCACTGGCCGGCTGCCTCCTGTCACTGGCCTGCGCGCAAGCATTGGCAGCACCTTCGCCGTACACAACCATGGTGATTTTCGGCGATAGCCTGGCCGACGCCGGCCAACTCGCCGACGGCTCCAATGGCGCCACCTTGCGCTACACCAACCGAACCGGGCCGACGTTCCAGGGCGATTTTGGCCTGGTGTCATCAACCTTGTTGGGCTCAAAGCTGGGCGTTGCGCCAAACGACCTGAATGCCTCGACCTCACCGGTGCGTGCCGCGCAAGGCTTGCCGGACGGAAACAACTGGGCAGTCGGCGGCTACCGTACCGACAATATCCTGGACTCGATCAACTCGGTCTCCAATGCGACGATTCCACCTGGAAACCCCGGTGGCGGCACCGTGCTGCGCAGCCGTCAGGGTTATCTACCGGCAAACGGCGGGCGGGCCGATCCCAATGCGCTGTACTTTATTTCGGGTGGCGGCAATGACTTCCTGCAAGGGCGCGTGCTCAGCGCCGGCCAGGCCGTTGCCGCGGGCGGGCGCCTGGCCGACAGTGCCCAAACGCTGCAACAAGCCGGCGCGCGCTACATCATGGTGTGGATGCTGCCCGACCTTGGCCTGACCCCGGCCATCAACGGCACCCCGTTGCAGGCGACGAGTTCGGCGCTGAGCAGTGTTTTCAACCAGGCGCTGGTGCAACGCCTGTCGCAGATCGACGCCCAAGTCATCCCACTGAATATTCCGTTGTTGCTGCAAGAAAGCTTCGCCGACCCAGCCCGCTTTGGCCTGGCCACCGGGCAAAACCTCACCGGCACCTGCTTCAGCGGCAACGGTTGCACCGCCAACCCGACCTATGGCATCGGCGGCACCAACCCGGACCCGACCAAGCTGATCTACAACGACGCGGTGCACCCCACCATCGCCGGGCAACGCTTGATCGCCGACTACGCCTATTCCCTGCTCGCGGCGCCATGGGAACTGTCGTTGCTGCCGGAAATGGCCCAAGGCACAGTGCGCGCCCACCAGGATGAATTGCGCAACCAATGGCAAGCCGACAACGGCAACTGGCAAGCCGTCGGGCAGTGGCGGGCCATTGTGGCTGGCGGTGGGCAGCGCCTGGACTTCGACGATCAAAGCAGTTCGGCCAGCGGCGACGGCAGTGGCTATAGCCTGAATATCGGCGGCAGCTACCGGCTCGACGAGAACTGGCGTGTGGGCGTTGCAGCCGGGCTGTATCGGCAGACGCTCGAAGCAGGCGCCAGTGATTCGGACTACAAACTCAACAGCTACATGGCCACCGCGTTCGCCCAGTATCAACAGAATCACTGGTGGGCCGACGTAGCCTTGACCGGCGGCAAACTGGACTTCGACAGCCTCAAACGCAAGTTCGCCCTCGGCGTCAGCGAAGGCTCGGAAAAAGGCGACACCGATGGCTGGCTGTGGGCCTTGAGCAGCCGTTTGGGCTATGACATCGCCGGTGCCGGCAGCGACTGGCACCTGTCACCCTTCATCAGCGCCGACTATGCGCGCGTAGAAGTGAATGGCTATTCGGAGAAAGACAACCGCTCCACCGCGCTGACATTCGACGACCAGCAACGCGACTCCAAGCGCCTCGGCGTTGGCCTGCAGGGCAGCTACCGCATCACTGCGCAGACTCAGGTGTTTGGCGAAGTGGCCCACGAACATGAGTTCGAAAATGACACCCAAAAGGTGAGCATTTCGCTGAACAGCGTGCAAGCAATTGACTTCAAACTTGACGGCTATACACCGCGCAGCAATTCGGACCGCTTGAGCCTCGGCGTCAGCCACAAACTGACTGAGGCGCTGGCGTTACGCGCCGCTTATAACGTGCGCAAGGACGACAGCTTCACCCAGCAAGGCGCCAGTGTCGGGGTAAGCCTGGATTTCTAAGCCCGAAAACCCATGTGGGAAGGAGCTTGCTCCCTCCCACATTTGGACTTTCATGTGGCTTCAGTCTTGTGGGGGTTGCTCTGCCAACGCTACTGCGCGGAACATCGCGCGGCGTTTGTTCAGGGTTTCTTCCCATTCGAGGGCCGGCACCGAGTCGGCAACAATTCCGCCGCCCGCCTGCACATGCAACTCGCCGTTCTTGATGACGGCGGTACGGATCGCAATCGCAGTGTCCATATTGCCATTCCAGGCAAAGTACCCCACGGCGCCGCCGTACACGCCACGCTTGACCGGCTCCAGTTCGTCGATAATTTCCATTGCGCGAATTTTAGGCGCGCCCGACAAGGTGCCCGCCGGCAGAATCGCCCGCAGTGCATCCATCGCGGTCAACCCGGCTTTCAGCTCGCCAGTGACGTTGGAGACGATGTGCATCACGTTGGAGTAACGCTCGATAACCATCTTATCGGTGAGCTTCACCGAGCCGATTTCCGAGACGCGCCCGGTGTCGTTGCGGCCCAGGTCGATGAGCATCAAGTGCTCGGCGATTTCCTTGGCGTCGCTCAGCAGGTCTTTTTCCAGCGCCAAATCGGCTTCTTCGGTCGCGCCACGCGGGCGAGTACCGGCGATCGGGCGCACGGTGATCAGGTTGTCCTCGACGCGCACCAGCACTTCTGGCGAACTGCCCACAACGTGGAAGTCGCCAAAATTGAAGAAGAACATGTACGGCGTCGGGTTGAAACAACGCAGCGCGCGGTACAGGTCGATCGGCGCGGCCTTGAAGTCGATGGACATGCGTTGCGACGGCACCACTTGCATGCAGTCACCGGCCAGGATGTAGTCCTTGATCGTATCGACTGCGCGCTCGTAGTCAGCCTGGGTAAAACTGGAGCGAAACACCGGGTCGGCAGCCGGTGGACGGCTGAGGTCCAGGCCGCGACGCGGAGTGATCGGCTGACGCAGTTTTTCCATCAGCGCTTCAAGGCTGGCCAGGCCTTGCTCGAAGGCGTCCGCGTGGGACGGGTCGGCGAGCACAATCGCGTGCATCTTGCCGGCGAGGTTGTCGAACACCACCACCGCATCAGACACCATCAGCAGAATATCCGGCACGCCCAGAGGGTCCGGGTTCGGGCATTTGCCCAAGCGTTTTTCGACGTAGCGCACACAGTCGTAGCCGAAGTAACCGACCAGCCCGCCGTTGAAACGCGGCAGGCCAGCAATGGTCGGCACGTTGTAGCGCGCCTTGAATGCTTCGACAAAGGCCAACGGGTCTTCTACATCAAGGCTTTCGATCTCGACGCCGTCATGCGTAATGCTCACATGGTGGTCATGCACGCGCAGTACGGTACGGCACGGCAGGCCGATGATCGAGTAACGGCCCCATTTTTCGCCGCCCTGCACCGATTCCAACAAGTAGGAATTGGGCGCATCGGCCAGCTTCAGGTAGATCGACAGCGGCGTATCGAAGTCGGCCAGGGTTTCGCAGGCCAAGGGAATACGGTTGTAGCCGGCATCGGCCAAACGCAGGAATTCTTCGCGGATCATGGGGTGCCTCGTGGCTTGAGGGTCAAACGGTCAGGTGTGCAAACGTGCCGCAGCGCGGCCAGGCTCGGTCAGGCGCGCCAACGCCAGCGGGCCAGGGCCTTGATGACTTTCATCCAGAGTTTGCGAGTGACCACCACGATGGGATTTCCAGAAGGGGTTGAGTCGGTATCGGGCAACGTTATCTCAGCGCCCGCTCCCAAGCAACCGGGGATTAGCAACCGCAGATCATCAATCACCAGTGCCGGCGATTCTTCGGCAATCGGCCGGCCATGGTTATAGCCGTAGCTCAGCGCCACACACTGCACGCCCGCAGCTTTTGCGGCGAGTACATCGCTGCGCGAATCACCGACAAACAACGACTGTGAGGCCGGGATATTGGCCATTTTCATCACGAAAAACAGCGCCGCCGGGTCGGGTTTCTTTTGCGGCAAGGTATCGCCACCGATGATCCAGCGAAAATACCGGCCAATTTTCATCTGGTCCAACAGCGGCGCAACAAAACGCTCCGGTTTGTTGGTGATCAAGGCCATTTCCACGCCTTGCTTGTGCAGCCACTTGAGGGTGTCGCGCACGCCGGGGTACACAACCGTCAACTCGTGGCTGCTTTCATACGCCGCATTGAATAACCCCAGCGCGTGTTCGGCCTCGACGTCGTCCACCCCTTCGGCGTTGATGTGGTTGGCCAACGCGCGGCGCACCAGCATCTGCACGCCGTTGCCGACCCAGTCGCGTACCGACTCGACCCCGGCCGGCTTGCGCCCCAGCTTGAGCAGCATCTCGTCCACGGCGGCTGCCAGGTCTGGCACCGAGTCGATCAAGGTACCGTCCAGATCGAACATCACCAGCCGTGGCAGTTTGCCGGGGAACAACTGCTCGAAGCCGCTCATGGACGCGCCAGCGCCAGTTCGGCTCGCATCGTGTCGATGACTTGCTGGTAGTCCGGCGCATTGAAGATCGCCGAGCCCGCGACGAACGTGTCGGCACCGGCAGCGGCGATTTCGCGGATGTTATTGACGTTGACCCCACCGTCGATTTCCAGGCGGATGTCCCGCCCCGAGGCATCGATGAGCGCACGCGCCTGGCGCAGCTTGTCGAGGGTGCCGGGGATGAACTTCTGCCCGCCGAAACCCGGGTTGACGCTCATCAGCAAGACCATGTCGACCTTGTCCATCACGTACTCAAGCACGCTCAGCGGCGTGGCCGGGTTAAATACCAGGCCGCCTTGCAGCCGCCTTCGCGGATCAGTTGCAGGGTGCGGTCGACGTGCAGCGAGGCTTCCGGGTGGAAGGTGATGTAGGTCGCGCCGGCTTCAACGAAGTCACCGATGATGCGGTCTACCGGGCTGACCATCAGGTGCGCATCGATCGGCGCGGTGATGCCGTACTTGCGCAACGCCGCGCAAACCATCGGGCCGATGGTCAGGTTGGGCACGTAGTGATTGTCCATGACATCGAAGTGCACGAAGTCGGCACCGGCGGCCAACACCTTGTCCACTTCTTCACCGAGGCGGGCGAAATCGGCGGAGAGAATCGATGGAGCGATAACGAAGGGCTGCATGACGCACCTTTTTGAGCTAAATCACGATGGCGCGCATTGTATACCTCATGCTTTGCCCTGCGCACCGTGACCTGACTCAACGACTAGTAAGCTGCCCGGTAGATTTTCTCGATATCCGCCGCGCTGAGCTTGCGCGGATTGTTGCGCATCAGCCGCTCGATGCCCGCCGCTTCCGTGGCCATGGCCGCGATAGCATCCTCGGGAACCCCGAAGGTGCGCAGGCCCGCCGGGATCTCGACCGCGGCGCAAAGTCGCGTCATCGCCTCTACGGCCTGGTCGGCGGCATCGTTAACACTCAAACCCGTTACGTTTACGCCCATGGCTTGGGCAATGTCGCGCATGCGCTCGACACAGGCCAGCTTGTTCCAGTGCATCACGTAGGGCAGCAACAAGGCATTGCTCACGCCGTGGGCAATATTGAAGCGCCCACCCAGCGGGTACGCCAACGCATGCACCGCGCCCACGCCGGCATTGCCGAATGCCATGCCGGCCATGAGGCTGGCGGTGGCCATGTCATCGCGCGCCTGCAGGTTGGCAGGGTTGGCGTAGGCCTTGGGCAGCGCGTTGGCGATCAGCTTGACCGCGCCGATGGCCAGCGCGTCGGTGATCGGCGAGGCGTTCAGCGACAGGTAGGATTCGATCGCGTGCACCAGCGCATCCACGCCACTGGCGGCGGTAACGCTGCGCGGGCAGGTGAGGGTCATTTGCGGGCTGATCAGCGCCACATCCGGCAGCAAGTAGTCGCTGACGATACCTTTTTTCAGCTGCGCGACCTTGTCGGAGAGGATCGCCACATTGGTGACTTCCGAGCCCGTACCGGCGGTGGTCGGGATGGCGATCAGCGGCGGGCCTTTACGCGGCACTTGATCGACGCCGAACAGGTCCGCCAGTGCGCCGTGGTAACCGGCATAGGCCGCGACGCTCTTGGCAATGTCGATAGCACTGCCGCCGCCCAGGCCGATCAGGCCGTCATGCCCGCCCTCGCGGTACACGCGCATGCAGTCTTCGACGATGGCGATTTCCGGGTCGGGCAGCACGCGGTCGAAAATCTCGTAGGCGCGGTCGCCCAAGTGCGCCAACGCCAGGGCAACCGTGCCGGATTTGACCAGCGCGGCATCGGTGACGATCAGCGGGTTATCTACATCCAGGCGCGTGAGTTCGGCAGCCAATTGCTCAATGGCACCCGCGCCGGTCAGCAGTTTGTGGGCGATCTTGAATGAGGAAGTACTCATGTGCGCGGCCTCTTATTAATAGATGGGCTGGCATTCAGAGTAGCTGACTGAAAAGCGTTGTCTTCCATTCAGCAGCTGAATGGTCATTACCCGGCCAACACAAAACCACTGTGGGAGGGGCTGGCTCCCGATAGCGTTTTGTCAGTGGATGAATAAGTCGGCTGGCACTCCGTCATCGGGAGCAAGCCCCCTCCCACATGTTGACGTGTGCCGGGCTTTAGACCTAAGCGGTGGGTCAGTAGCAGTAATGGTGATCTCAGGCCCAACACAAAATCACTGTGGGAGGGGGCTGGCTACCGATAGCATTTTGTCAGTTGATGAATAAGCCGGCTGACACTCCGCCGTCGGGAGCAAGCCCCCTCCCACATGTTGACGTCTGCCGGGCTTTAGACCTGAGCGGTGGGTCAGC
>NZ_VUAZ01000173.1 GCF_009296165.1 Pseudomonas kitaguniensis | reverse complement strand
GAAGATTGGGTGTCGAGTGGGATTGATACATCCTGTCGGTTGCACCTCGGCTGACGGCACCCTATAGTTCGCCCCGTCGCTGGCATTGGTCGGCGACAGGGTTTCGCAGCCCTAAAACGATTCACACCAACACCGTCAGACATGCCCCAGCCGCCATCCGGCTGCCGAATGTTTTATGGCGGTTGTGCGTGGGAGACCTTCGGGTCTGCCGGGTTTTGGTGTAAATCGTCCGGTCTGCGAACCCGCGCACAGCTGCCACCCAATCTGTTTCGCAGCAGAGCCAGTGGTAATTCTTTTTACTTGAGGATTTACACCATGACGACTCAACACCCGCCCCGCCGCTTCACCCCCATGACCCAAACCGCAACCGATTACCCTGTCATGCTGATCGACAGCGATGCCCCGCTGCGCGAGCTGCACGCCTGCGCCAGTGAGCGCCTCAACGCCGCACTCGCCTACCTGCACCTGATGGCCTGCTCCAATGTGTCCGACTACGCCGAGCATGACATCAATACCGTCGCCAACACCGCTCGGATCATGGTCCAGGATGTGGCGGATGTGTTCACGGTGATGGAGCGGCGCGGCTTTGATCTGCCTGCCGAGAGTTGATGTGGCGTGAGCTTTAAGGAAACCCGCTTCGGCGGGTTTTTCAGTGCCATGAATGATCAATATGCAGTGGGCCCGCAATGGGGTTTTCTTTATCCTGTCGAGCTTTCGTTTAACGCCTCAGGAAACGCCATGCCCGCCCTCGCCTTTCGCCATGCACTGCCCGCCGACGCCGCCCGTTGCTTTGACATCGAAACCAGTGCCTACGAAGGCGACGAAGCCGCGACCCTGGAAAAGATCGCCACGCGCATTGCGCAGTACCCGCAAGGCTTTCTGATCCTTGAGGCGGATGGCCAGGTGGTGGGTTTCATCAATGGTGGCTGCGCGCATCACGTGGTGATGTCAGACGAGGCCTTTAAGGAGTTGGTCGGCCATGCGCCCGAGGCGCCGAATGTGGTGATCATGTCGGTGGTGGTCGACCCGGCGCATCAGGGCAAAGGCTATTCCACGGCATTGATGACCGAGTTTGTGCAGCGCATGCGCGCGATGGGCAAGCAGACGATTCACTTGATGTGCAAAGAGCAGCATGTGCCGTTGTACACGCGCATGGGCTACACCTATGTGCAGCCTTCGCCTTCGGATCATGGCGGTATGGCCTGGCATGAAATGCTGATGGTGCTCTAACAACGCGGGCGTTTCCAGCTGACTGCACCGCGCGCAGTAGTCAGGCTCAGGCTTTTTCCAAACAACCGATTCTCGTGGGTTTCGCCCTGAAAGCTATACGTCGGCGAGCCCAGCGCTGCATAGCCGCACCGCGGGTAAAAAGCCAACGCCCGTTGATTGCCCACCCACACCGTCGCCCACAGCATCGACGCCCCGTCACGCGCGGCACAATGCTCGGCCGCTTGCAGCAGTTGATAGCCGATACCCAAGCCGGTAAAGCGCCCCTGCAAATACAGGCGTTGCAGTTCGGCAACCGCGGGCGTTGGGATCATCGCATGGTCGGCGCGCAGCTTGATCTGGGCGAAACCGACGAGGTGGCCGTTGGCTTGCGCCACCAACATCGCGATGCCAGGCTCGGCCAGCAGCCGTGCGATAGTAGCTGGCGCAAAGGCTTGCAGCGCCTCGTTGGCGATGGCGCTGCGAATGCCTTCGGTGGCGTAGGTGTCGAGGAATACCTGCATGCCCAGCACGCCAATGCACAGCGCGTCTTCGGGGATGGCAGGACGAATCAGAATGGACTCGGTCATCGCGTCACACGGTTAAAAATGCAAGGGCCAATGTTTTAACACGAACGGTGATCAGCCGTCCTGGCCTTGCCCCGCAACGCGGATCGCGGATGGCGACTCAGCAGGCGTCTGTGTAATGATCGCCCGGACCTCTCAAGGGATGGAGCCACCGCCATGTCGCTGACCACCGCCACCGACCCCGCACAAGCACCGCGCTTCTGGCGTGACGAGCGCTTGCCGTTTATCGAGGCGCGCACCATCGCCGACGGGCGCAAGGTCACTTACACCCGGCATGCGCACGAGCATTTTTCCATCGGCGCGATCACCACCGGGCGCAGTTATTACCACTACGGCGCGCAGACTTTCGAGATCAGCGCCGGCACCGTGGTGCTGATGAACCCCGGCGATGTGCATGCCTGCAACCCTGTCCATGATGAGCCGTGGTCGTATCACATGCTCTACCTCGACACGCCGTGGCTGACCGATTTGCAGCACCAGTTGGGTTTCAGTACCGATCAGGGTTATCGGCCGTTCAACACGCCGCACACCCGCGACGCCGTGCTGTACAACGGCGTGCTCAAACTGTACCGGGTGCTGTTGGATGAGCAGGCTGAACTGTTGCAAAAGCAGAGCACATTGGTGAGTTTTTTCACCCAGGTGCAGCAGCGTCTGAACCCTTCGCTGACGCCGGTGCGTGAGGTCAATCACAAGCTTGCGCGTGCTGCCGAGTACATCGGCGAGCACTGCACCGAGGCCTTGAAACTCGAAGACATTTGCCTGGCGGCCGAGCTGTCGCCGTCGTACCTAATCCGCGCGTTCAAGCAGTATTACGGGCTGACACCCCATGCTTACCTGGTGAACCGGCGCATCCAGTTTGCGCGCACTCAATTGCGCAACGGCGAGCTGATTGCCGATGTGGCGCTGGCGGCAGGTTTTGCCGATCAGGCGCACTTTCAGCGCACCTTCAAACAGCATTTCGCCGCCACGCCGGGGCAATACCGCGACGGGCTCAAGCCATCAGCAAATACCCCACACTGGCCACCAGCAACGCGGCCATTGAGCGGTTGAACAGGCGCACGCCCTGCGGGTTGGCGAGGTAGCGCCGCAAAAAAGTCCCGGCATAGGCCCAGCAGGCCACCGACAGGTAGCAGATCACCAGGTAGAGCGCTGCAAACAGCCACACCTGGCCGGCGTCACCATCCGCCACAAACAAACCCATCCCGGCCACGCAGGCCAGCCAGGCTTTGGGGTTGAGCCATTGCATGATCGCGCCATACAGCATCGACGGCGCCGTGGCGCTGCCGTCGGCGTCGAGGCGGCCATCGTCGACCGCAAGTTTCCAGGCCATGTACAGCAAAAACGCCACGCCGCCCCACTGAATCAACTGCGTCAACAGTGGCCAGCGCACCAGCACTGCATGCAGCCCCAGGCCGATCAGTATCAACAGCAAGGTGAAGCCTGCGGCGGCGCCGAATACGTGTTTCTGGCTGGCGGCAAAACCGAAGCGCGCGCCCGTGCTTAGCGCGACTACATTGACCGGCCCCGGCGTGATGGAGGTCGCCAGGGCGAAGGCGGCCATGGAGATAATCAAGCTCATTGCAGTTCCTTTTGATAATGGCAAGCGGTGCTGCCAAGCGACATGACCTCACGGTAACGGGCGAAACGATGGCGGTATTGAACAAAATACCCCTGAGCCTTTGCGGTTTTCGGTGCACAGACCTTGTACTCTGTGCGCGCCCTCCGCTTGCAACCCCATCAGGACGCCAATGCCCAACCCGATTCCTCGCCGACGCGATGCCGCTGTCACCCGTGAAGCGATTTTAGTGTCCGCGCGCAACGCATTTGCCCAATCGGGCTATGACGGCGCCGCCATGCTGGAAATCGCCGCCGGCGCCGGGCTGACGCCGATGCTGGTGAACCGCTACTTCGACTCCAAGGAGCAGTTGTTTGCCGAAGTGATTGCCGACACCGTCGCCAGCCCGAGCATGCTCACGCAAGGCAACCTCAGCGCGGAAAACCTTGGCCGCACCCTCGCCACCACGCTGGTGAGCCTGACCGAAGCGGGCAGCGCGCCGCTGCAAGGGTGGCTGATCATGCTGCAGGCGGCATCGAGCAAACGCGCAGCGGGGGCTGCGCGCGAGCACCTCGAAAAAGGCCCACAGGCCAGCATGGCTGCCACGCTCAAGGGCGCGCATCAGCAAGAACGTGCGGCACTGGTGATGGCGTTGGTCTCGGGCTTTCTGGTGACGCGCCAGAGCCTGGAACTGTCGGCGCTGGCCAAGGCCGACCCGCAGGTGTTGATCGACTTGCTGACGCCGTTGTTCCAGCAACTGGTGGACGGCTGACCGCGCGGCTACAAGCCCCGGTTGCGCAACCACTGCAAAAAACCCTTTTTGACCGGCACCACCGGTGCCTCCTGAATCAGCGCCTGCGCCGTGTGCAGGCGGAAATCCAGTAGCGCGCGCATCGCTTCACTGATGTCATGCCGCGCATCCAGGCAGGGTTTCAGGTATTCCTTCTCGATGCGGTACAGCGTGCAAAAGGTCTTGGCGGTGAAGTCCGCCAGTGTCGCCAGATCGGACAGGATCCCCGCCTCGCCAATCACCTCGCCTGGCCCCATGCGCCCGGCTTCGAACGCGTGGCCGGCTTTAATCAACATCACCGAGACCACGCCGACTCGACGATAAACAGATGGTCGCTGACCTCCCCGGCCGGCAAAATCGTCTCGCCCGCGCGGTAGGTGTGCAGGGTCATGTTCTGGCTGAACGTGTCTTTCTCTTCCTGACGCAGGGTGGAGAAAATCGACGAGCGCTCAAGCAACGCGCGCGCGCCAGACATCGCCGGCGGCGCGGCGCTTTCGGTGGCTGACAACAGGCCCACGCCCGCCGCCTGCAGGTGCCGAAAGGCCAAATCGTAAAGCTGGTTGCGCACTTCGCGCTTGAGCGCCATCGCCGGCACAAAACCGCTTATTTCATACTCGACGCCGCCACTCGCCGAGGCCTTGAACGCGACACTGGGCGCGGGTTTGGCCAGCAGTGGCCGGCAACCTTGCATCGCGCGTTCCAGCGCCTCGATCACGGTTTGCGGGCGCGCATGCGGGCTGACTTGCAGGCTGACCGTCAGGCCGAACATGTCCGCCGGGCGCGAGAAGTTAATAATTTTGGCCTTGGCGGCCAGGGAGTTGGGGATCACCGCCATGCTGCCCTGCGAGGTTTGCAGCCGCGTGGCGCGCCAGTCGATATCGGTGACCCGGCCTTCAGTGCCGTCGATGGAGATCCAGTCATCCAGCTGATACGGCTTGGTGGTGTTGAGGACGATCCCGGAAAACACATCGCTCAGGGTGCTTTGCAGCGCCAGGCCGACGATGATCGCCACGGCGCCGGACGTGGCAAGCACGCCCTTGACCGGCAAGTCGAGCACGTAGGCCATGGCGGCGATGATCGCAATCAGAAAAATCACCGCGCCCATCAGGTCTTGCAACAGCCGCCCCGTGTGGCCGACGCGCTGCATCATCACCGTGCCGAGCAATACCGTAAGGGTGCGCGCAGCGAACAGCCACCAGCCAATCTGCAAGGCGGTGGCAGCCAAATGCAACGCCGTGTTGTCGGCATACGGCGCCAGTTGCATGGGGTTCATGCCATCGTTGAACAGCACGGCACTGAAAACCGCAAAGATCGCCAAGCGCGCCGCCAGCTTCCAACCGGCGAGGTCGACGGAAATCAACCGCCACACGGCGATGTCGATAAAGATCAGCGCCAGCGCGCACAACATCGGGTGATCAGCGATAAACGGGGGCATCCAGGCGACTCCAGAGTACATGCCCAGAAGATCGCATGAATTGTGAACACAGGAAATAGCAGGTTGTAAGGGGTGACGCAGCACCGAACCGCAAACACATTGCAAAAATGTGGGAGGGGGCTTGCTCCCGATTGCAGTGTGTCAGGCAGGCTAGCTGTCACTGACGCACCGCTATCGGGAGCAAGCCCCCTCCCACCTGTGTTTGGTCCGCCACGCGCATTCAGGCGGGCTTATTAACCCTGCATCTGCCCGAAACGACCCGATTGGAAGTCGGCAAACGCCTGGTGAATTTCCGCCTCGGTGTTCATCACAAACGGCCCGTGCCCTACGATCGGCTCATCAATCGGCTCACCGCTGAGCAACAGCACCTTGCATCGTCACTGGACTCCAGCGTAATCTGAACACCCTCACGCTCAAACAACGCCAATTGCCCCTGGCGCGCCACTTCCTCGCCATTTACCCGCAGCGTACCGCGCAGAATCACCAGCGCGGTATTACGCCCGGCATGCAAATCCAGCGTCACCGCCTTGCCCGCGTCAAGGCGCACATCCCACACATCAATCGGCGTAAAGGTGCGGGCCGGGCCTTTGGTGCCGGCAAATTCCCCCGCAATCAAACGCAGTTGCCCAGCGTCATTCGCCAATGGCAGCACGGGAATATCGCCGTCGAGGATAGTCTGGTAACCCGCATCGGCCATTTTATCCCTGGCCGGCAGGTTGACCCACAACTGCACCATCTCCAGCGCGCCGCCACTGCGGGCAAACGCTTCGGAGTGAAATTCCTCGTGGATGATGCCCTTGGCGGCCGTCATCCACTGCACATCGCCAGGGCCGATCTTGCCGCCGGCACCCGTCGAATCTCGGTGCTCGACCTCGCCGTCATACACAATGGTCACCGTCTCAAAGCCGCGATGCGGGTGCTGCCCTACGCCACGACGTTGCTCGGTAGGTGAGAAATCGGCCGGCCCCGCGTGGTCCAGCAACAGGAACGGGCTGATGTGCTCGCCCATTGCGTCGTAGGAAAACAGCGTGCGCACCGGAAAGCCGTCGCCGACCCAATGAGCGCGAGGGCTGGTGTAAATGCCGATGAGTTTTTTCATGGTGATCCTCCAAAGTGCCCACACCTTAAAACCGTTACCCCTTCAGCGCTAGACGGCAAAAACAACCCTGAGCGTCCTGCTCATAGAACGCTAACCCGGCGCAGCGTCACAAAAACCGCGTTAATGATAATGACTCGTAGTAATATCCGCCCTCTCCCGTTCAACCTTCCGAGGGCTGCAATGCCGTTTGCCCCTGCGCCTGCCGCACCGCGCGTGTTGGTGGTGGATGACCACCGCAAACTGGCGGCGACCAGCAAGGCCAAGGGTGTAAAGCGAACAGCAGGCACCATGGGCGTGGACCTTAAGAGTGAACTCAAAAGAGAATCGTAATCATCCATCCCCGAATAACTTGGACAAAGTGTGACAACTCAACAACCGCTGGATGGATAAACCACGCCGATGAACCGGCAAGCGTCACCTGCGCCAGGGCGTGTTTGGGAGAGGACAGGAGCTGCTGAAACTTCCCACGCAGCGGCCGGATAAGCTTTACAGATACCGCCTGAAAACGCCTGCAAAGTCCTTCGCCTGATCACACAGAGCGAAGGATTGCAGATGGTTTATTTTGCCAGAGCCCTCAACACAAGGGCGGCCTCTTGATCGCTGTTACCGGCCAAACCATTGGCTTTCTGGTACTGGCGGCGATGGATTCGAAGACGCGGGACGTCGAATCCGTACTCAGCGATTTCAGGCAATGCCTGAATACCTATGAAGCCTGGGCCGAGAGCTATTTCAGCTTTTCGGCGCTGGATGTCGAGCAGGTATTCAAGGTCGGCGATGAAGTAGCGCTGGTTGCGCCGATCAACCGCTCGCTGTTTCCGAGCAGCACTGTCGCCACCTGCCAGGCCAGCGGCACGTTGACGCTGGTGCACATGTTCCAGAGCGCACGCTTTGTGCCCATCGGCAACACACCGGTGGTACTGCAACGTATCGACCCGAACGGTGGCCCGCTGGGTGAGCCGATTCACAAGACCATCGGCCCCAGCGGCATTCTCGAAATCACTGAATGTGATCGCAATCAGCAGTACCGCATCAACTTCTATCCCGACGTTTCCAAAGCGCATTTCAAGGCGTTATACGCCTCTTATCAGTCGGTGATCGCACCGCTCGAAGGCTGGCTGCGCAGTGAGTGGGCGAGCACCTTCAAACCGCTGTGGGATGGCTACTCCGAGGCCGACTTCCTTGAGCGCTACCACGCCCTGCACCAAGCCTGTGCGCGTGGGTTTGGCGATGCGCTTTACGCACTCTGGGACAGCCTCAAGCAACTGTTTGAGTGGCTCACAGACCCGCTGGCGAACGCCGAAAAACTCCTGCATTACCTGTCACAGGCCGAGTTTGAAAAGCTGCTGAAGGTCAGCAGCGAAGCCCTCGCAAAAGGCTTGCTGGTGCTGAGCGATGAGCCGCTGCTGTTTATCTACCTGTCGGCACTGGTCAGTTGGATGCGCTTGCTGCCACCGCCCGCCATGAGCGAGCTGCTGGGGGAAATCAGTGCCGAGGTGCTGATCAACCTGCTGCTGGGTCTCGCCACTGGCGGGATGGGCGTAGCGGTAAACATGAGTTCGAAGGTGTTGAGCGGTATCACGTCTCGTCGCGCACGCCAGTGGCTGGAACACATCTCTCAACATTTCGCTGCATCCAGCCTGGACAGTCATGTCGAGGCCGCCAAGCCGTTGTTGCTGGGCAGCGCGGCGATACCGATCAAGGCGGTGCCGGTTGCACCGTTGAAGGCTGGGCAGCACCTGGTGGCGAACCCGGTGCCTGCGGTTCGCGGCAAGACGCAAAAGACCACATTGGTGCGCCAAGAGCACGTCGACGATGTGCCCGCTGCAAGCAAGAACCCGAACGGTGATGCTGCGGCCAGCGCCGACAAAACCATCACCCACGGTTGCCCGGTGTCGATGGTCACCGGGGAAGAATTGCTGACCCTCACCGATGGCGCGCTGGACGGGCTTTTGCCGTTTGAGTGGACGCGGGTGTACCGCACCAGTGCGGTGGACGTGGATGGCGGGTTGGGTTTTGGCTGGAGTCATGCGCTGGCGCAACGGTTGGTGGTGGACGGTGATTCGGTGGTGTGGACGGACCATGAGAATCGGTCGACTGAGTTTCCGTTACCCAGCGTTTCTCGACCGGCGATTACCAACAGCTTGGCCGAAGCGGCGATTTATTGGGGGGATTTGCCCGGTGAATTAGTGCTGGCTCAGGCTTCGCGTTTTTATCATTTTCGCGACGGTGTGCTGACTGCGATCAGCGATGCTTACGACAACCGCCTGCGAATCTCCCGTGACTTTTCGGGGCGCATTGAGCGGCTGGACAATGGTGTAGGCCGGTCGCTGTTTTTACGCTACGCGTCTGGCCACATCGTGGCGGTGGACTATCAGGTTCAGCGCGCCCAAGGCCATGAACCTTTCGAATGGATTACTGAACAGCAAGTTGTTTTCTACACCTACGACGACGCTGGACGACTGCTTTCAGCGACCAATGCCGTAGGCGAAACCGAGTTTTATCGGTACGACGAGCAGCACGTCATTCTTGAGCGGCAGTTGGCCGGTGGCGCGCGTTTCTTTTGGGCGTGGGAACGATCAGGCAAGGCGGCGCGGTGTGTTCGGCATTGGGCCAGCTTTTCACAGATGGACACGCGTTATGCCTGGGATGACAACGGCAGGGTCACGGTTCACAACGCCGATGGCAGCCAGGAAGTTTACGTGCATGACCAGCGCGCACGGCTGGTGCAGCGGATTGATCTGGATGGCGCTGAGCATTTCAAATCCTATGACGACAAGGGCCGGCTGACGGTCGAGCAAGACCCGCTGGGGGCGGTGACGGCGTATCAGTACGATGAAGCCGGACGTTTGGTCGCGCTGTTTCCGGGGGACGACGAGCCGACTTCCTACGAGCATGACAACGGCTTCGTACGTGTCGTGCGCCGTGGTGAGGCGATTTGGAAGTATGAGCGTAACGACCAAGGCGACGTCACGCGCAAGACTGATCCCGACGGCAACGTTACCGACTACAGCTACAACAAACACGGGCAACTGACTGGCGTTTGGTATCCCGATAGCAG
>NZ_VUAZ01000172.1 GCF_009296165.1 Pseudomonas kitaguniensis | reverse complement strand
TTTGACCGAGTTCGGCTCGGGATTTTGATCGTTATTATGGTATCGGCAACGCCACGGCGCGAATCAGGAACGGCAGGCGCATTGGGTATTCCCAATAGCCCTCAGTGCGTTGGCCGAAGCCTCGATGTTGGGTTTGCGCGCAGGTATGGAACTGCTCGTCTGCCGCCACAAGATCGCGGTGCGCCAGGCGTTGTACCTCTTGCGCCGGTAAATGCGTGAGGCACGCCTTGCCCATCGCCGAGTGAAACAGGCTGGCGTGCTGGCCGACGATCTGGCAGTTATTGGGGTACAACTTGCGCTGCACCGTGGGGATCGCGCTTTCCATGACTTCCAGGTGCTCACCGTCGAAGCAGGATAAATCCACCACCAACCCCGTGCGCTCGCTGAGTTCAAGCAGCCAAGGGGCAGCGCTTTCCACGACCTGGCGCTTGCCGCGCTGCTGAGTGTCGCCGAACAAACGTTGGGCACGCAGCCGATAGCGGCGATCACTCAAACCGCGATAGACCCAGCCCTGATCGTGCAGGGTCAGCAACATCCGCGACACAGTGGCCTTGGGCAGGCACGTCAAATAATGCAGCTCCTCCAACCCAAGTGCCTGGTGCTCACCGAGCAACTCGACGATTGCCAGTGCGCGCTCAACCGAGCGTACAGTTCCTGTCTCGGCGTTGCTGCCCATGTTCGATCTCCTTGTTGCCGGGGGATGATCATTGTTCGCAGCAAGATACACGCCCGGTCGCGCGCTAACCGGCCGATTCAAGGCACGCCGGCGGCCGGCGTTGCACCCATTGCGTCAACTGTTCATGCGCGTAAGCCAATTGCAGCACCGCCCGGTCGGCCTGCGCCGGGCCGATGATCTGCACGCCCATGGGCAGGCCCTGTGGGTTGAAACCCACCGGGATGCTGATGCTCGGCAAACCTGCCAGCGTCGGGCCGATCACCACTTCCATCCAGCGGTGATAAGCGTCCATTTCGCGCCCACCCACGAGGCGTGGCCACGCGTGTTGTGCATCGAAAGGGAACACTTGGGCGGTGGGCAGCAACAGGAAGTCGTAACGTTCGAACAGCTTGGCCACCGCGCGGTACCACTCGCTGCGATCCACCGAGGCCTGATACACCTGCTGCGCACTCAAGCCCAGGCCGCCCTCCACTTCCCATTGCGCCTCGGGTTTGAGCAACGCGCGCTTTTGCGGGTTGGCGTAGGCCGCGCCGAGGTTGCCGTGTACCAGCCAATGGCGGTGCACCAGCCAACTGCGCCATAGGCGCGCCATGCAAAACTCGGGTTGGCAGCTTTCCACTTCGCAGCCCAGCGCGGCGAAATCATCAAGGGCGGATTCGCACAGGCTCAGCACGCCTTCGTCCATCGCCAGGTAGCCGTTGTAATCCCCCAGCCAACCGAGGCGCGCGCCCTTGAAGTCGCGCTGCAAGGGTTGCCCAAAGACCGTCGGATCATCCTTGGAGGACAGCGGCACGCGTGGGTCGTAACCCGCCTGAATGCTCAACAACCGCGCCACATCCGTGACACTGCGGCCCATCGGGCCTTCGGTGCCCAGTTGCTGCACGAACAGTTCCGGCATCGGCCCATGGGGCACGCGGCCGTGTGACGGGCGCAGGCCGAACACATTATTGAAGGCCGCCGGGTTGCGCAGCGAACCCATCATGTCGCTGCCATCGCGCGCACTGCTGCCATTGCGCAGCACGCCGACAACACCGGTTTTGCCGATGCCGGTGTGCACCGCGTAACCCCAGCCCTTCAGGGCTTTGGCGACAAGCGCTGACGTGCGGTTCTCTTCAAAGCCGAGTTCGGGGTGGGCGTGAATGTCTTGACGCACGGCACGCAAGTCGCTGTCGACGTCGCTGAGCTTATCCAGTATGTGCTGGTGTGGGCGCATGGTGATTCTCCTCACAGGCGGGTGTTCCCGTTCTTGTTTGCGACACACCGCCAGCTAACCGCGATGTGGGCAGGAGGACAATCAAAGGTGGTTCCACTGGGTGGAACCTGAGGGCAGCCGTTAACCCTGACTAACGACATTGCCCCTCTGAAAAAAATGCCATGTTGGAAAATTATAACTTTTCGATTTAAGGTCTAAAGCAAACAGGACTAAAAAACTGTCATTTTTAACAGGTTACATTTATACCCCAGCCCCCAAGTATGCAAGTGCAACATCTAAAACTAAAGCTGCGTAATTAACCTCTAGAGGAAGCTCACTTTATGAACGTAAAAACAGCTACACCATTTGGCGTCAGCTTAGCAGCACGACTCCCATTGTTCCTCATCGCAGTATTTTTATTAATAGTCAGCGCTGGAACTTCCCACCCTGCTCACGCGGCAGCGTTCAAGCAAACAGAAGAAGACATAGAAAACTCACATTACATTATGTGCAAAAACAAACTCGGGCCTCAATTAACCAGGGATCAGGCTAAAAAGCTCGATGCATACTGCCAAGAGATCGTGCAAAAAAGTCTGTCTCCAGAGGAAATAGAGCGCGAAAAAGACTTTATAAATAAGCATGTTAAAAAATTACAATAGAATTAAAATCCATCAAAAATAAAAAGGGAGTCCCCCCCACCAAATACAATTACATATTCGACACTGAGCTTTTAAACTTCCTTACGAAACGCCAGGAACAGAAACAAAGCGGCGATTTCATTGATAATGTTCATGCGAGCGAGGACGATTTAATAAATCGTCACTCTGTCATGGCGTTGCTTCCCTCCCGTTTTTTGGAAAAATTTCCCAAAACGCTTTTTTGCAGCTCCCCACTCGACGTTGGCCAAACTGCATCAACGTTTCTTGTTTCGAGCAGGGTGACGAAGACCTGCATCGAAAAGCCGTCGTTTCAGCCGGAAAGATCCTACTCACTCCGCGGGTTGCAGCCTGGAGACCATCACGTTAACCTCATCCCAGTCGCTGCTCATCAGCGACCGGGCGTGGAATCCCGAGAAAAGAAGCTCTTATTGGTTGCACCAAAGGAGCAAGCTTATGCCGTACGAAATACCCTCAGCCGAAACCATCGGCGCCGTGACCTTCGCAGACTGCGGAGAGAACAAAAGCCATTTGAAAGTGTTCCGCGTCAACGCGGGGGTTCCGCTTGTGGAAGCCCTTGAACACGCCTCGCACGTGCTTTATTACTCAAAAATGCTCGCGCTTGAAGCTGCCATGGACCCCAAGGCGGAGAAGTTTGCATTCGCCTCGCATTACCTGGGTGAGATGGGTAAAGCTATCATCGATGACCTGCTGCTGGCATTGCAGCCTGGCAGCCCAACCTCGCAGTAAGTCGTTCGCGCCCGGTGCAGTGCATCGGGCGCCGGCTTGGACTTCTCTCATTTCCAATGATTAATGCAAATCCAATGTGGGAGCGGGCTTGCCTGCGATAGCGGCAGGTCAGTCAACATCACCGTCGCCTGTGCCGCCGTCATCGCAGGCAAGCCAGCTCCCACAGCGGATATAACGCGTGTCAGGGATTCAGGCGGCAGCCTTGGCGATCACCTAGCCACCGCGCCGTATGCGTGCGCCCCAACCCGCTTGCGGTGACTTCACTGATCTGCGGTTTATCGATAAACGCACTGGTCGGCACGTACTGCTTCACATACCCCAGGCAATACCCGGCAGGATTGTTCTCCACGTACCGGCACGAGCAATATTCCTTGGCGGTGTAGGCCGCGATGATGTCGGGGAAGGCTTGCAGGTTGACGCGCTCGTACCAGACCCAGCCCAGCAACGCGAGCAAGAGCAGAAGAAACACGCTGGTAAACGGTCGACGACGGATCATGGTTGCACCGCTGCGAGTACGCGTTTGAGCAGTTCGTTGTGCTGGTAGCTGCCGTCGCGGTCATCGCCGTAACGCACAATCACCAAGTGTTCATCCGGCATCACAAACAGCGCCTGGCCCCAGTGGCCCAAGGCGGCGAAGGTGTCGGCGGGGGCGTCTGGCCACGGGCGGGCGGCGCCTTGCACTTCGCGGTTCAGCCACCATTGGCCACCGGGTACGGCTTCGTCCTGGCCGGCTTTGTAGTTGGCGAAAGGCTGGCGATTGAAGTCGACCCATTCTTTGGGCAGCAATTGCTTGTCCCCCCACCGACCGTCGCGCGCCATCAGCAGCCCTACGCGCGCTAAATCGCGGGCGGTGAGGTAGGCGTAGGACGAGGCGACGAAGGTTTCATCGGCGTCGGTTTCCCAGGTGGCGTTGCGAATGCCCAGCGGCGTGAACAGCGCATCCCACGGGTAGCTCAGGTAGGCCTGGTGGCCGAGTATGCCTTTGAGAGTGGCGGACAGGATATTGCTGTCGCCGCTGGAATACCGGAAGGCTTGCCCAGGCTCGGCGGCAGTACCGGTGTCGGCGGCGAACTCGGCCATGTTCGCGCGGCCACGGGTGTAGAGCATCGCCACCACCGAGGAATTCAGCGGGGCGTATTCGTAGTCTTCCTGCCAATCCAAACCCGAGGCCCAGTGCAGCAGGTCGGCCATGGTGACGTTGGGGTGCTGCTTCATCGGCGGGTAGAAGCGTGCAGCCGGGTCGGTGAGTTTGAAACGGTTTTCGCCATAGGCCACGCCGAGCACGGTGGCCATCAGGCTTTTGCTGACCGACCAGGTCAGGTGCGGGGTGCTGGCGGTGGTGGGCGCGGCGTAGTGTTCGTAGATGATTTGGCCATCGCGGATCACCACCAGCGCATCGGTGCGCACGCCTTTACGGGTAGCGTCGTCGCGCGGCGCGAAGGCGTAGCTGTTGAGGGCTTCTACCGCTGGGCCTTCGAGCGGTTTGGCGCTGACCCACTCCTTGTCAGGCCAGGTTTCGGCTTGGGCGGTGACGGTGACTGACAACAGCGCGGCGAACAACAGCCCTTTGACCATGGACGCAAACTCAAGCGGTATTCAAGAAAGCGAGCCTAACCGAGGTAAGTGAAGCTTTTGCTACAAGCCTGCTCGCACATTTTGATGCTCTTACAACGGGCAGACGCTTCCCTGCCCCCTGTCATCTAAGCGTCACCGGAGCTTCATGGAGCTGACACCGAGCCTACATAGCCTGAGTTTGGACAAACAAGTCGACCGGCCGAAACGTGGCTGGCACTCGGAGATTCGCCATGACTCAGATCGCCCGCATCAGCAACACCGGCAATGAACGCCGTCTGCAAGCCGAACGCCTGATTGGCGCAGACGCTTTGCAGGAAGCCCAGGCCCTGCGGTTCAACGTGTTCAGCGGCGAACTCAACGCCAAGCTGAAAGGCGCGGAACGGGGTCTGGACATGGATGACTATGATGTTCACTGCAGCCACATCGGCGTGCGGGATTTGAACAGCGGTCGATTGGTCGCCACCACCCGTTTGCTCGACCACCAAGCGGCCAGCACCTTGGGCCGGTTCTACAGCGAAGAAGAATTCAGCCTGCACGGCCTGCTGCATCTGCAAGGCCCAATCCTCGAAATCGGCCGCACCTGCGTCGACCCGGCCTACCGCAACGGTGGCACCATCGCGGTGTTATGGGGCGAGTTGGCCGAAGTGCTCAATCAAGGCGGCTACAGCTACCTGATGGGTTGCGCGAGCATCCCGATGCACGACGGCGGCATCCAGGCCCACGCGATCATGCAGCGCCTGCGCGAACGCTACCTGTGCAACGAACACCTGCGCGCCGAGCCGAAAAAACCGCTGCCGGCGCTGGACCTGCCGTCCAACGTGATCGCCGAAATGCCGCCGCTGCTCAAGGCGTACATGCGCCTGGGCGCGAAGATTTGCGGCGAGCCGTGCTGGGATGAGGATTTTCAGGTAGCCGACGTGTTCATCCTGCTCAAGCGCGACGAGCTGTGCCCGCGTTACGCTCGCCACTTCAAGGCGGCCATGTAATGGACCGCTTGCGCGTGTACGGGCGCATTGCCCGCGTGCTGCTGGTGGTGGCGCTGGGGTTGAGCATGGCCAGTGTGTTTGGGCTGTTCGAGCGTATGGGCGTGGCCAACTCGATGGTGCGACGCCAACGCTGGTCACGGTTTTTCATGGCGCGGCTGACCAATGCCCTGCCCTTTCGCGTGACGGTGCACGGTGAGTTGCCGCAAACGCCGATGCTGTGGGTCAGCAATCACGTGTCCTGGACCGACATTCCCCTGCTCGGCGCCGTAGCGCCGCTGTCGTTTCTGTCCAAGGCCGAAGTGCGCACCTGGCCGGTGGCTGGCTGGCTGGCGGCCAAGGCCGGTAGCCTGTTTATCCGCCGTGGTTCGGGCGACAGCCAATTGATTCGCAAGCAGATGACCCGTCACCTGGAGCAACAACACCCGCTGCTGATGTTCCCCGAAGGCACCACCACCGACGGGCGCAGCCTGCGCACGTTTCACGGGCGTTTGCTGGCCAGCGCGATTGATGCCGATGTGTCGCTGCAACCGGTGGCGATTCGTTATTTGCGCGACGGCCAGGTCGACCCGCTGGCACCGTTCATTGGCGATGACGATTTGCTCTCGCACCTGATGCGGCTGTTCGGCCACGACCAGGGCGATGTGGAAATTCATGTGCTCAAGCCGATTGCCTGCGCCGGGCAGGAACGCGCAGCGCTGGCGTATCAGGCCCAACAGGCGGTGCAAAAGGCGCTGTTTGGGCCGCTGCCGGAGACCGAGCAAGCGGGTGCACGGCCCGCGTACGCCGCTTAGCTGGGTGTGAAGTAAACGCAGTTCAAATGTGGAATGTGGGAGGGGGTTTGCTC
>NZ_VUAZ01000171.1 GCF_009296165.1 Pseudomonas kitaguniensis | reverse complement strand
GTGTGTCAGGCCCGAAATAACCGACTGACACACCGCCATCGGGAGCAAGCCCCCTTCCACATTTGACCTGGTTTCCATCCCATTAGCTCAGTCGACTACCGAGTCGTCACGGGCGCACCAATCGTCTGAATCCGTCATCTACCTGTCAACGTTGACAGTAGTCGTGCCCGTGTCTTCGTAGTTAGATCAAGTTGTGATGCCGCACATTGGGCGCGGTGAGTTGAATCAGTCAGGGAGAGTTATCATGGCGACAGGCACGGTGAAGATGTTTAACGAGGCAAAGGGTTATGGATTTATTGCTCCAGAGGGTGGTGGGCACGATGTATTTTTACATCACACAGATATCCAAATCTCAGGCGTCAAGACTCTCGCGGAGGGGCAAAGGGTGTCGTACGAGATGGGTACCGATCCAAAATCTAAAGCACCAACGGCTAAGAACGTAACGCCGATTTAAGCATTGATCAGCGATAAAAACTTCCCCGGTATCCTCTAACGCAAAAGTTGGAAGGCTTCTTGCAATACCGCCTTCAGGACGCCTCTCAGCGTCAAAACTTTGCTTCAAGGAACACGAGGAATACCGGTGGTAGATCGCTCTCAAATGCTCAACACGGCCCGTGGCACCCTGACTGACCTGTCGCGGGGCAATTTGGGTGTGCCGTTGTTGTTGCTGGTGATGCTGGCAATGATGATGTTGCCGATGCCGCCGTTCCTGCTCGATGTGTTTTTTACCTTCAACATTGCCCTGTCGGTCGTTGTGCTGCTGGTCTGTGTGTACGCGTTGCGGCCGCTGGATTTCGCGGTATTCCCGACCATTCTGCTGATCGCGACCTTGCTGCGTCTGGCGCTGAACGTGGCCTCCACGCGGGTGGTGATGCTCCACGGGCAAGACGGCCACGCCGCCGCCGGTAAGGTGATCCAGGCCTTCGGTGAGGTGGTGATCGGCGGTAACTACGTGGTCGGTATCGTGGTGTTCGCGATCCTGATGATCATCAACTTCGTGGTGGTCACCAAGGGCGCCGGGCGGATTTCCGAGGTGAGCGCGCGGTTCACCCTCGACGCGATGCCCGGCAAACAAATGGCCATCGACGCTGACCTCAACGCCGGCCTGATCGACCAGAACCAAGCCAAGGCCCGCCGCCTGGAAGTGGCTCAGGAAGCCGAGTTCTACGGTTCCATGGACGGTGCCAGCAAGTTTGTGCGCGGCGACGCCATCGCCGGCTTGCTGATTCTGTTTATCAACCTGATCGGCGGTATGGCGGTCGGTATCTTCCAGCACGGCATGACTTTCGGCGATGCAGGCAAGGTGTATGCCCTGCTGACCATCGGTGACGGTTTAGTGGCGCAATTGCCATCACTGTTGTTATCCACAGCTGCGGCGATCATGGTGACGCGTGCTTCGGGCTCCGAAGACATGGGCAAACAGATC
The DNA here is from genome assembly GCF_009296165.1 of Pseudomonas kitaguniensis. GTDB lineage: Bacteria > Pseudomonadota > Gammaproteobacteria > Pseudomonadales > Pseudomonadaceae > Aquipseudomonas > Aquipseudomonas kitaguniensis. The sequence goes on along the minus strand of NZ_VUAZ01000171.1, from coordinate 6,757 downwards.
AGCCGGCAGATGTTCGCATCGCCCAAGGCGCTGGCCGTGGCAGCGGGCATCATGGCGGTCATGGGCATCGTGCCGGGCATGCCGCATATCTCGTTCCTGAGCATGGCGGCCATGGCGGCCGGCGGTGCTTACCTGTTCTGGCGCAAGCAAAACCAGGTCAAGGTTCAGGCCCAGCAAGAAGTTGCCCGCCAGCAGGATTTGCTGCCATCGCCGGCCCGCGCCCAGGAAACCAAGGAGCTTGGCTGGGATGACGTGACCCCGATCGACATGATCGGCCTGGAAGTCGGCTACCGCCTGATTCCAATGGTGGACCGCAACCAGGGGGGCCAGTTGCTCGCGCGGATCAAGGGTGTGCGCAAGAAGCTGTCGCAGGATTTGGGCTTCTTGATGCCCACTGTGCATATCCGCGACAACCTCGACCTGGCCCCGAGCGCCTACCGCCTGACCCTGATGGGCGTGATCCTCGCTGAAGCCGAGATTTACCCCGACCGCGAGTTGGCAATCAACCCCGGCCAAGTGTTCGGCACGCTCAACGGGATAACCGCCAAAGATCCGGCTTTTGGTTTGGAAGCGGTGTGGATCGAAATCAGCCAGCGCAGCCAGGCGCAGTCGCTCGGTTACACGGTGGTGGACGCCAGCACTGTGGTCGCTACCCACCTCAACCAGATTCTGTACAAGCACTCGCACGAGCTGATCGGCCACGAGGAAGTCCAGCAATTAATGGGCTTGCTGGCCAAAGCGTCGCCAAAACTCGCCGAAGAACTGGTGCCGGGCGTGCTGTCGCTGTCGCAGTTGCTTAAGGTGCTGCAGGCGTTGCTTGCCGAACAGGTGCCAGTACGCGACATTCGCAGCATTGCCGAGGCTATCGCCAACAATGCTGCCAAGAGTCAAGATACCGCCGCGCTGGTGGCCTCGGTGCGCGTCGGTTTGTCCCGCGCAATCGTGCAAAGCATTGTGGGGGTTGAGTCTGAGCTGCCTGTTATCACCTTGGAGCCAAGGTTGGAACAAATATTGCTCAATAGTATTCAGAAGGCAGGACAAGGCCAGGAAGAGGGCGTTCTGCTGGAGCCAAGCATGGCTGAAAAGCTGCAGCGTTCGTTGATCGAAGCCGCACAGCGCCAGGAAATGCAGGGCCAACCGGTGATACTGCTGGTGGCCGGCCCGGTTCGGGCGATGTTGTCGCGGTTTGGACGTTTGGCAGTACCGAATTTGCACGTTTTGGCTTATCAGGAAATTCCTGACAATAAGCAAGTGACTATCGTCGCGACAGTAGGGCCCAATGGCTGAGGTAGTGGGTTATGCAAGTTAAGCGTTTTTTCGCCGCCGATATGCGTCAGGCCATGAAGCTGGTTCGTGATGAGCTGGGCGCCGACGCCGCGATTATTGGTAACCGCCGTATTGCTGGCGGTGTCGAGCTGACGGCTGCCCTGGATTACACACCTCAGGCGCTGGCGCCGCGCGTGCCGAACATGGAGCTCGAAGACGAGTTGCGCAAGACCGCCTCGCGTATCGTCTCGGCTCAGGCTGAGCTGAGCATGCGTGGCGACAGCGATACCACCACCAACCGTCAGTTGTTCGCCGGCCTGCCGCTGACCGCTGCCGAGCCGCTGGTTGAGCCGACGTTCAAAGAGCCGCCGCGTCCTGCTGCGCCAGCCCCGGCTGCCGCCGTTGACCAGCGCGCGCTGGATTCGATGCGGTTTGAACTGAATGGCCTGCGCGAGCTGCTCGAAGTACAGCTTGGCTCGCTGGCGTGGAACCAGTTGCAAGGCAGCAAACCGCAACAGGCTAACCTCTGGCGCCGCCTGCAACGGATCGGCCTGTCAGGCCCGCTGTCGCGTGACCTGCTGGCGCTGACCACCTCCATTGAAGAACCTCGCCAGGCTTGGCGCATGTTGCTGGCGCACTTGGCGCGCATGATCGTTACCCCGGAAATCGAACCGTTGGAAGAGGGCGGTGTGATCGCCATGGTCGGCCCTGCCGGCATGGGCAAGACCACCACCCTGGCCAAGCTGGCGGCGCGTTATGTGCTCAAGTACGGCGCGCAGAATATCGCGCTGGTGAGCATGGACAGCTACCGCATTGGTGCCCAGGAACAGCTCAAAACCCTGGGCCGCATCCTCAATGTGACGGTCACCCATGTCGACCCGGGCCAGTCGCTGGCCAACGCGCTCGACCCGCTGCTGCGCAAGCGCGTGGTGTTGATCGATACCGCCGGCCTGCAAGCCAGTGACCCTGCGTTGCGCATGCAGCTTGAAAGCCTGGCCGGTCGCGGCATCAAGTCAAAAAATTACCTGGTGCTTGCAACCACCAGCCAGAAACAGGTTCTTACCGCTGCGTACCATAGTTACAAGCGCTGCGGCCTGGCGGGCTGCATCCTCACCAAACTCGACGAAACGGCGAGCCTGGGTGAAGTGTTGAGCTTGGCCATCAGTCATGAGTTACCGGTTGCTTACCTGACCGACGGGCCGCGGATCCCGGATGATTTACATCTGCCGCGCCGTCATCAGTTGGTCAGCCGCGCAGTCAGCGTGCAAATGCAAGAAGAGCCTAGCGAGGAAGCGATGGCCGACATGTTCGCCGACCTCTACCACAACCCCGCAAAACGGGTTGGTTAAGGGCTGGATGAACACCGTGAAATGTATCTACATCGATGGTCTGCAAGCGATTCACGCGGCCAAGCCATGTAGCCTGCGTCTAAGCAAGACAAGGTAAAGAAATAAAATGGGCAGCATGCATCCCGTACAGGTGATCGCGGTGACCGGCGGCAAAGGTGGCGTCGGAAAAACTAACGTGTCAGTGAATTTGTCCCTGGCCCTGGCAGAGCTTGGCCGTCGCGTCATGCTGCTGGATGCTGACCTGGGGCTGGCGAACGTCGACGTTCTGCTGGGGCTGACACCCAAACACACGCTTGCCGACGTGATCGAAGGCCGCTGTGAGCTGCGCGATGTGCTGCTGCAAGGCCCCGGCGGGATTCGTATCGTGCCGGCCGCCTCCGGCACACAGAGCATGGTGCACCTGAGCCCGGCGCAGCATGCCGGCCTGATCCAGGCGTTCAGTGACATTGGCGACAACCTCGACGTGCTGGTGATCGACACCGCTGCCGGCATCGGCGAGTCCGTGGTCAGCTTCGTGCGGGCCGCCCAGGAAGTATTGCTGGTGGTGTGCGACGAACCGACGTCGATCACCGACGCCTACGCGCTGATCAAGCTGCTGAACCGTGACTACGGCATGAACCGCTTCCGCGTGCTGGCCAACATGGCCCAAAGCCCGCAGGAAGGGCGCAACCTGTTCGCCAAGTTGACCAAAGTCACGGATCGCTTCCTGGATGTCGCCTTACAATACGTCGGCGCAGTTCCCTATGACGAGTGTGTGCGCAAGGCTGTGCAAAAGCAGCGTGCAGTCTATGAAGCATTCCCTCGTTCGAAGTGCGCTTTGGCGTTCAAGGCGATTGCCCAGAAGGTCGATACCTGGCCGCTGCCCGCCAACCCGCGCGGGCATTTGGAGTTTTTCGTCGAGCGATTGGTGCATCACACGAGCGCAGGTCCGGTGCTATGACATCCAGCGGCTACAACCTTTACAAAAAGTCGGCACGTGACAGCCAGGGCGAGTTGATCGAGCGCTATGCGCCCTTGGTCAAACGCATTGCCTACCACTTGCTGGCACGCCTGCCTGCCAGCGTGCAGGTTGAAGACCTCATCCAGGCCGGCATGATCGGCCTGCTCGAAGTGTCGACCAAATACGACGCGAGCAAAGGCGCGAGTTTCGAGACGTACGCGGGTATTCGTATTCGCGGCGCGATGCTCGATGAAGTGCGTAAAGGGGATTGGGCGCCGCGTTCGGTACACCGCAATACACGCATGGTCAGTGACGCAATTCGCTCAATTGAAGCAAAAACCGGTCGTGACGCTAAAGATCATGAAGTTGCGGCCGAACTCCAATTGAGTCTCGATGATTATTACGGGATTCTGAACGATACCTTGGGCAGCCGCCTGTTCAGTTTCGACGACCTGTTGCAGGACGGCGAACACGAAGGGCTGCACGAGGACGGCGCGAGTGCTCATCTCGAACCGTCGCGCGACCTGGAAGATGAACGTTTTCAGGGTGCGTTGGCTGAAGCAATTGCCAATTTGCCGGAGCGTGAGCGGCTGGTGTTGGCGCTGTACTACGACGAAGAGCTGAACCTCAAGGAAATCGGTGAGGTCCTGGGGGTCAGCGAATCGCGTGTCAGCCAACTGCATAGCCAGTGCGCGGCCCGCTTGCGGGGGCGATTGGGAGAGTGGCGCGCGCGCTGACAGGCAGTGTGGGGACACTGCAGCGCAACCAGGCGAAAGGTGTAACGCCTTTCGCGGATTCGTTCCGTGGTGCCCCGGCAGTCCTTTTTGTGTAACGCCTGTTGATTGAAATGGCGCGTCCAGGTGCTGGGCGCGTTTAAGACTGCTTGGAGGTCGAATTGGACAAGAACATGAAAATCCTCATCGTTGATGACTTCTCAACGATGCGGCGGATCATAAAAAACCTGTTGCGTGACCTTGGGTTCACAAACACGGTCGAGGCGGATGACGGCATTACGGCGATTCCGATCCTCAACAGCGGGAGCATCGACTTTCTGGTAACCGACTGGAACATGCCAGGCATGACCGGTATCGACCTGCTGCGCCATGTGCGCGCGGACGAAAAACTGCGCAGCTTGCCTGTGTTGATGGTCACCGCCGAAGCCAAGCGTGAGCAGATCATCGAAGCCGCTCAAGCTGGGGTCAACGGTTACGTGGTTAAGCCATTCACTGCACTGGCCTTGAAAGAGAAGATCGAAAAAATCTTCGAACGAATCGGTCAGTGATGCTGCCACGGGGGAGCTATGGAGCATAAAGAAACGTCACTGGGCGACTTTGAGTCGACCCTGAAAAAGCATGCTCACCAGTTGGTCGACAGCCTTGAAAAAGGCCACTTCGGCGACGCGGTGCAGTTGATCCATGAGCTTAACCAGACCCGTGATCGCGGCCTGTACCAGGAAGTGGGCAAGCTCACGCGCGAGCTGCACAGTGCAATCGTCAATTTTCAAATTGACCCGCACATGCCCCAGGCTGAAGAAATATCACAAATTACCGATGCCACAGAACGCCTGTCCTACGTGGTCAGACTGACTGAGGCGGCGGCCAACCGCACCATGGACCTGGTTGAAAACGCCACGCCCCTGGTCAATGGCATGGCCACCGAAGCGCAAGCCCTCAGCGTTGACTGGGGCCGTTTCATGCGTCGGGAACTGGGTGCTGAAGAGTTTCGTGAATTGGCCCGCAGGGTCGACGGGTTTCTGACGCGCAGCGAACAGGAAAGCCGTACGGTTTCCAGCAACCTCAATGACATTCTGCTGGCCCAGGATTACCAGGACCTCACCGGCCAGGTGATCAAGCGTGTGACCCAATTGGTCACCGAGGTGGAAAGCAACTTGCTCAAATTGGTGCTTATGGCAGGCCAGGTTGATCGTTTCGCCGGCATCGAACATGACCGCGAATCGATCCTCTCGGAAAAAGATCCACAAAAACATCTCGCCAAGGGTGAAGGTCCGCAGATTCATGCCGATAAACGTGAAGACGTTATGTCAGGTCAAGATGATGTTGATGACCTGTTATCCAGTTTAGGCTTCTAAGGAGCACCCACATGAGCTTCGGCGCCGATGAAGAGATCCTTCAGGATTTCCTTGTAGAGGCCGGCGAAATTTTAGAGCAACTGTCCGAACAACTGGTCGAGCTGGAAAGCCGACCAGATGATGCGAACCTGCTCAATGCAATTTTTCGCGGTTTTCATACTGTAAAAGGGGGCGCCGGCTTCCTCCAGCTCCATGAGCTGGTGGAGTGCTGTCACATCGCCGAGAACGTTTTCGACATCCTGCGCAAGGGTGAGCGGCACGTCGACTCGGAACTGATGGACGTGATTCTCGAAGCATTGGATGCGGTCAACGGCATGTTCAGTGAAGTGCGCGAACGTGCGCCGATCACTGCGGCTACCCCGGAACTGCTGGCCGCCCTGGCGCGCCTGGCAGAGCCTGCCGACACCACGGCTGCGCCGGTGGTGCAAGCGCCAGAGCCTGTGGCTGAGCCTGAAGCAGACGTGACGGACAGCGAGTTCGAGCAACTGCTCAACTCCCTCAGCGCGGTCAAGGCTGAAGCTGAAGCGCCACAAGCGGCTACTGCGCCTGCCACTGCGTCTGCAGCGCCGACCAGCGAAGACATTACCGACGCTGAGTTCGAATCGCTGCTCGACCAGTTGCACGGCAAAGGCCAGTTCGCGGCCGACGCGGTGGCGCCACCTGCCGCCCAGTCGCAAGCGCCTGCTGCTGCTCCTGCCGCTGCCAGCAACGAGATTACCGACGACGAATTCGAAGCGTTGCTCGACCAACTGCATGGCAAAGGCACGTTTGCGGCCGAAGCCTTGCCGGAAGTCGCCGCCACGGCCACGGCACCCGCTGCCAGTGCAGCTGCCAGTGCGCAACCGGCGGGCGATGGGTTGATCTCTGATCACGAATTCGAAGCGTTGTTGGACCAGTTGCACGGTAAAGGCAAGTTCACTGAAGTGGCCCCGGCTGTTTCGCTTGTGCGCCTCGGGTGTGCGCGATGAAACCCAGATTCATACGCACATGTGCTACAGCGAGTTTAACGATGTGATCGAGTCCATCGCGGCGATGGACGCCGATGTGATTACCATGAAACCTCGCGTTCGGACATGCAGTTGCTGGAGGCGTTTGAGGTGTTTGCTTACCCGA
>NZ_VUAZ01000170.1 GCF_009296165.1 Pseudomonas kitaguniensis | reverse complement strand
TTTTGGTGAGGATGGTCAGGGTGGCGAAACCGCCGATCACCAAGGCGCTGACCGGCAGCACCATGTGCCACAGGTAATCGCCGATTTTGCCGAAAAAGCTCAGGCTGTCGAAGTTGTCCGAGACCAGCCCCTGAATCGGGAACCAACTGACATAACTGCCGCCGGCGAATACCACGATCAGCAAGATCGCAAACAGAAACGCCGGCATGGCGTAGCCAATGATGATGGCGGTGCTGGTCCACATATCAAAGGTGCTGCCGTTGTGGATCGCTTTGCGAATGCCCAGCGGGATCGACACCAGGTAGGTGATTAAAGTGGCCCAGAGCCCAAGCGAGATAGTCACCGGCAGCTTTTGCAGGATCAGGTCGGTGACCTTGGCGCCGCGAAAGAAACTGCTGCCGAAATCCAGTTGCGCGTAGTTTTTGAGCATCAGCCACAAGCGCTCATGCAGCGGTTTGTCGAAACCGTAGTGCTTGGTGATTTCTTCGATCAGCGCCGGGTCAAGGCCTCGGCTACTGCGGCTGGCACCGGCATTCGCGGCGGCCATTTCGCCGCCGCCACCGCCCACGGCCGCGCCGCTGAAACCTTGCAAACGGGCGATGGCCTGATCCACCGGGCCGCCGGGAGCCGCTTGCACAATCAAAAAATTGACCACCAGAATGCACAGCAGGGTGGGGATGATCAGCAGTAAACGTCGACTGATGTAATGCAGCATCTCAATGCCCCTCCGACGGTGCGTTGGCCTTGCTGAAGTCGGCAGTGGTCAGCGCGGTTTTTCTGACTTCCCACCAGCTGTCCAGGCCCTCGTCAAACTTGGGCTCACGCGCAGGCCGACCGAAACGGTTGAGGTACACGGTGGGCGTGCCGACCGAGTAATAGTTGGGAATCATGTAGTAGCCCCATTGCAGCACTCGGTCGAGTGCGCGGGCGTAATGCACCATGTCGTCGCGATTATTCGCCTGCACCAAGCCGTCAATCAGCGTGTCGACGGCGGGGTCGCGCAGTACAAAGGCGTTGGAGGCACCCACTTGGGTGGCGCTGCCTGAGCCGTACATGTCATACATTTCGCGGCCCGGCGAAACGATGGGTTGGCCGCCGCGCGGGAACTGCACCACGATCATGTCGTAGTCGCGGGCGTTGACCCGGTTGATGTACTGCGCCGAGTCGATCTTGCGGATGTCCATGTTGATGCCGATCTGTGCCAGCGTACGTTTGAACGGCAGGATCATGCGGTCAAAACCGCCTTGACCGTCCAGAAAGGTAAAGCTCAACTGTTGGCCCTGGTCATTCACCAGCTTATTGCCTTTGGGCTGCCAGCCAGCGGCCTTGAGCAGCGCCAGTGCCTGCAATTGTTTGTCGCGGATATAACCGCTGCCATCGGTTTTGGGTGCCTGGTAAACCTGGTTGAACACTTCGTCCGGCACTTTGCCGCGCAACGGTTCGAGAATCTCCAGCTCGCGGGCGTCGGGCAGCTCGGTGGCGGCCATTTCGCTTTTGGGGAAGTAGCTTTGCTGGCGCACATAAAAATTGCGCATCATCTGTTTATTGGTCCACTCAAAGTCCCACAACAGGCTGATCGCCTGGCGCACCCTGCGGTCCTGGAAAAACGGGTTGAGCAAATTGAACGCAAAACCTTGAGCGGTGCCGGGTTTTTCTTTCGCAAAAACGCTGCGTTGCAAGCGCCCGTCGGCCAGCGCCGGGCCGTCATAGCCAATGCTGAAGCCGGTGGCCGAAAACTCGCGGTTATAGTCAAACGCGCCGGCCTTGAGCAGTTGCCGGGCAATGTCGGTGTCGGCATAGAAGTTCACGGTCAAGCGGTCGAAGTTGTACAAGCCCTTGCTGACCGGCAAATCTTTGGCCCACCAGTTTTTGTTGCGCTCAAAACTGATGCTGCGCCCGGGGTCTACCTGGCTGACCGAATACGGCCCGCTGCCCAGCGGCGGTTCAAAGCCGCCGCCGGTGGCGAAGTCGCGCGTCTTCCAGCCGTGTTCCGGCAGGATGCGCATGCTCGCCAAATCCAGGGCCAGCGTGCGGTTTTGGTTGTTCTTGAAGTCAAAGCGAATTTGCAGCGGGTTTTCCACCACCATGTCTTTGACCTCGCCATACAGCATGCGAAAACTCAGGCTGCCTTTGGTCATCAGGGTGGTGTAGGTGAACGCTACGTCGTTCGCGGTGATCGGCGTGTCGTCGGCGAAACGCGCTTTGGGGTTCACGTAAAAACGTACCCACAGGCCGTCAGGGTCGCGCTCCATCTTCTGCGCGATCAAGCCATAGACGGTGTAGGGCTCGTCGAGTGAGCGAAACGCCAAGGGCGAATACACCCATTGATCAACCTGGATGACGCCGGTGCCCTGGTCGATGTACGGCACGATGTAATTGAATTGGCCGATTTCCATGGACGCCCGACTCAACGAACCGCCTTTGGGCGCGTTGGGATTGACGTAATCGAAGTGCTGGAAATTGTCCGGGTATTTGGGTGCTTCGCCATACACCGTCATGGCTTGGCTGGGTGCAGCATTCACGCTCATGCACACGCAAAACAACGCAGGCACCAGCAAAAAACGCAGCAGGGGCAGGATTAACGAACACATGATGGAGTTTCCTTGTACCGCGTGTTGAACCGTCGAGTGCGTGGAAAAATCCCCGGCGCTGCGTGTCGAAAAGCGCCGGGGTTTGCGAGCTCGCAATTTGCACCGGTACAGGCAGGAGTGGACCTGCACCGGTGTTCACTCAGAAGTGGTACGTCGCACGGGCAAAGAACGTACGGCCCATCGGGTCGCTGTAACGTGGGTCGTAGCCGCTCTGGAAGTTATAAGCCTGGTTGGAGAACGGCGGGTTGCGGTCAAACATGTTTTTAACCCCTACATCCAGGTCCACGGTTTTGTTGAAGGTGTAGCCACCGGACAGGTCCCACAAGGTGTAAGAGGCAACACGCGAGTGGGTCTCGGGGTCGGCGTCGTCGTAGCCGCTGGTGAAACGGTTGACCAGCGAGGCACGGTAAGCGCCCAGGTTCCAGGTGCCGCTCAGTACGTGTTTCCAGCGCGCGATCATGCCCTTGCCTTCGAACGCGCCGACGTTGTCGGTGTAACTGCCGCCAATCGTGGTCTGGTAGTCATAACGCGACACGTAAGTGCCTTGCAGGCCCAGGCCGAACTGGCCGAACGGGGTGTTTGGGAACTTGTAGTCCAGCGACACATCGACGCCGCTGGTTTTGACTGCACCCAGGTTAGCCAGCCCGGTTTGCACGTAGTTGAGCGTGCCATCGGCGTTGCGGATGAAACGATCGGCGTAAGCGTTCGGGTCGTCAAACACGGTGGATTCAGGGAACTCGGCGATCTGGTTGGCGATGTGAATCCACCAGAAGTCCAGGCCCATCGACAAGTTGCGTACCGGTTGATAGACGAACCCCACCGTCACGTTACGGGCTTTTTCAGGCGACAGATTGGTGTTGCCGCCCGTGCGGTTATGGAACTGCTGACCACAATCGCGACCGGCGTTACCGCCCGCTTGCACCACACCGCCGGTGCACAGGTTCGGGTCGTTGTAATAACCCTGAGTGAAGGTGGTGTATTGCGGGTTGTACAGCTCATACAGCGACGGGGCGCGGAAGCCTTCGCTGTACGCGCCACGCACCACCACTTCTTTGAACGGCTGGTAGCGGAACGAGTATTTCGGGTTGGTGGTGCTGCCGAAGTCGCTGTATTTGTCGTGACGCACAGCGGCCGACAACTCCAGGCTGTCGAATACCGGCACGTTCAGCTCGGTGTACACCGCCTTGACGGTACGGTCGCCCTCGACGCTGCCGTTGGGGTCGACGCCCAGGCTGGAAATGTCCGCAGCGAAGGCCTCGTAACTTTGATGGAATTTTTCCTGGCGGAACTCGCCACCAATCGCCAGGCCAGCAGGCCCGGCACCAAACCAGTCACCCACTTCACGGCTCATCCGGCCATCCAGCCCGGTCACGCGGCCCACAGAGGATGAGTACTGGCCATGGTATTGGTTGGCGTCAATCAGCGCCTGCCCGGCAGCGCTTTGCGGACCAAACGGGTTGATGATGCCGTCCGCGATGCCATTGATCATCGCCGCGTCACTGACATACCCGCCGGTGACGCTGGAAAGCACCTGGTTCTGGTTGTACGAGGCGCCAACGTTGTAATCCCAGCCCTTGGCCACGCCGTCAAAGCTCAGGACCAGACGCTGGCTGGTGTTCTGGTCTTTGGATTGGCGCCCGCCGGCTGCGGTTTCGCGCCAGTTGAGGTCGACCGGTTGGGTTGCGTCGAACGAGGCGTTGGTCGACGCAGGGGTGATGCCGTTGCCGGGAAAGTATGGCGAGGTCGGGTCCATGCTCAGGCCGGTCAAAGGTGCCGGGGCTATGCCGACTGCGTTGTTGTTGCGCGCCCAGAAGTATTCGAGGCTGACGCTGTCTTCATCGGTGATTTTGCCGGTGGCCTTGCCGAAGAAGGAGGTTTTTTCGGTCTCGGGCAACAAGTCCAGATAGTCGGTGGTGTTGAAGCGGCACACACCCTGGCGTGACACCAGGTTAGGCCCGTTACAGTTGCCGCTGGACAGCGGGTTAGTGGTCACACCGCCCTGGCTGTAGTTGGCCGGAAAAGAGGTGCCCGAGGTCTGATCCAGGCCACGGCCGGGTGCGTACGAGGTGGCAAAGGTGCGGTCCTTGGCCCTGAGGCTGTCTTGCTTGTTGTAGTTCATCACCGCCATCAGGTTGAAGCGGTCTTGCTCCAGGTCACCAAAGCCCCAGCTTGCGCTCACGTCGTGACTGTTGCCGCCACCGCTGGCATCGGCGCCTTCGCCGCCCAGCGAAAGCGTGCCGTCGGTCATGGATTTTTTGGTGATGAAGTTGATCACGCCGCCAATCGCGTCAGTGCCGTACAAAGCCGATGCGCCGTCGCGCAACACTTCAACACGGTCAATGGCGGCGAAAGGGATGGTGTTCAGGTCAACCGAAGCGCCGTCGATGGCGTTGTTGCCCAAGCGCCGGCCATTAAGCAGTACCAGGGTTTTGTTGGAACCAATGCCGCGCATGTCGGCGAAGCTGGAACCACCGGTGGACAAGCCCACGGAGCTGGCCGAGTTGCGCAGCGACTGGTTGCCCGTGACCCGCTGCATGATTTCAGCGGTGGTGGTCACGCCCTCACTGCGTAACTGTTCGGTGCGCAGAATGGTGATGGGCACCGCGGTTTCAGCATCGACCCGGCGAATCGCCGAACCGGTCACTTCCACGCGGTCAAGTTGCGTGGTGGTGGGGGCGGGCGCCGCTGTGTCGGTGCTCACGGTGGCTTCTGCGGCCTGCAACTGGCCTGCGGTGATCCCCATGGCAACCAGGTACAAGGGCACAAAACGATGCCGCCGAACACTTGCAACGAGCGGTTTGAGGGTGAAACCTGAACTCTTCATCTGCATGGTTGATTCCGACTTTATTGGATGTTTGTTGGAATGGTCTCGTGGACCTTCATGATTCCGTTTGGGCTTTGTCGACCCGGCGCAAAACACTTTCTTCAAGCAAGCCGTTCCCCTGCGGGGGCAAAAGTGCCCTTGCATGGCTTGTTACAGCGGGCTACGCAGTTCCTGCGGTAGCGCACATGCGCGCTACCGCAGGGGCGTGAAGTTGAGCGTTACCTTGCGGTCATCACCGAAATTTTGGTGATGCCGGAGCGCTCAATCGAGGCCATCGCCTTGGCGACCTGGCCGTAATTGACCGAAGCGTCGGCCTGCAACTGAACCCGCACTTCCGGGTCCTGGGCCTTCACGTCCTGCAGGCTTTTTTCCAGCAGTTCGGGGGCCACTTCGTTTTTGGCCAGGAAAAACTTGCCGTCCTGGTCGACGCTGACCACCACCGGGTCTTTCTTTTTCTCGGTGGCGACCGCATCGGTCTTGGGCAAGTTGATCTTGATGGCGTTGGTCATCATTGGCGTGGTCACGATGAACACCACCAGCAATACCAGCATCACGTCGACCAACGGCGTGACGTTCATTTCGCTGAGCACTTCATCGCTGTCTTGGGTTGAGAACGACATCAGCTTGCCTCCCGCACGGGCGAGCGCTTGGCGGAGATGGCCTGGCGGTCGATGGCAAAGTCGCTGCGTTGGGCGAGGGCGTCAAAGTCATGCGCGAAATCGTCCATGTTGGCCGATGCGAGTTTCAGGCGACGCAGGAAGAAGTTGTAAATCAGCACCGCAGGCACGGCGACGGCAATGCCCACGCCGGTCGCGATCAGCGCGTGACCGATCGGCCCGGCGACGGTTTCAAGGCTGGCGGAGCCGCTGGCGCCGATGCTTTGCAGGGCTTCCATGATGCCCCAGACCGTGCCGAACAGGCCGATAAACGGCG
>NZ_VUAZ01000017.1 GCF_009296165.1 Pseudomonas kitaguniensis | reverse complement strand
TTGCTCGCGATGGCGGCGTGTCAGATAAGTATTTTTCGGCTGATACACCGCATCGCGAGAAGCCCGCTCCCACAAAAAGCGCTTTTGATCCAACCGCGAAATCAGGACTTTTCCAGATTCCCCAAAATTCGCCCATGCACACGCATGCACACACTCAGGTCCTCCTCGTCCACCCCCACAAACAGCTCGTGGCGCAACGTGGTGGCAATCGTTTCAATCTGCTCGATCAAAGGCTTGGCAGTATCGCAAAGCAAAATACGCTTGGCGCGGCGGTCTTCCAGCACCGCTTGGCGCTGCACCAGCCCTTGGCCCTCAAGGCTGTCGAGCAAGCGCGCCAGTGTCGGCCCTTCCACCCCAACACTTTGCGCCCAACTCACGCTGAGTAGGCGCCTCCTCAAAACGGGCCAAGTGCAACAGCACCAACCATCGCGCCTGGGACAAACCCAACCCTGCCAAACGGCGGTCGAGCTCGGCGCGCCAACCTCGGGACATATGCGCTAACTGCATGCCAAAACGGTGTTGATCGGTTAACGGCATAAAAAACTCGTTGTTTAGTCTGAAAAATAAGGATGGCTAATTATTAACCAGCAAAGCACGAGTCATGCCAGTAGGCAAGCGTTGCCAGGAAGTGCTTCGTCACAATGTGGTGACGGATACCCTAAATTTCGAATTCTGACTGCAGCGCAGCCCGCACACAGTACAAAACACCCTCGGGAACACGCCCGGTAAACAACGGCGCAATCTCCGTAACAGGTGGCAATTCGCCTTCTCCGTCGAGGAACGCATCCTGGATTTCACCGAGCAGATCTTCGGGTAAATCGAGCGCCTGCTCCAACGACAATTGCTGCTTGCCAATGGATTCGGCCAACAAGGTGTAGACGTTTTTTTCCGAGCATTGCAGCTGACTGGCGATCTGAATCGGGGTCATGCCTGCGCGCGCCAGGCTAATCAGTTCGTGGCGAATATCGGCGACTTCCTTCGGCGCTTCAACCTGGCCACCGAGCACTTCAAGGAAGGCCTGACCGTAACGTTCCAGCTTGCGCGCCCCCACACCGCTGACCCTGCCCATTTCGGCCATGCTGGTCGGCTGCTCGCGCAGCATTTCGAGCAAGGTCGAGTCGGGGAAAATAACGTAAGGCGGCACACTGTGCTCCTGCGCAAGTTTGCGCCGCAGGGTGCGCAAGGCTTCCCACTGTTCGCGTTCTTCGCCGCGCACCAACTGACTGGCCTGGCTGGTGCTGCTCTTGGCAGTGGTCTGCGGCTTGAGATCGCGGCGCAGTTCCAGGCTCACTTCGCCCTTGAGCAATGGCCGGCAACTGTCGTTCAGGCGCAGGCCGCCATACCCTTCCAGGTCGATATCGACCAGGCTGCGCGCCACCATCTGCCGAAACAACGAACGCCACTCGCCTTCGGCGCGGGCTTTGCCGACGCCGTAGACCGAGAGTTTTTCGTGGCCGAAGCTGCGCACCTTTTCGTTGTCCTTGCCCAGCAACACATCCACCAGATGGCCCACGCCATAACGCTGGCCTGTGCGATAAATCGCCGACAGCGCCTGGCGCGCCGGCTCGGTGGCGTCCCAGGTCTGCACGCCGTCGACGCAGTTATCGCAGTGGCCGCACGGGTTGGGCATGTCTTCATCAAAATACGCCAGCAGCGTTTGACGGCGGCAGCGGGTCTCTTCACACAGCGACAGCATCGCGTCGAGCTTGTGTTGCTCCAGGCGCTTGTGGCGCTCGTCGCCTTCGGAGTTCTGCAGCATCTGCTTGAGCATCACCACGTCTTGCAGGCCGTAGACCATCCAGGCATCTGCGGGCAGGCCATCACGACCGGCACGCCCGGTTTCCTGGTAGTAGGCCTCAAGGGATTTGGGCAAATCCATGTGGGCCACGAAACGCACGTTGGATTTATCGATGCCCATGCCAAACGCGATGGTCGCCACCATGATCAGGCCTTCCTCATTGAGGAAGCGCTTTTGGTGGTGCGCGCGGGTTTCATTAGGCAAACCTGCGTGGTAAGGCAGCGCCGGGTAGCCTTGCTCACAAAGGAACGCGGCCACTTCATCGACCTTCTTGCGCGACAAGCAATAGACAATGCCTGCATCGCTGCGCCGCTCGGAAAGGAACGCCAGCAACTGTTTGCGCGGCTGTTCCTTGGGCACGATACGATAGAAAATATTCGGCCGGTCGAAGCTTGAGAGGAAGCGCTCGGCGTTCTGCAAATGCAGGCGATCGACGATTTCTTCGCGGGTGCGTTTGTCGGCAGTGGCGGTCAGCGCGATGCGCGGAACGTCCGGAAACAACTCCGCCAATTGGCCCAACTGCAAATATTCGCGACGAAAATCGTGGCCCCATTGCGACACGCAGTGGGCTTCGTCGATGGCGAACAGGGCGATTTCCAGGCTCTGCAAAAAAGCCAGCATGCGCGGCTGCACCAGGCGCTCGGGGGCCAGGTAGAGCATTTTCACCTCACCGCGCTTGATCCGCGCGGCCAGGTCGCGCTGCTGTTCGGCGCTGAGGGTGGAGTTCAAGGCCGCTGCCGCCACACCGAGTTCTTCAAGGGTGGCCACCTGGTCGTCCATCAACGCGATCAGCGGCGACACCACCACGGCCAACCCATTACGCAACAGCGCCGGCACCTGGAAGCACAACGACTTGCCGCCACCGGTAGGCATCAATACCAGGGCGTCACCGCCATTGGCCACGCGCTCAATGATCGCACCCTGGCGGCCACGAAAACTGTCGTAGCCGAAGATGTCCTTGAGGACGCGTTGAGCCTGCTCGAGCATGTAAAACTCCAAAAAAGTGCCGAAACCTTCTATACAGGCTGGCCGAAAAAACCCGCGCTCACGGTAAATAATCCGTAAGCGAAGTTTTCCAAGGTGGGTGCCCAGCCTGCAAGGGCATCACAAAACGCGGCAGTATACCCGAGCGTTAACCGGCAAAGGGCTCCGCTTGCGAATAGCCGCAAATGCGTAATCGCCCCCAAACGCGGCGAAATCGGTTCTGTGAACCGCACTAAATCACCCTCATCGTGAGCCAAGCCGCTCGCAGACTGGCCTGAGCGCGCAAGAAAGCCTAGAATTCAGCATCGTTTATTCCCAAGGTAGCCCTTCAATGTCCTTCGCTGAGCAACTAACCCGCCTGCAAGCCTTCCTCGACGCCGATGAGCTGCATGACGAGGCGCTGGACTACGTGGCCGCCCACGGCTACCTGACCGCCCTTTCAATCTCTTCCGACAGCGTGCCGGACCGTGAGTGGATCGACGCGTTGTTCGCTGAAGAACCGCATTACGCCGACGACGCCCAGCGCGAAGAAATCGAATCCACGCTGCTGGCGCTCAAGGCGCATATCGGTCGCCAACTGGCCGCCGATGAAGAATTTGAGCTGCCGTGCGACCTCGACCTCGGCGAAGAGCCGGATGACTCCGACCTGCGCGGCTGGTGCATCGGCTTCATGGAAGGCGTGTTCCTGCGCGAAGCGGCCTGGTTCGAAACCGCCGAAGAAGAAGTCAGCGAAATGCTGTTGCCGATCATGGTCGGTTCGGGCCTGTTTGACGACCAGCCGGAATTCTCCGACATCGCCGCAGACGCCAATCTGATGGACGACATGATCGTACAGATCCCGGAAGCCCTGACTGCGCTGTACCTGCTGTGCAACGCGCCTGACGAAAAACCGGCGATCCTCAAACCTCGTCACCACTGAGTCATTTGCCCGTGCACCCCATGGGCAATCGCTCGCCGCTCCTGCGTTACGCGCTGCTGGCCATCGGCTGGTTAAGCGTCGCGCTGGGGGTGATCGGTATTTTCTTGCCGGTATTGCCGACCACGCCTTTTCTGTTGCTCGCTGCCGCCTGTTTCGCTCGAAGCTCCCCGCGTTTTTACCACTGGCTGGTGCAGCATCCGCGGCTGGGGCCTTGGATACGCGACTATCTGGAGGGCAATGGCATTCCGCTCAAAGGCAAGGTGTATGCGATTGGCTTGATGTGGCTGAGCATTGGTTTTTCCTGCTATCTGGTGCCGTTGCCGTGGGCGCGCGGGTTTATGCTGACCAGTGCGGTGCTGGTGACGGTGTATATCCTGCGGCAGAAGACCTTGGCGCCGCGCGTCTAAGATCAAAATCAAAAACAGGCGCCCCAATCGCCCAAGCCGAATGGGACCGACTGAGGGAGCGGGCTTGCTCGCGATGGCATCAACTCGGTATGCCTGATGGTCCGAGGCGCCTGCATCGCGAGCAAGCCCGCTCCCACACATTTCAGCCGGTACCCAAACAACGGCCAGCCACGCGACCTTGGTCGACACTGACTAACCCCAGGCATCATGCGAGACTGTGCAACCGGGCCTGGAATGCCTGGGCGTTCTTATGCTCGGAGTTACCATGACGCTGTCCAGCGGGCTGATCGCCGCCGTTGCCCTGGCCTATATGGCCATTATGTTCACCATCGCCTTTTACGGTGACCGTCGCCATGCGCCGTTGCCGCCGAGGGTGCGTGCCTGGGTGTATAGCCTGTCGCTGGCGGTTTACTGCACCAGTTGGACCTTCTTCGGCGCGGTAGGCCAGGCCGCCGAGCAACTGTGGGCATTTTTACCGATTTACCTCGGACCGGTACTGCTGCTGGTGCTGGCGCCGTGGGTGCTGCAAAAGATGATCCTGATCAGCAAGCAGGAAAACATCACCTCGATTGCCGACTTTATCGCCGCGCGCTACGGCAAATCGCAATCGCTGGCGGTGGTGGTGGCGTTGATCTGCCTGGTCGGCGTGTTGCCCTACATCGCCCTGCAGCTTAAAGGCATCGTACTGGGCGTGAACTTGCTGATCGGCTCCGGCCCCGACACCACTGGCACCCGCGCCCAGGACACCGCGTTGATCGTGTCACTGGTGCTTGCGCTGTTCACGATTGTGTTTGGTACGCGCAACCTCGACGCACGGAACACCACCGTGGCATGGTGCTGGCGATTGCGTTTGAATCGCTGGTCAAGCTGTTCGCTTTTCTGGCCGTCGGCGCGTTTGTGACGTATGGCCTGTATGACGGCTTCGGCGACTTGTTCAGTCAGGCGATGCTCGCGCCGCGCCTGGAGGAATACTGGAAAGAGACAATCAACTGGCCATCGATGGTGGTGCAAACCGGTGTGGCGATGATGGCAATCATCTGCCTGCCCCGGCAGTTTCATGTCACGGTGGTCGAAAATATCGACCCGCAGGATTTGCGCTTGGCCAAGTGGGTATTCCCGGCTTACTTGATCCTCGCCGCGCTGTTTGTGGTGCCCATCGCCCTCGGCGGCAAGATGCTCTTGCCCGGTTCGGTATTGCCGGATTCCTACGTGATCAGCCTGCCGATGGCCGAAGCGCACCCGGCCCTCGCCGTGTTGGCGTTTATCGGCGGTGCATCGGCGGCCACCGGCATGGTTATCGTCGCCAGCATTGCGTTGTCGACCATGGTGTCCAACGACATGTTGCTGCCGTGGCTGCTGCGTCGCTCCAGTGCCGAGCGGCCGTTCGAAGTGTTCCGCCACTGGATGCTGTCGGTCCGCCGCGTGAGCATTGTGATCATCCTGCTGCTCGCTTACGTGATTTACCGGCTGCTCGGCTCGACCGCCAGCCTTGCGACTATCGGCCAGATCGCCTTCGCAGCGGTCACGCAACTCGCGCCGGCGATGCTTGGCGCGCTGTACTGGAAGCAGGCCAACCGGCGTGGCGTGTTTGCCGGTTTGGCGGCGGGCACATTCCTCTGGTTTTACACCTTGGTCCTACCGGTGACGGCGAAAAGTCTGGGCTGGTCGCTCAGCCTGTTCCCCGGCTTGACGTGGCTGCATTCGCACCCGTTTGGCGCGTCCGTCACCTCACTGACGCTGGGCACGGTGTTCTCGCTGGCGGGTAACTTCACGCTGTTCGTGTGGGTTTCGTTACTCTCGCGCACACGCGTTTCCGAGCATTGGCAGGCCGGACGTTTCATCGGCCAGGAGATCAGCCAACGCGCCAGCGCTCGCTCGATGTTGTCGGTGCAGATCAGCGACTTGCTCAGCCTGGCGGCGCGCTTTGTGGGTGATGAACGTGCTCAGCAGAGTTTTATCCGCTTCGCTTATCGCCAAGGCAAAGGCTTCAATCCCAACCAAAATGCCGATAACGATTGGATCGCCCACACCGAACGTTTATTGGCCGGTGTGCTGGGCGCCTCGTCGACACGCGCAGTGGTCAAAGCGGCGATTGAAGGCCGCGAAATGCAGCTGGAGGACGTAGTCCGCATCGCCGATGAAGCCTCCGAAGTGCTGCAGTTCAACCGCGCGCTGCTGCAAGGCGCTATCGAAAACATCACCCAGGGCATCAGCGTGGTCGACCAGTCGCTCAAACTGGTGGCCTGGAACCGACGCTACCTGGAGCTGTTCAATTACCCCGAAGGATTGATCAGCGTGGGCCGGCCGATTGCCGACATCATTCGCTACAACGCCGAGCGCGGCCTGTGCGGGCCGGGCGAAGCCGAAGTACACGTGGCGCGACGCCTGCACTGGATGCGCCAGGGCCGCGCGCACACCTCTGAGCGTTTGTTCCCGAATGGGCGCGTGATCGAGCTGATCGGCAACCCCATGCCCGGCGGCGGGTTTGTCATGAGCTTCACCGACATCACTGCGTTCCGCGAAGCCGAGCAAGCGCTCACCGAAGCCAATGAAGGCCTGGAGCAACGCGTCACCGCGCGCACGCATGAGCTGTCGCAACTGAATGTGGCGCTCACCGACGCCAAAGGCGTGGCCGAAACCGCCAGCCAGTCGAAGACGCGC
Source organism: Pseudomonas kitaguniensis (assembly GCF_009296165.1). Lineage (GTDB taxonomy): Bacteria > Pseudomonadota > Gammaproteobacteria > Pseudomonadales > Pseudomonadaceae > Aquipseudomonas > Aquipseudomonas kitaguniensis. Next base: position 1,186 of record NZ_VUAZ01000017.1, on the reverse strand, counting down.
TTTCTTGCCGCCGTCAGCCATGACCTGATGCAACCGTTGAACGCGGCGCGGCTGTTCTCCGCCGCCCTCTCCCACCAGAACGATGGTTTGTCTGCCGAGGCCCGGCAGTTGGTGCAGCACTTGGACAGCTCGCTGCGCTCAGCCGAAGACCTGATCAGCGACTTGCTGGATATTTCGCGCCTGGAAAACGGCAAGATCAACCCACAGCGCCAGCCGTTTGTGCTCAACGAGCTGTTCGACACCCTTGGCGCCGAGTTCAAGGCGCTGGCCCGCGAACAAGGCCTGCGCTTTCGCTTGCGCGGCAGTCGCCTGCGGGTTAACAGCGACATCAAATTGCTGCGACGTATTCTGCAGAATTTTCTGACCAACGCATTCCGCTATGCCGACGGCCCGGTGCTACTCGGCGTACGCAGGCGCAAGGGCGAGCTGTGCCTGGAGGTGTGGGACCGCGGCCCGGGTATTCCGCAGGATAAACAGCAAGTGATCTTCGAAGAGTTCAAGCGCCTGGACAGCCACCAGACCCGCGCCGAAAAAGGTTTAGGCCTGGGTTTGGCGATCGCCGATGGCCTGTGCCGAGTGCTGGACCACCGCCTGAGCGTGCGTTCGTGGCCGGGCAAAGGCAGCGTGTTCAGCGTGCGCGTGCCACTGGCGCGCAACCAGGCCAGCCCCGCGCTTAAAACGCTGCAAGACACCGGCCAACCGCTGAGCGGCGCACAGGTGCTGTGCGTGGATAACGAAGAAAGCATCCTGATCGGCATGCGCAGCCTGTTGACGCGCTGGGGTTGCGAGGTGTGGACGGCCACCGACCAGGCGCAATGCGCCGCGCTGCTGGCCGATGGCGTACGCCCGCAACTGGCGCTGGTGGATTACCACCTGGACCATGGCGAAACCGGCACCGAGCTGATGGGCTGGCTACGGGCGCAATTGGCCGAGCCGATTCCCGGCGTAGTGATCAGCGCCGACGGGCGCCCGGAAATGGTCGCAGAAGTGCACGCAGCAGGCCTGGATTACTTGGCCAAACCAGTGAAACCCGCCGCATTGCGCGCACTATTGAGTCGGCATCTACCGCTCTAGACAACCTTATATGAGCACCCGGCTTATATGGTAGCGGGCTTTATGTGGGAGCGGGCTTGCTCGCGATGGCCTCAACGCGGTGTGCCTGATGGTCCGAGGCGCCTGCATCGCG
>NZ_VUAZ01000169.1 GCF_009296165.1 Pseudomonas kitaguniensis | reverse complement strand
TGCGGATAAACGGGCTGACCCACCGCCATCGGGAGCAAGCCTCTTCCCACAGTGACCTCCAGTGTTTGGGAGGGCGGGGTTTGCTGGCTGACAGCACTTTTTTGATGGTTTGAAACCCTTGAGTCAGGCCTTGGTGGCCAGCTCTTCAAGGTGATCCATCAAGGCCTGTGGCTTGAGCACCAGCACGTCGCTTGCCACCGCATCGAGTATCACTTCCGCCGTGTTACCGATCAGTGCCCCCGAAAGCCCGGTGCGGGCCACGGTGCCGATGATGGTCAGCGCCGCCTGCCACTGATGTGCCGCATGCGGGATCAGCACGTCTGCCGGGCCTTCTTCGATGTGCAGGTGCGCGTCATCCACGTCGAACTCCGCCTGAAAAGCCTTGCACTGCTCGCGATAGCGCGCCTCGATGGTTTCCTTGAGCTGAAACGTCGGGTCCGCCGCCGACAGCATCGGCGACGGATGCGCACTGATCACGTGCAGTTGCGCCTTGGCCAGGCGCGCAATATCAAAGCCGTGGTCGATGATGGTGTTGTGCAGCGCCTGGTGTTCGCTGTCGCTGTTGCCCACATCAATTGCCGCCAGCACCACTTTGCCGGCCCAAGGCGTCGAGGTTTTCACCAGCAGCACCGGGGTAGGGCAGTAGCGCAGCAGTTTCCAGTCCGCCGGCGTCAACAAGGCCCTTTTCAACGGGCTGTCGGCGACGTGCTGTTTGATCACCAGGCCACAGCCTTCGGCTTGCTGCACGTCGATGATGGTTTCATGCAGGCTGTCATTCCACGCCTGCTCGGTGGTCACGCTGTAGCCCGCTTCGTGCAAGCCGGACTTGAGCTGGCTCAACAAAGCCGAATGCTCGTGTTGCTTGTCGCAGACCAACAAATGCAGGTGCGCGCCGGTGACCCCGGCGATCAGCTTGGCGCGCTTCAGGGCCAGGCTTTCAGGATGCTCGGGCTCGATGACCACCAGGATGCTGCGGATAGCTTGCATGAACTGATCTCCAGAGACGCAAAAGAAGGTGCCTGCAATCACTATAGTTGCTGCCCGCCAGACGGCATGTTGATACACATCACAGTCGGTGGCTGGTGGTCTGCGGCGCGGTCGGTATAATCGGCGACCTTTTGTGACCCTCTTGCCCGTGAGCCCGATGAACCTGCCCGAAATCCACGACTTCCTCGGCTGCCGCACGCCCGACGCCTGGGTACAGGCTGCGTTGGCCGATCAGCCGACCTTGCTGATCGACCACAAGAACTGCGAATTCAAGGCCGCCAGCACCGCGCTGAGCCTGATCGCCAAGTACCACGCGCACGTCGACCTGATCAGTATGATGTCGCGTCTGGCCCGCGAAGAGCTGGTGCACCACGAGCAAGTCATGCGCCTGATCAAAAAGCGCAAAGTCGAATTGCGCCAACTGCATGCAGGCCGTTATGCCTCGGGTTTGCGCAAAGTGGTGCGCAGCCACGAGCCGGTCAAGCTGGTGGACACGCTGGTGGTTGGCGCGTTTATCGAAGCGCGTAGTTGCGAGCGTTTCGAAGCACTGGTGCCGCATTTGGACGAAGAACTCGGCAAGTTCTATTTCGGATTGCTGAAAAGCGAAGCGCGGCACTTTCAGGGTTACTTGAAGCTGGCGTACCAGTACGGTGACGCTAAAGACATCGCCCAGGTGATCGAGCGGGTCAGGGCGGCCGAGCAGGAACTGATCGAGTCACCCGACACCGAGTTCCGTTTTCACAGTGGCGTGCCAGCCTGACGCCACGGCCAGCCCGAGCAGCACGGCGATTGCGCTCAACAGCAAGATCACCGTTTGCGTGCCCAGCGGCGCCGCCAGCAGCGCAATCATCAAACCAGCCAATGGCTGAGCCAGGTTGTTGAGCAAAGTGATCACGCCCACCGTCTTGCCAAAATCCTGCCGCGGAATTACCCGCTGACGGGTACTGCGCAGGTACACGTTAAACATCTTGTCGAAGCCGCTGACCAGCAGAAAACCCACGGTGTAAGCCCATAAGTGGGTGCTGACGGCCATGATCAACGCGCCTGCGCCGATCAGCGAATACGCGAGCCCGCCCATGACCTTCAACGGCAACGTGGCGCGTGCCAGGTAAAACAGAATGGCGATGGTGACCAGCGCGCCCGCCGCCTGCAGCAGCGCGTAAGCATCGTTGCCCGCTGCAAAGTGGCCGGTGACCATCGCGGCAGAAGTGGCCAGCGTCACGCCGATGATCAGGTTCACACCCAACGCCAGCGTGATGATGCGCTTCAACTCGACCACGTTGCGGATATGCGTGAGCGCAATGCGCAGCGGTTGCAGCCAGATACCCTGATGCTGCTCGAATGTGTGCAGGTTCACCATGCTGTTGCGCTGCCAAACCCGCATCGCCAGGTCCGCCAGCACAAACAGCCCGGCAACCCCCAGCACCACCCAGTGCCACGCCCAGACTTGCAGCATCAGCGCTGCCAGCAGCGGCCCCAGCACCAGCCCGCTCTGATCGGCAATTTGTGAGTAGGACAGCGTCTTGGCGTAGGTGTAATGCTTGAAAATATGCGGCATCAGCACTTCGCGGGCCATGATGCCCTGCGTGGTCAACACGCCGCACAGCGCCGACAGCGCGACCAACCAAAACAGACCGTCGAACAGCGCGTACAGGGCCACCGCGAGGCCACACGCCAGCGCTCGATACCGCTGGCTGATCTGCAGAATGCGTACCGGCGAAAACGTGTCGCACAAGGCTCCGCACACCGGGAATGCCAGGTAACGCGGCAGCGATTCGACAAAAAACGCCAGCCCGGCCCACGACACACTTTGGGTGGTCTGAAACACCACCAGCGGCACGATGAACAGCAGAATTTGATCCGCCAGCCGCGACAGGAACAGCGAAACAAAGAACGCCAGGTAATCCTTGCGCATACAACTCCCTGTGAATGGCGTTAAAGATCGCGGGTGACCGCGTGTGCCGCATAGCTTGCCAGCTTGAAGGCGCGCACTTCAATCTGCTCACCTACGCTGAAGTAATGGCGTGGCGGTTTTGTGCGCTAAACGCCCTTGAAGCGAATTTCCCGGTAGCGCGGCACTGCCAGGTGCCAGGCAATGTTGCCGCGCCATTGGTTATGCAGAGCGTGCGCGCACGTCACCACGGCGTGCACTGCTTGCTCGTCATAGCCCAACTCGGCCAGGCGATGGGGCAGTCGTGCCTGCGCATCCGAAAATGCATGGGCCCATTGATCAATACGCCGCGATACTTCGCGAGCAGCCTCACGCGCAGATAAACCCTGGGTGTGCCGCAAATGAGTCAATACGTTATAGGTATCCTCATCGGGATTTTCCATAATCCGAAACGAGAGTAAATCATTCACCGCTTTGAACAAGTTAAGCGCCAAGAGGCGCAGCTCCTGCCAGGGTTGGCAGTAGTAGAGGGAAGACGGCAGGTAAATGTTCTGCGCCCAATAAGTGAACTCCAGGCAAAGCTGAAACCCGCCTGCGTTGCGCCAAAGGCTATCGTAGCCTTCTGCGCCGGGTTGAGTGTGATGCGTTCGGTGCATCAAAGCGGTGGTGCAGGGTTCGAGATAATTTGCATATTGCTGGCCTGCTCGCGCTTTCCAGAGTGGCGGCGCGAGGCGTGCCGCACGCCGAATAATATCGGTAAGCCCAGCGGCCAGCGGACCCTGCGCAGTGGCAGAGCCTGCGAATGCACTGCTATAGACGCCGCGAAGCAAATGCTCCAACGCTTGCGGGTCGGTGCAGTCCTCGTCCGCGCTGTCATCCTGGCAACTGAACCAGCCTAAAAGGTCGGACAGAATCAGCAACAGCGCCAGCGGCGCATCGGGCCACATGTAAGCGGCATACAGGCCGGGCACGTAAATGTCCTGCTGATGCGTGTCATGTGATGTTTTTTCCAGGCCCATGCTCTTGAGCCATTGACGTGTGTGAAGTTGCACTTCGTCGGCAAAGGGGCTGAGCGGGTAATCCGCTTCAGCCAGCCTGCCTGGCAGGTCAAACGCGCTTTCTGACAGGGGCTGCGAGTCGCCCGGCCGAGGCTGAGGTGCCCACCCCTTGATGCCCGTCAACCCGGCGCGCAATACCAGTGTGCGCAACCAGACGGTGAACGTCAGCGGCGCGTTGTGCAGTTCTTGCTGTAGCTGCACGGCGTCCACCCAGCGCCAGGCTTTGGCTTCTTCTGGGTTGGCAATGGGGTTGGTGGCGCAGCGGCCTACAAATACATGATCGTATTCATACTCCGTCATGGTGGGTGAAACCTGTTCCTGGTAGACCAGCGTGGAGTGTTGCTCAAGCTCACAGGTCAGGCCCATCTCTTCGAACAGCCGGCGCGCGCCGCGTCGGCGGTTTTCTCGCCCTGGCGCGGGTGCCCGCAGCATGCATTGCTCCACAATCCCGCGGAGTGATATTTAGTGTCTGCGCGTTGTTGCAGAAGCAGCCTGGCGTGCTCATCAAATATGAATATTGAGAATGCACGGTGCAGCAGGCCTTCATCATGCACCTGCTGTTTTCCAGCGAAGCCTATGGGTTGGTCATTCAGGTCAACCAGAATCAGCACGTCTTCCATATCAGCCTCCCGGGCTATTTATGTCGGACGGTAATGCGGTCCATTTCAAGGGCAGGGCGTCGCCTCGAGATCAGAGCGTATAGGAATTAACGAGGAAGCCATTGCGCAAAGGTTATATTTTTTCGCTATACGGCTATGATAAAAACCCATGAAAATAAATCTCTGATTGTTCGCCGATCGACTAGATTGAAGTGGTTAAGGTAAAGGGGTGTCCGCTGCAGTTCCGGTCTTTTACTTCTAGTTAATCCATGTGCCTTTAAGGCGGGGTAAATACGCTTTTCTGACGGGCCCGCTAGAGGCTGACGCAATGACCGGTCCACACGTGTTATCAAGGCAAAACAACTATAAGGCGGCGCAAGCGCAATGGCGTGAGGCGTTCGACTACCAAGCGCAAGTGTCTGGCAAAGGAGTGCGTACGGCCATCGGGTGTGCGCTTGCAGCTGTTTACAAACTCCCGGCCGATCAGACGCGTGTATTCTGCGAAGCCGTAGAACTTATCAATACCGCCTCGTTGATACATGACGATGTGCTCGACGGCGATCTTGTGCGCCGTGGGCTTCCTTCGGTATGGGCCAAATACGGCGTTGAAATTGCTCTGAATTCGGGTATGTACGGCTACATCGCCAGCCTGCAACGTCTGGCAGAGCTGTCCAATGTGAATATTCTGCGGGCCTGCCTTACGAGTCTCGAATACCTGCACGTCGGGCAGCACTTGGACCTGAAATTCAGCAACGGCAGTATTCTGCCGACAATGGCCGAATACACGTTGATTGCTCAGGCCAATACCAGTGGTTTTTTTGTTCTGTTGCTGGAAATCTGTCAGTGCCTGAGCCCAGTGGATGACGACAGTTACCTGGCGCTCAAGCACCTGCTGCTGGAACTAGGCGTGTATTATCGCTATGTCAACGATTACTGTGATGTTAACCATATTCCGCACTTCGAAAAAAAAGGATTTGCCCCGGACCTTGAGGGCGGGCCAAAGTCTATTTTAATGATTCTTGCCGGTCAGCCATTAGTTAAAGGTAAAAAAACCGACCTGCAAAAACAACAGGTGATAAAAGCCTATGGTCGTGCGGGTGTATTTGATGCCGCGCTGGCGTTAATAATGGGCACTTACGCTACGCTCGATGAGCGCTTGCAAGCTATCCGGCACAACCACCCCGAGCACGACATCGCTGCGTTGGTGGAGGTGCTGAGTGAACTCCAGTTTCAGCCTGGCCCTGCCGATAATTACTATCTGCAGTGCCTGGCCTGAGGTCGAAAGTTACCACGCGATCGTGCAGCCGCAGCGATCGGTTCTCACGGAGCCATCGCGCTCAAGATCGCATGCGCCACCTTCACCCGTTCGGCATTCGGGTAGTTTTTGTTCGCCAAAATCACGACGCCCATGTCTTTGCTCGGCACGTAGGCCACATAGGCGCCAAAACCGCTGGTTGATCCGGTTTTGTTATACAAAACGTCAGCCGGTTGCGGCTGGGCGGGCGTCAGCCAGGTAACCGTGTGCGGCTGCATCGCCATTGAGGTGGAATTGCCGTCGATCAAAGCCTGCAAGGTGATCGGATAAGGGTAACGCTCCCAACCCAACCCCTGAGTCATGCCATTCACGCTGTAGTAGCCGGCGTGTGTGGTGGCGACGGCTTGTTGCAGGGGCTTTTCCAGGGTTTCGGGGTGCATGTTCGCGATCACATAGCGGGCCAGGTCCTGCGTGCTGGTCTTGATGCCGTACGCTTCGCTGTCCAATGCGCCAGGGCTTACGCGTACTGGCTTCTGCTGGCTGTCGTAGCCCTGAGCATAGTGGCCGGCTTTGTTCGCGGGCACGCTGAGGTAGGTGTTACTCAAACCAAGCTTCGGCAGCAGGGTCTGCTCCATCAGCACATTGAAGGGCTGGCCGAGGCTCTGCGCCGCCAGGTAGCCAAACAAGCCAATGCTTGGGTTGGAATAAAGACGCTGAGTGCCGGGCGCGTACGCAGGTTTCCAGTGCTGGTAGTAGGTGAGCATGGTCGCCGCGCTGTCGGCGGTAGCGGGAAACTGCAACGGCAGGCCGCCTGGCGTGTAGGTCGCCAATTGCAGCAGGCTAATGCTGTCAAAAGCACTGCCGGCCAACGCGGGCAGGTGCTGGCTGGCTTTGTCCGAGAGCGTGAGCTTGCCGATGGCTTGCGCGTAACCACCCAGGGTTGCGGTGAAGGTTTTACTCAGAGAACCGACTTCAAACAGCGTGTCTTCGGTAACGGGTTGCTGTGTTTCCCTGGAGGCCACGCCGTAGTTAAAGTATTGCACCTTGCCGTTGTTCACCACGGCGACCGAAAGGCCGGCGATGCCCTGTTGCCGCATCAACGGTTCAACGCGGCTGCCCACCACCTGGCGCATGTCGGTGGCGGCCGCACAATAGCCGCAGCCCAACAGTAAGGCTGAAATGAGGGTTTTTTGATAGGTATGTTTCATGCTGGTTGGTTTCCATGTGAGTCATCCCCGACGATCAAAGCCTGCGCAGGCGGGGCAAATCTAGGTGGATTTTGTGCGTGCGGCAAACGATCATATCTCGCACCAGCCATTAGAAAAATTAGGGGTAGCGCATGCTGCGCTCACATCTGCCACTCAACGCCTTGCGCGCCTTCGAGGCGTCGGCCCGGCACTTGAGTTTTACCCGCGCGGCCATCGAGTTGTGCGTGACCCAGGCGGCCGTCAGTCATCAGGTCAAAAGCCTTGAAGCGCAACTCAATGTCACTTTGTTCAAACGCTTGCCGCGCGGTTTGATGCTGACCCGCGAAGGCGAAACATTGCTGCCGGTGCTGCGCGAATCATTTGACCGCATTGCGCATACCTTGGGCCAATTCGAGGGCGGGCATTACCTCGAAGTGCTCACGGTGGGCGCTGTCGGCACCTTCGCCGTCGGCTGGCTGTTGCCACGCCTGCCGGACTTCCAGCGCCGCTACCCGTTTATCGACCTGCGCTTGTCCACCCACAACAACCGCGTCGACGTTGCCGCCGAAGGCCTGGATTACGCGATCCGCTTTGGCGCTGGCGCGTGGCACGGCACCGAAGCCTGCCAATTGCTTGAGGCGCCGCTCACCGTGCTGTGCGTGCCCGCGCTTGCCGAGCAACTGCACACGCCGGCCGACCTGTTGAAACACACCTTGCTGCGCTCCTACCGCGCCGATGAATGGACCCTGTGGTTTCAGGCCGCCGGGTTGCCCGCCGACACCTTGATACCGCGCAACATCGTCTTCGACTCGTCGCTCTCGATGATGGAGGCCGCGTTGCAAGGCGTCGGCGTGGCACTGGCACCGGCGATAATGTTTTCGCGGCAACTGGCGACGGATGTGATTCGCCAGCCGTTCGCGGTGGGTATTACCACCGGCAGTTACTGGCTGACGCGCCTGCAGTCACGGGTCGAAACCTCAGCGATGCTGGCGTTCAAGGGCTGGTTGCAAGAAGTGTCCTGTCATTATTCAGAAACAAAATGAAACATTTTCCCGGCGCAAAGGTTCTACCGTTTCTCCCGTATTGAGTGTGTTCATGAAAATCCCGCGCCCCTCCGACCGCATTCCCCACCTCACGCAATTGCGCAATTTGAAGATGGCGCGCTCCGCCCACGCCTATGTCCGCGGCAGCACCGTGCAGTTTTACGAATGGCTGCACAGCCAATCGGGTCGGCGCCTGCCGCATGGCCCGGCGATCTGGATCTGCGGCGATTGCCATGCGGGCAACCTTGGCCCCACCGGCGACAACAATGGCCGCATCGACATGCATATCCGCGACCTTGACCAAACGGTGATCGGTAACCCGGCGCATGACCTGGTGCGCTTGGCCTTGTCGTTGGCGACCGCCGCGCGCGGTTCGGATTTGCCCGGTGTGACCACCGCGCGGATGCTTGAAGAAATGATGCTGGGCTATGCACAGGCCTTTAAAGACAAGCCCGACGAAGCACCGCCGCGCCCGTCGCAGGTCAAGGCGGGCATGCGCAGTGCGGTAGAGCGCACCTGGAAAAACCTCGCCCGCGAGCGTATCGAAAGTGCCCGGCCGACGATTCCGTTGGGCAAGCACTTTTGGTCGTTGTCGCGCGCAGAAAAGAGCGCCCTTGCAACGCTGTGCGCCTCTGAAGACCTGCACCAGTTGGTGACCTCACTCAAAGGCCGCCCCAAAGACGCCAAAGTCGAATTGCTCGACTCGGCTTATTGGGTCAAGGGCTGCAGTTCCCTCGGCCTGTTGCGTTACGCAGCGTTGCTGGGCGTGGGCGACAAGGATGATCAGGAATATTGCCTGATCGATATCAAGGAAGCGGTGGGCGCCGCTGCACCGCGTTCGGCGCGCGCAAAGATGCCGCGCGACAACGCTCGGCGCGTCGTCGAAGGTGCCCGCCAGCTGTCCCCGGGCTTGGGTGAGCGGATGTTGGCGACACGTTTTCTCGATCACGGTTTTTTCATCCGCGAACTGCTGCCCCAGGACATGAAGCTGGAGCTGGATGAATTAAGCGAGATCGACGCGATGCACGCGGCCGGTTACCTGGCACGCGTGGTCGGCATTGCCCACGCCCGGCAGATGGACCGGGCAACCCGCAAGGCGTGGATGGGCGTGCTCCAGGAGAACCGCTCCAGGCAACTGGACGCACCTTCCTGGTTATGGACCAGCGTGGTGCAATTGGTCGGCAGCCACGAGCAGGGCTACCTCAACCATTGCCGCCGGTACGCACTGGAACACTGAGCCTCAGTTGATCAGGGCTCAACGTGTGCCTAGGCCAGGTATTTGTGGAACCAGCCCAACGTGCGCTCCCACGCCAGATTCGCCGCCGCCTCGTCATAACGCGGCGTCGAGTCATTGTGAAAACCGTGGTTGGCGCCCTTGTAGATATACGCTTCATACGTAGTGCCAGCCGCTTTCAACGCCTTTTCATACGGCGGCCACCCTTCATTGATGCGCGTGTCCAGCTCGCCGAAGTGCAACATGATCGGCGCCTTGATGCGCGGCACGTCTTTGGCTTCAGGCTGACGACCATAGAACGACACCGCCGCCGCCAATTCCGGGTAAGCCACTGCCGCCGCATTGGTCACGCCGCCGCCGTAGCAGAAGCCGGTGATGCCGACTTTGCCGGTGCTGCTGTCGTGGTGCATCAGCCATTCGATGGCCGCAAAGAAGTCGTTCATGAGTTTTGTAGGGTCAACTTTTTGTTGCAACTTAACGCCTTTTTCATCGTTGCCGGGGTAGCCGCCGACGGACGTGAGGCCGTCCGGCGCCAAGGCGATAAACCCGGCTTTGGCCAGGCGCCGGGCGACGTCTTCGATGTACGGGTTGAGGCCACGGTTTTCGTGGACCACCACCACCGCCGGCAATTTACCGGCGGCCTTGGCCGGGCGCACCAGGTAGCCGCGCACGCTGCCATTGCCCTTCGGCGAAGGGTAGGTGATGTAGTCGGCGACGATGTCGGGGTCGGTAAATTTAACCTGTTCGGCCAGCGCGTAATTGGGGCTCAGTGCCGCCAGCAGCGCCGAGGCGGTGAGGCCTCCGAAGGTAAACAGTGCGGCGCGGTCGAGAAATTCGCGACGATTGATCTTGCCATGGGCGTAGCCGTCGTAGAGTTCGAGCAATTGGGGGGCAAAGTCTTTCGCGGTGAGACGAGTCATCGGTGCAATCCTCGATTAGCGGTGACAGTTAATGTAGACCAGGATCAGCCCTCGCGGCCATGCGCAGCGGCGGCCAATTGCGCGGTGTCGACGCGCACGAATACCGAATCGCCCATCGCGGTGAGCACGTCACCCGCATACACCTCGCAGACCACCCGGCTTTTACGTCCTACCTCGCCCTCGACGCGCGCGCGCAGCCGCAGCGTTATGCCCATGGGCGCAGGTTTGATGAATTTGATAGCGAGGTTGCCGGTGACGCAGTCGATGCGCGGCAAACTCCCGGGTTCGCGAAGCTCGGCCCGGTAGTGGTAGGCCATGGCGGTCCAGTTCGAATGACAATCCACCAGCATCGCGATCAGCCCACCATAGACCAGTTCGGGCCAGCCGCTGTATTTTGCCTCGGGTTGATGCTCGGCAATCACATGGACGGCATCGGTGTCCCAACGACTTTTGAGGTGCAGGCCATGCGGGTTGTTGCCGCCGCAGCCGTAACAGATGCCTTCGGGCGCAGCGGTGTCCTGCAGAGACGGGGTAGGCATGCAAAATCCTTTTTGTTCAGGGGCGACTACGCTGTTTGGCAGCGCTCTATTTAGCAGAGCATACGCCTGAGGCGAATAAAATCATGACGCGTCGAATGCCCTTCGTCGTTCTGCTGGCAGTGGCCTGCGGTGGGTTGCCCCGCGCCGAGGCTGTCGAGTACAAAGACGTCAACCGCGCGGCAAGCCAGATCAGCTTTACTTTTCAAAAATTCGGGCAACGGGTTTACGGCACCTTCAGCGACTTTGAAGGAACCCTGACCTTCGACACGCAAAAGCCCGAGGCGGCGCATGCGTTGCTCAAAATCCAGCTTGCCAGCATCGATGCCGGTAGCCCGGACGCCAATACCCAGTTGCAACAGCCTGGCTGGTTCGACACCGCGGCCTATCCCGTCGGCGTGTATGAGTCCAGCAGTGCGTTAGCGCTGGGCGACCACCGCTACCAGATCATCGGCAACCTGACGATCAAGGGCATCACGCGGCCTGTGAATATTGCGGTGGTGCTCAAGGAGCAAAGCGGCATCGGTGTGTTCGACGGTGAATTCGTCCTCAAGCGCGACGCGTTCAAAATCGGCGAGGGCGAGTGGGCGGGCAGCAGCGTGGTGTCCAACGACATCAATATCAAATTCAAGATGGTCGCGCCGCAACGCTAGCGGGCAAAGCCAAGTATGACGCCAGGCTGACTCGGTGCCCGTCGCTGGCGGCGCGCCTGTCGGAATCAGTACTTGTAAGCCTGACGCCCGATCAGCAGCCACTTGCCTTTTTGTTTCTGCCAGACCTGAAAGTTATCAATGTCGGTGGGCACTTCGACGCCGCTGTTCACCGCCAGGGCGTGAAAGTGGTTGCGCACCAGGGCGGTGTCGCCACTCAGGGTGATGGTCTGGTTCTGCATTTCGAGGGTTTTGAAGGCGCTGGTGTGAGTTTCGAGGTCGGCGATAAATTGCGCCTTGTTCTGCACCTTGCCGCTGGAGTGGCCGTAGGTCAGCGAGTCGGCGGTCAAGGCATGCAGTTGCTTGAGGTCCAAGTGCAGCATGGCTTGGGTCAGGTGGTCGACTGCTTGAGCCACATCCTTTTCAGCAGCGGCAGGCGCAGCGGCGACATAGCCTGAGAACAGGCAGAGAAAGCCGATCAATACTTTGACGTTTGGCATGGGTGTTTCCTTATTGTTGTTAGGGCGGAGGCGACGATTTGAGTCGTCGTACAACCATGCAATATTTACCGTGGGGAAAGAAAGTTAAATTTTGAAATATCTGGAAATGCATGGAGCGAATGTGGGAGCGGGCTTGCTCGCGATTGCGGTGTGTCAGTTGAAAAATACTTATCTGA
>NZ_VUAZ01000168.1 GCF_009296165.1 Pseudomonas kitaguniensis | reverse complement strand
CGGGGCTAAAAATTGGCTGGATGGGTCAAACCCTGGGCATTATCGGAGTTTGATTCTCGACGATGCGGGTTGAGTGTATCTCCGTTATTTGGGTGACGGCTTATATCGGTTTCGCATTTACAGCGAGTCACTTTTGATAGAGCCGGAAGCTGGCCCAGTCAAAAGTAACCAAACCGCTCTCGCCCCACCACTCGCATACACAGCAGATCTGCTTTCTGTGGGCGCGCTTGCTCGCGATGCAGGCACCTCGGTATATGAGGCACACCGAGTTGATGCCATCGCGAGCAAGCCCGCTCCCACAGTTGACTGCATTCTGCTTGGGAGATTGGGTCAGCTTTCGGGCCGCCTGCTTTTAATCGTGATCTTGATCTATCAAAAGTGACCCGCCGCAAGGGCGGAATCATAAGCGGCCGTTACCAAAGAAACATATACACAACACATACTCCAACCATCCCAAAAAACTCAAAAAAGCCCCGTGACCGAATGGACCACGGGGCTAAAAATTGGCTGGATGGGTCGAACCCTGGGCATTATCGGAGTTTGATTCTCGACGATGCGGGTTGAGTGTATCTCCGTTATTTGGGTGACGGCT
>NZ_VUAZ01000167.1 GCF_009296165.1 Pseudomonas kitaguniensis | reverse complement strand
GTGGGGCGAGAGCGTTTTGGTAACTTTTGACTGGGCCGGCTTCCGGATCTATCAAAAGTGACTCGCTGTAAGAGCGAAACCGATACAAGCCATCCCCCAAAGAACGGATATGCACAAAAATCCAAAGAACACCCCGAACCCGCTTGCCGCGCGACAGCGCCACATCAAAAATGCAGTGGGGCCTCCCACAATTCACTGAGTTCAGTCAGTCCGGGATCGGCAAGTTCAAGCTCTCCTTCACTTCCTCCATCACGATATAGCTCTTGGACTCGCGCACGTGGGGCAGCTTGAGCAGAATATCGCCGAGCAATTTGCGATACGAGGCCATCTCCGAAATCCGCGCTTTCACCAAGTAGTCGAAGTCTCCCGACACCAAGTGGCACTCCAGCACATGCGGCAGTTTCAGTACGGCGCGGCGGAACTCTTCAAAGGTATCGCCGGATTTGTAATCGAGGCTGATCTCGACGAATACCAGCAAGCTGCCCTTCAAATGCTGCGGATTGAGCCGCGCGTTGTAGCCCATGATGATGCCTTCGCGCTCCAGCCGGCGGACCCGCTCGGTACACGGCGTGGTCGACAGCCCAACCTTTTCCCCAAGCTCGGTGAACGAGATGCGCCCGTCGGTTTGCAGGATGCGCAGGATATTGCGGTCGATCTTGTCCAGCTCCCGCTTGGTCTGGGTGTTGGTACGCATAGGGGATACGCCTCTGTGAAAAGGGTTTTTGCCGAGAATTGTCGCCAAATATAGGCAGTTATATAGTGAAATGCACTGCCAATTGCTTTTTATACTGCGCCTATCATTGCTCTAACAACACACGTCAGCGGCCACGCCGCGATGAGGGTCTGAAAATGCGCGTTCTGGTCTTGGGTAGCGGCGTCATTGGTGTGACCAGTGCCTATTATTTGGCGCGGGCCGGCTTTGAAGTGGTTGTGGTCGACCGTCAGCCCGCCGCTGCCATGGAAACCAGTTTCGCCAACGCAGGCCAGGTCTCGCCGGGTTATGCGTCGCCATGGGCCGCGCCGGGCGTGCCGCTTAAAGCGTTCAAATGGTTGCTGCAGCGCCACTCGCCGCTGGCGGTCAAGCTGACCGGCGAAATCAATCAATACCTGTGGATGGCGCAGATGCTGCGCAACTGCACCGCCAGCCGCTATGCGGTCAACAAAGAGCGCATGGTGCGCCTGTCCGAGTACAGCCGCGATTGCCTCGACGAGCTGCGTGCCGAAACCGGCATTGCCTACGAAGGCCGCAGCCTGGGGACTACACAACTGTTCCGCACTCAAGCCCAATTGGATAACGCCGCCAAAGACATCGCCGTGCTGAAAGAATCCGGCGTGCCATTTGAGCTGCTCGATCGGGCCGGTATTGCCCGCGTCGAGCCGGCCCTGGCCAGCGTTACCGACATTCTCGCGGGTGCCCTGCGCCTGCCGAATGACCAGACCGGCGACTGCCAGATGTTCACCACGCGCCTCGTGGGAATGTGCAAGCAGTTGGGTGTGGAATTCCGCTTCGAGCAGAACATCCAGCGCCTCGATTACGCCGGTGACCGTGTCAACGCGTGTGGATCGACGGTACGCTGGAAACTGCCGACCGCTACGTGCTGGCCCTCGGCAGCTACTCGCCGACGTTGCTCAAGCCGTTGGGGGTCAAGGCACCGGTGTACCCGCTCAAGGGGTACTCGTTGACGGTGCCGATCACCAACCCGGCGATGGCGCCGACTTCGACCATTCTCGACGAGACCTACAAGGTCGCGATTACCCGTTTCGACAATCGCATCCGCGTCGGTGGCATGGCTGAGATAGCCGGTTTTGACCTGTCGTTGAACCCGCGTCGACGTGAAACCCTGGAGATGATCGTCAACGACCTTTATCCTCAGGGCGGTGATTTGACCGAGGCCAGTTTTTGGACCGGCCTGCGCCCAACCACACCCGATGGCACGCCAATTGTCGGTGCTACCCCGTTCAAAAACCTGTTTCTGAATACTGGCCACGGTACGCTCGGCTGGACCATGGCCTGCGGCTCTGGTCGTTTGTTGGCCGACCTGATTGCGAAAAAAACGCCGCAGATCAGCGCCGAAGGCCTCGATATTTCCCGCTATGGCAACCACCAGGAGTCCGCACACCATGTCAATCCAGCGCCAGCTCACCAATGAGCGCATGAGCCAGCTCGTCGTTCACAGCGGTACCGTGTACCTGGCAGGGCAAGTCGGCGACGACATGAGCGCCGGGATTGAACAACAGACCCGTGAAACCCTGGTCAATATCGAGCGTTTGCTGGACTTGGCAGGCACTGACAAAACCAGGCTGCTCTCGGTGACCATCTACCTGAAAGACATCGACGCCGATTTTGCCGGGATGAACGCGGTGTGGGACAAATGGCTGCCCAAAGGCGTGGCTCCGGCGCGTGCCACGGTTGAAGCCAAGCTGTGCGAACCAGAGATTCTGGTAGAGCTGTCGGTCGTGGCCGCGCTGCCTTAAACCCTTACCCCTTTCGCGGCGCCGACCTTATTGGTCGTGCGGTTTTTCTTCACTTTGCCGCCTAGAAGCCTGCCGCCATGCGTCCTGCCCGTGCCCTGATCGACCTCCAAGCCTTGCGCCACAATTACCGATTGGCGCGTGAAGTTACGCGCGCTAAAGCCCTCGCCGTGGTCAAGGCCGATGCCTACGGCCATGGCGCGGTGCGTGTGGCCCAGGCGTTGGAAGCCGAGGCCGACGGGTTTGCGGTGGCGTGCATCGAGGAAGCATTGGAGCTGCGTGCGGCCGGTATCCGCGCGCCAATATTGCTGCTCGAAGGTTTTTTTGAAGCCAGCGAGCTGCCGCTGATCATCGAGCATGATTTGTGGTGCGTGGTGCATTCGTTGTGGCAGTTGGACGCGATTGAGCAAACCCGGCTGAGCACGCCGCTGACCGTGTGGCTCAAGCTCGATTCGGGCATGCACCGCGTCGGCCTGCACCCCAAGGATTACCAAGCGGCTTATCAGCGCCTGCTGGCCAGCTCGAAAGTGGCCAAGATCGTTTTGATGAGCCACTTCGCCCGCGCCGATGAGCTTGATTGCGTGCGCAGTCATGAACAAGTGG
The DNA here is from genome assembly GCF_009296165.1 of Pseudomonas kitaguniensis. Classification (GTDB taxonomy): domain Bacteria; phylum Pseudomonadota; class Gammaproteobacteria; order Pseudomonadales; family Pseudomonadaceae; genus Aquipseudomonas; species Aquipseudomonas kitaguniensis. The sequence goes on along the minus strand of NZ_VUAZ01000167.1, from coordinate 8,852 downwards.
CGGTGTTTGAGGCGGCGCGCCAAGGCTTGTCGGCCGAGGTAAGCCTGCGCAATTCGCCGTCGGTGATGGGCTGGCCGGGTGTGGCCAGTGACTGGGTGCGCCCGGGCATCATGCTCTACGGCGCCACGCCGTTTGGCGACGAACAGGCGGTGGCCGAGCGCTTGCAGCCGGTGATGACCCTGGAATCCAAAGTCATCTGCGTGCGCGAACTGCCGACCGGCGAGCCGGTGGGCTACGGTGCCAAGTTCATCACCTCAAAACCGATGCGTATCGGCGTGGTTGCGATGGGCTATGCCGATGGCTACCCGCGTCACGCACCCACAGGCACGCCGGTGCTGGTGGCAGGGCAGCGCAGCCAATTGTTGGGGCGGGTGTCGATGGACATGCTGTGTGTCGACCTGACCGACCTGACCGACCTGCCGCAGGCCGGCCTCGGTTCCACGGTGGAGCTGTGGGGCAAAAATATCCTTGCCAGTGATGTCGCCGCCGCCGCCGAGACCATCCCTTACCAGATCTTCTGCAACCTGCGCCGCGTGCCGAGGCTCTATTCCGGCGCTTGAGAGTCGCGCACGAGCGGGGCCGGCCAGGATTTAGGCCAAGGTGTTGTAAATACTGAACGCTGTCGCCATGATAACGCTCAATTACAACAAAGCCTGAATCCTAGGAGGCTCCTGCATTGGACGTCGGCGAACGACTGCAATCCATCCGTAAACTCAAGGGTCTTTCCCAGCGTGAGCTCGCCAAGCGCGCGGGTGTCACCAACAGCACCATTTCGATGATCGAAAAAAACAGTGTCAGCCCCTCAATCAGCTCCTTGCGCAAGGTGCTGGGCGGCATTCCCATGTCGATGGTCGAGTTCTTTTCCGAGGAGATCCTCCAGGAAAAACCGACGCAGATCGTCTACAAAGCCAATGAGCTGATCGACATCTCTGATGGCGCCGTCACCATGAAACTGGTCGGCCGCGCGCACCCTAGCCGTGCCATCGCGTTTCTCAACGAGATTTACCCACCGGGCGCCGACACGGGCGTAGAGATGCTCACCCACGAAGGCGAAGAAACCGGAATTCTGGTGGAAGGCCGCCTGGAATTAGTGGTGGGTCTTGAGACTTTTGTGCTTGAAGCGGGCGATAGCTACTACTTTGAAAGCACCAAGCCGCACCGTTTCCGCAACCCGTTCGACGTGCCGGCGCGACTAATCAGCGCAGCCACACCCGCAAATTTTTAAGCATAGAGGCGCCCTGCCAGCGTTGTAGAGGCGCCCGCGGCCGTATTTGGTGGCGCTTAATGTCCCTTTGTTTAATAGGGTTGTTTCGGCCGAGCGGGCTACCCGCTATACTCTCGACGCCTGTGAAACCGTGGCCGCAGGCGTGAATAGCCACCATGAGGGTGAACGCGTGAACCTGATTATGAAAATGCTGGCTGCACCAGCAACCTTACTAGCCCTATGGGCTGTCAGCGCTCAAGCTGCGACCAATGATGAGATTGCCAAGCGTTTGGAGCCTGTTGGCCAAGTCTGTGTTCAGGGCCAGGAATGCAAAGGGATGGACGTTGCCGTGGCTGCGGGCGGCGGCGCTGCAAAAACGCCGGACGAAATCATCGCCAAACACTGCAATGCCTGCCATAGCACCGGCCTGCTGGGCGCGCCGAAAATCGGCGACACCGCCGCCTGGAAAGAACGCGCCGACCACCAGGGCGGCCTCGATGGCATCCTGGCCAAGGCGGTCACCGGTATCAACGCCATGCCACCCAAAGGCACCTGCGCGGATTGCTCGGATGACGACCTGAAAGGCGCCATCATGAAGATGTCCGGCCTGTAATCTGCCGCTCTTCCCCAAAAATGCCGCTTACGAGCGGTTTTTTTGTGCCTGCGTATCTCGCCTTTAGTAAGGTTTCGCGGCTGTTCATTGCAGCAAAGACCTGCCACTTTCTGTCCAACCCCTAATAATGGAATGTTCAGGAGGGTCGGATGGTGCAGTTGTGTTCAATCGAGCAAGCAGTTGACGACGTACTGGCGCGTTTGCCGGCGCATATCCACATGGGTATGCCCTTGGGCCTGGGCAAGCCCAACCTGTTCGCCAATGCGCTGTACCGGCGCATCGCCAAATTGCCCGAGCGGGCGCTGACGATTTACACCGCGTTGAGCCTGGGGCGGCCGGAATTGGGCGATGGTGTGCAGAAACGCTTTCTCGAACCCTTCATCGAACGCGTCTTCGGCGATTACCCCGAGTTGGATTTTCTCGCCGACCTGCACAACGACAGCCTGCCCGCCAACATCCGCGTGCAGCAATTCTTCATGCAGCCGGGTAGCCTGCTGCATAGCGTGTCGGCGCAACAGGATTATGTGAGTAGCAACTACAGCCATGCGGCGCGCGATATTAACGCCGCCGGCCTGAACCTGGTGGCGCAACTGGTTGCCAGCAGCAGTGAACATCCTGATCGCCTGAGCCTGAGCTGCAACCCCGACATCACACTCGACCTTATGCCGATGATCGCCAAGCGCCGCGAAGCGGGGGAGACCATCCTGATCGTTGGCCAGGTTCACACCGATTTGCCTTACATGCCGGGCGACGCCGAATTGGGCATGCATGAGTTCGACTACCTGCTCGACGAAAAGGACAGCTCCACGCTGTTTTCTACGCCGAACATGCCGGTGGGCTTTCAGGACCATTTTATCGGCCTGCATGCGAGCACCTTGGTACGCGACGGCGGCACGTTGCAAATCGGCATCGGCTCGATGGGTGACGCGCTGACCGCCGCATTGCTGGCGCGCCAGGCCGATAACGAAGCCTATCGTTTGCTGCTGACGGATCTGGACGTGTATCAGTGGGCGCCGCTGATCAGTCGAGAAGGCGGTGTCGCGCCTTTTGCGCGCGGCCTGTATGGCTGCAGCGAAATGTTCGTTAACGGCCTGCTGGTATTGGCCGACGCCGGCATTATCCGGCGCAAGGTCTACCCAGACGTGGCGACTCAAGAGCAGGCCAACGCAGGCACCCTGGATGATGCAGCACAACCCGACGGCGTCTCGATTCATGGCGGCTTCTTCCTAGGGCCACGCAGTTTTTACCAGCGCTTGCAGGAAATGACTCACGCCAAGCGCCTCGAATTCAACATGACCCGCATCAGCTACATCAATGAGCTGTACGGTCAGGAAGAGCTCAAACGCCTGCAACGCCTGGACGCGCGATTTATCAACAGCGCGATCATGGTGACGTTGCTCGGCGCAGGCGTTGCGGACCAGTTGGAGGATGGTCGCGTGCTCAGCGGCGTGGGCGGGCAGTACAACTTTGTTGCCCAAGGCCATGCATTGGAAGGCGCGCGCTCGATCCTTATTCTGCGCAGCTGGCGCGAGTCGGAAGGCGACGTCAGTTCCAATATTGTTTGGGAGTATGGTCATTGCACCATTCCTCGGCACTTGCGGGACATCGTTATCACCGAATACGGGATTGCCGATCTGCGTGGGCAAACGGATGCCAAGGTCATTGAGGCGCTGCTCAATATCACCGACTCCAGGTTCCAGGACGACTTGATCGAGCAGGCGCAAAAAGCCGGCAAGTTGCCCAAAGACTTTCAACTCGACCCGCGCTTTGCCGAGAATACGCCGGAGCGCCTCAAGGGCATTCAGGCGCGGCATCGTCGATTGTTTTCCGAGTATCCGCTGGGCACTGACTTCACGGATGAGGAGCGGGATCTGTTACGGGCGCTGAACTGGCTCAAGCGCAAATTCAAGCTGACGGAGATTTTGGAACTGGGCAAGGCGGCGCTGGATGCACCGGAACCCGAAGCGTTCCCAGAGCATCTGAAGCGGATGCGCCTGGATAAACCGGAAGGGCTGAAAGAGGATTTGTATCAGCGCCTGTTGCTCGCCGGCCTGCAAGCCACCGCGCACTGACAAGCTATAGACCGGGCACAACACTGGTCACACTGGATGTCCAGTGCAGCCAATAAACCTGGCACAACCCGGTCACTGTGGGAGGGGGCTTGCTCCCGATGGCGGCATATCAGTCACTCATGAATCGACTGACACACCTTCATCGGGAACAAGCCCCTCCCACATTTGATCTTCAGTGCAGCGAACAAACCTGATACAACCCGATCACTGTGGGAGGGGGCTTGCTCCCGATGGCGGTATATCAGTCACTCAAGAATCGACTGACACACCTTCATCGGTAACAAGCCCCCTCCCACATTTGATCTTCAGGGCAGCGAACAAACCTGGCACAACACAGGCACCGGTTACTCGATGAAAGTAACCACGCCACCCGCCAGCGACTTAACCCGCGCCAGCGATTCAACGCGGTAACCCTGCGCGTCCAACTCCGCACGGCCGCCCTGGAACGACTTCTCGATCACAATCCCCAAGCCCGCCACGGTCGCGCCGGCTTGCTTGATGATCGAAATCAGCGCCTGCGACGCCTTGCCGTTAGCCAGGAAGTCATCAATCACCAGCACGCGGTCGCTGCTGGTCAGGTGGCGCGGGGAAATGGCCACGGTGCTTTCGGTTTTTTTGGTGAACGAATACACGGTCGCCGACAGCAGGTTTTCAGTCAGGGTCAGGGATTGTTGCTTGCGCGCAAAAATCACCGGCACGCCGAGGTTAAGGCCGGTCATGATCGCCGGCGCGATGCCTGAAGCTTCGATGGTGACGATCTTGGTGATGCCCGAGTCCTTGAACAGCGCGGCGAACTCGTCGCCGATCAGTTTCATCAGCGCCGGGTCGATCTGGTGGTTCAAAAAGGCGTCGACCTTGAGAACCTGATCGGAAAGCACGATGCCTTCTTCGCGAATTTTCTTGTGCAGTGCTTCCACGGAAAGCTTCCTCTAATGGCGCGATGCGCGCCGAAAGTAGATTAAAAAGTAGTCGATTTTAGCGCTTTAACATCGCGCGTATATCCGCCAGGGCGGTGTTGCCGCGAACGGCTTTCACCTCGGTCGGGGTGTCGTCATTGCCTTCCCAGGCCAAGTCGTCCGGCGGCAGTTCATCGAGGAACCGGCTGGGCGCGCAATCGATGATTTCGCCGTACTGCTTGCGCTTGGCGGCAAACGTGAAGGCCAGCGTTTGACGCGCGCGGGTAATGCCCACGTAGGCCAGGCGCCGTTCTTCTTCGATGGTGTCGGCTTCGATGCTGGAGCGGTGTGGGAGAATTTCCTCTTCCATGCCCATGATGAACACGTAAGGGAATTCCAGGCCCTTGGACGCATGCAAGGTCATCATCTGCACGCCTTCGGCGCCGTCTTCCTCTTCCTGCTGGCGCTCAAGCATGTCGCGCAGCACCAGCTTGCCAATGGCGTCTTCGACGGTCATCTCGCCGTCTTCGTCTTTTTCCAGGGTGTTCTTCAGCGCTTCAATCAGGAACCAAACGTTGCCCATGCGGTAATCCGCGGCCTTGTCGCTGGAACTGTTGGTGCGCAGCCAGTTTTCATAGTCGATGTCCATGACCATGCTGCGCAGCGCGCTGATCGGGTCTTCGCCGGCGCATTGCTCGCGCACCTTGTCCATGAAGCGTTTAAAGCGCGCCAGGCGATCGGTAAAGCGCGTGTCGAGGTGTTCGCCCAGGCCGATTTCGTCGGTGGCGGCGTACATCGAAATCTTGCGTTCGGTGGCGTAGTTGCCGAGCTTTTCCAGGGTAGTGGAGCCGATTTCCCGGCGCGGCACGTTGATCACGCGCAAGAACGCGTTGTCGTCGTCCGGGTTCACGATCAGCCGGAAGTAGGCCATCAAGTCTTTCACTTCCTGGCGCCCGAAGAAGCTGTTGCCGCCCGACAGGCGATATGGAATCTGGTGGTGCTGCAGCTTCAGCTCGATCAGCTTGGCCTGATAGTTACCGCGATACAGAATCGCAAAATCGCTGTAAGGCCGGTCGGTGCGCAGGTGCAAGGTCAACAGTTCGACGGCCACACGCTCAGCTTCGGCGTCTTCGTTGCGGCAGCGGATCACACGGATTTCGTCGCCGTGGCCCATCTCGCTCCACAGTTGCTTTTCGAACTCGTGGGGGTTGTTCGAGATCAGCACGTTGGCGCACCGCAGGATGCGGCTGGTGGAGCGATAGTTCTGCTCCAGCATCACCACTTTCAGCGACGGATAATCGACCTTCAGCAACATCAGGTTTTCTGGCCGGGCACCGCGCCAGGCGTAGATCGACTGGTCGTCGTCGCCGACCACGGTGAACTGGTTGCGCTTGCCGATAAGCATTTTCACCAGCAGGTACTGGCTGGCGTTGGTGTCCTGGTATTCGTCCACCAACAGGTAGCGGACTTTGTTCTGCCATTTTTCGAGGATGTCGGCATGTTCCTCGAACAGTTTTACCGGCAGCAGGATCAGGTCGTCGAAGTCCACCGCATTAAACGCCTTGAGCGTGCGCTGGTAGTGCGTGTAAACAATGGCGGCGGTCTGTTCCTTGGGGTTGCGCGCGTTTTCCAGGGCTTGGGGCGGCAGGATCAACTCGTTTTTCCAGGCGCCGATCATGTTCTTGATCTCATCCACGCCGTCGTCGCCTGCATATTCCTTCTGCATGATGTCGGTCATCAGCGACTTGACATCGGCCTCGTCGAAAATCGAGAAGCCCGGCTTGTAGCCGAGGCGCGCATGCTCCTTGCGGATGATGTTCAGGCCCAGGTTGTGGAAGGTGCACACCGTGAGGCCGCGGCCTTCGCCGCCTTTGAGCAGCGAGCCGACACGCTCTTTCATTTCTCGCGCCGCCTTGTTGGTAAAGGTCATGGCGACGATGTACTGGGCACGGATGCCGCAGTTTTGAATCAGGTGCGCGATCTTGCGGGTGATCACGCTGGTCTTGCCGGAACCGGCACCGGCGAGCACCAATAGAGGGCCGCCGACGTAGTTCACGGCTTCTTGCTGCCGGGGATTGAGTCGGGACATACGGAATTCAGGGAGTCGTTGTTCAAAGGGGCGGGCATTTTAACAGGCTCGCAGAATTGTGCTCTCACAGAACGACAGTGTGACGTACCGCTCGATCTAAATTTGCCGGTTTTGATAGTTTGACGCAGGATGTGTGGGCTTTTTGCGACTAACGCCTACAGCCAGTGTATTTGATAACGCCTATCATTGGTGATTACCAGGCTGCGCGTCATAATGCCCGCCGCCAACGAAATTTTGCAGAGTCTAGGGAGCTAGCTTGTCTACGCCTGTCGAACCCTTGCGTTTGCTGCTACTGGCCGATGAGCCAGCGTGGGCAGCGTTGTTGCGCGAGTGCCTGGCGCCGATGGGCGATGGGGTTGTGCTGATCAGCGCACCCCACTGGGACTCGGTGAGTCGTTTGTTCGATGACGACCACACGGCCGTGTTGTTGACCACGCCCAACCTGCAGCCCGGTGCCGGCCGCTGCAGTTTAGCGTGCGTATTGCTATTGGAGCAGGAACCGCTGGTGGCTCCGCTCGGTGTCAGTGATTGGCTGATCCGCGATGTTCTGAGCGCCGACACCTTGCGCCGCTGCTTGCGCCATGTTCGCGAACGGGGCGTGCTGGAGAACACCTTGCAGCGCCTGGCCGAGCAGGACCCGCTCACCGGCATCGCCAATCGTCAGGGTTTCCAAACCTTGCTGGCGGCGCGCCTGGCCGAGAACGAAGGCCGCGGCTTGGCCCTTGGCCACTTGGACCTCGACAATTTTCGTCACGCCAACGACGCCTTGGGCCACCAGGCCGGCGACCGGCTTATCCTGCAAGTGGTCTCGCGGCTCAAGAGTCAGCTTGAAGCCGGCGACCAGTTGGCCCGCCTGGGCAGTGACGAGTTCGCCCTGTTGATTGATACCCGACGCGCGCCCCAGCGTGCGGAATGGATGGCCGAGCGCATCACGCAAGCCTTGGCCGAGCCCTATTGGGTCGACGGCGAAAGCCTGTTGATCGGCTGTAGCCTGGGCGTGGCGCATGCGCGCGCCAGCGCCGGTGCCGACCCATTGATGTGGCACGCGCATATCGCCATGCAGCAAGCCAAAAGCACCCAAGGCTGCACCTTTCATATCTTCAACGAACGCATCAACCCCAACGCGCGCAGCCTGGCCGATTTGGAAAGCGAGCTGCGCCGCGCGCTGCGCCGTGACGAACTGGAACTGCATTACCAGCCGCGCCTGGACCTGGACGACGGGCATATCGTCGGCCTGGAAGCCTTGGTGCGCTGGCGTCACGGCGAACGCGGCCTGTTGCCACCCTGCGAATTCGTGCCGTTGGCCGAGCAGAGTGGCTTGATCGTGCCGTTGGGCTATTGGGTTATTTCCAGAGCCTTGCGCGACATGCAAGACCTGCGCGAACGCGGCCTGCCGCCGCTGCACATGGCGGTCAACCTGTCGTTTCGGCAATTCCAGGACAGCCAATTGCTCTCCACGCTTAGCCGGCTGATTGCCGAGCGAGGGGTGGATGCGCAGTGGCTCGAATTTGAGCTGACCGAAACCGCCGTGATGCGCCGCAGTGATTTGGTCAAGCAGACCATGGACGCCCTCGGCCGCCTGGGTGTGCGGTTTTCGCTGGATGACTTCGGCACAGGGTTTTCGTCGTTCGTGCACCTCAACAGCCTGCCGATTGCGTTGCTGAAGATCGACAAAAGCTTTGTCGGCGGCATGGAAGAGCGCGAAGAAAACCGCAAGTTGGTGCATGCGATGATCAACCTGGCCCACAACCTCAACCTGGAAGTGGTCGCCGAAGGCGTGGAAACCCCCGAGCAACTGGCGCTTTTGCGTTTGTTTGGTTGCGACCAGGCGCAGGGGTATTTGATCAGCAAACCGCTGCCGCTGCCGGAATTGGTGGAGTATTTGACCTTCGGTAAGAGCCAGCAGGCGCTGCTGGGTTGAATTGCGACCCCAATAAAAACTGTGGGGGCGGGTTTGTGTGGTAGCTGGCTTGCCTGC
>NZ_VUAZ01000166.1 GCF_009296165.1 Pseudomonas kitaguniensis | reverse complement strand
ACGCTCGAAACTGCCCGCCACTGCCGCCGTCAATTGCGGGTCCAGCGCTTCCAGGTTGGCTTCCAGATTGAAGCGCAAATTCCAGTGATCGAAATTGCACGAACCGACGCTGACCCAGTCATCCACCAGCACCATTTTCAGGTGCAGGAAACACGGACTTCAGCGATTTCGGTGTTTTGGGTGGTGACGAACGACAGGCGCGAGAACTCGTTGTCCAGGTACCAGTCGGCGTGGGCAGGCAGCGCAGCGGCGGTCAGCAGGGTAAAAGCCAGGGGTTTGACATTGAACGTAAGGACTCTGAGGCAAAAACCTGAGCGAACCTTTTTAAGCGCAATATCACAAGCGGCGCAAATCCAATGTGGGAGGCCCCACTGCATCGTTGATGTAGCGCTGTCGCGCAGCAAACGTGCTCGGGGTTTTGTGGGAGCAAGCCCCCCCATAAAACCACTGAGAACCCGAACCCAACGTCTCACAGTTTGAAGATTCCCCACCGCTGGTTACAATCCCCGCCCTCTCCCACTCTCCCAAGGAACCACCATGTCCGGGCTTGAACTGTTCGCCGCCGCCCTGGGGGTGATCGCTGTCTGGCTCACGGTCAAACAAAACCCTGGGTGCTGGCCCATCGGCCTGGTGATGGTGGTGCTCTATACCTGGGTATTCTGGGAAGCGAAACTCTATTCCTACATGCTGCTGCAAGTGGTCTACGCCGCCCTGCAACTCTACGGCTGGTGGCAATGGACCCGCACCAGCAACGTCAAACAAGGCCGCGAGGTTACCCGCCTCGGCACCTCGGCGGTCATCACCCACCTCGCCGTCGGTGCCGTCTTCGGCCTGCTGCTCGGCGCGGCCATGGCCCACTGGACCGAAGCCGCCCAGCCCTGGATCGACGCCGCGCTCACCGGCTTCAGCCTGGTGGCGCAACTGTGGATGGCGCAAAAACGCGTGCAATGCTGGCCGCTATGGATCGCCGTGGACGTAATCTCCACCGGGTTGTTTCTCTATCAAGGCCTTTACCTCACGGCCGCACTCTACGCGCTGTTCACCGTCATCGCCGTGCAAGGCTGGCGCGAATGGCGCGCCGACCCGGCGTTACGCGCATGAAGGTGGTCGTACTCGCCGGCCCCGAATCCAGCGGTAAAAGCTGGCTGGCGGCGCAACTGCACGCGCAGTTCGGAGGGCTGATGGTTGGGGAATACGTACGGTATTTCATCGACCACCACCAGCGTGACACCTGCTTGGCGGACATCCCCGCAATCGCCAATGGCCAACTGGCCTGGGAAGATGCTGCGCGCGCCGAACAGCCGCACTTGTTGATCCTCGACACCCACTTGCTGACCAACAAGCTGTGGAGCCAGACCCTGTTCGGTGACTACCCGGCGTGGCTCGACAGCGAACTCTTGGCGCGGCATTACGACCTGCACGTGCTGCTGTCCCCTGAGGATGTGGAATGGACCGCCGACGGCCAGCGTTGCCAGCCGCAACTGGCGGATCGCCGGGCGTTTTTTGAAGCCAGCCTGGACTGGATGCAACAGCATCAGCAGCCCATGCGGGTGATCAGAGGCGACTGGGAGGCGCGCCGGCGCGTGGCGTTTGCGGCGGTCGAACGGCTGCTCACGCAGGTGCAGCAGCGGTGAAAAAGCCCGCCTTAAAATCCTCACAACCGAAAAACCTAATACCGCTAGAATCAGCGCCATTCTCCAGCGCCCCACCACACGAGCCCCCCATGAGCTTTGATTTCGACACGATCCATTCCCGCCTCGGTACCGGCAGCACCAAGTGGAACCGCTACCCGCACGACGTGTTGCCCATGTGGATCGCCGACATGGACATCGCCGCGCCACCCGCCGTATTGCAAGCCTTGCACGACCGCCTCGACCAGCAAATTCTCGGCTATAGCGTGGCAGGGCCGGACGTGCGCGAAGCCATCGTCGCCGACCTGTGGGCCAAATACGCCTGGCGCGTAGAACCCGATGACCTGCTGTTTTTGCCAGGCGTAGAGCCCGGTTTCAACATGGCCCTGCACGCGTTCGTAAAACCCGGCCAGCCCGTCGTGCTGCAAACCCCCAACTACCGCCCGATTCGCCTGGCCCCCGGCCACTGGAACCTGCCACGTATCGAGTTACCGTTCGCGCAGGTCGACGGTGAATACCTCACACCGTTGCCGGCCTTGCGCCAGGCGCTCAGCGGCGCCGGTGCATTGCTGTTGAGCAACCCGCACAACCCCATCGGCAAAGTCTTCCCACGCGAAGAGCTGCTGGCCGTGGCCAACGCCTGCCTGGAAAACGGCGCGCTGATCATCAGCGACGAAATCCATGCCGAACTGTGCTTCGACGGCCGCCGCCACATCCCCACCGCCAGCCTCAGCCCGGAGATCGCGCAACGTACCATCACGCTGATGTCGGCGAGCAAGGCCTATAACGTGGCCGGTTTGAAAACCTGCTTTGCCGTGGTGCAAAACGCCGAGGTTCGCGAGCGCTTCACCAATGCCCGCTGCGGCATGGTCGACAGCGTCAGCCCGCTCGGCCTGGAAGCCACACGCGCGGCCTACAGCGACTGCGGTGACTGGCTCGACGCGTTGCTGCAATACCTGCAAGCCAACCGCGATTACCTGCTAAACGCGGTGCAAACGCGCTTGCCCGGCGTCGTCATGCACGCCCCTCAAGGCACCTACCTGGCTTGGCTGGATTGCAGCGCGCTTGGGCTGGATGACCCACAGCAGTTTTTCCTCGAACAGGCCAAGGTTGGATTGAGCGCCGGGATCGAATTCGGCGATGACAGCCAGCAGTTTGTGCGCCTGAACTTCGGCTGCCCACGGGCGATGCTGGAAGAGGGTTTGCTGCGCATGGAGCGCAGCTTGCTGGATCGTTGAAACGGGTTGGCACGTTTGCGTGCAACCGCTCTTGCCTGCGTCAGGCCTGGGGCCTGCCAGCCTCAACCTTAACGCTGTTCAGCTGCACAACACGCTCGGATGAGCCCGCCGTGCGCGGCGCGCTGACCGTGATCATCACGCCGTCATTGGTGATGAACGTCATCCGCCCCTTATCGTCTTGCGAGTCGTTGGAAAACGCATCATTGATAAGCAGAATCCGCGTTTGCGCATGGGTATCGCCGGTAAGCGTTATGATCAATCTCTCGGGTGTGCGCCTTCCGCTACGCACTTGCTCGGGACTAATCCTCCAGCCCGATACTTGCGCGGCACTATAGTCCAGCCTGACAAGGCTGTCGGCGGGGTCACTGATCTCCACGTTACTGTAGGTCTGGTTTCCCTGATTAATCATATAGGTGTTGAAACCACCCTCACCGACCACGACGCGCCACCGTTGATAACCATAACGTTCGCGCCTTGTCCGGTAAAAACTGTGTCATTCATGCCATTGAGCGTGAACAGGTTGTTCTGATCATTGCCATGAATAACGCTTCGCCCCTTCTCAACCGTAGTCACATCAGAAAATGCCTGGGCATGCGCGATCTTTTTTACACCGGCCATCAGGTCGAGGGTTCCCATCGGAACCGGGGTTCTGATCGAGATGGTATTGGTTTTTAAATTTACGTCATGGCCCACGTAGCGGGCCTCCGCGTCCCGTCCATTATCTTTGTAGGTAGTTACCAAAGGCCCGGTAAAAATCAGCGTATTACGTCCACCGCCGCCATTCAGTGCGGTTTGGTGCGGGTTGGCGTCCTGGCCTGGCACTTGCGACGCCAGCGTCGCTTGTTCCAACGACTGGCGTGCATCGGCGCCGAAGACGACCTTATCGTCCGCATCGCCGCCCGTGATCCCTTTTTTGCCGCCACCCATGACGAAATAGTTGGGTTTTTTCTCAATGCCCACCACCCAGTCCCGACCCTCGCCCAAGTCCCAGAATGTGGCTTTGCTTTCCCCTTGCTCGCCTTCCACGGTGTTGACCGGTTTAGTATTCCAGGAGGTGAGTTTGCTTGAAATATGATCATCACCGCCGGTGGCGACAACCTCCGTCACCAGACCCGGCGCCGGGATAAGGTTCAGCATCCACGTGATCGGCGAATACCACAGTGAGGGCGTCAGACTAACGCTTCCGGGAACCCGGATGGCCTCAACGTCCGTGGAACCGTATACAACCCGCTCAAAGTATTGTTTACCCGGGCCTTGCAAAAAGCGCTCGTAGCGAGCCCTGTTGGTTTCTTCATTCGCCTTGGAATACTTTGCCTCAAGGTAAGGCTTCATGACATCGAACCCCGGTTCGATCCCGAGGAATGACCTCAGCCCAACACTGATTTTCTGCTGATCTGTCAGCGACGTGTGGCTTTCAATCGCCTCGACGTTACGCACCGCCTTATAAATCGCTTGCGCACTCATTAAGGTGCCCGCCACGATCAGTGCCACTCGGCTTGAAGCACCGTTACGCGACATAAAGGCAGCGCTCAAGGCAATTGAAGTGACCGCACTGGTCACGGCGAAAGCACCGTCAACATAGTGGTCCTGAGCCTCTTTACCCGTGGCTCGACCGGCTTTGGAGAATGAATCTATCGCGGCGTACACGTCAAAAGGCACACTGAAAACCGCCCCGACACCCGCGCTGGCCTTGCCAATCATTTTGCCGACGCTGCTGGTCTTGAAGCCGGCAAGGGAAGCCGCTTTACTGCTGATGATCTCTTGCGCCGCGCGGTTCAAGGCATACTCAGCGCCCTCGCCCACGAAATCCGCAGCGACAGCGCCCAAACCAATGGCCGCTGCCGTGGTGTCCCCTTGCTCCAGGCTCTCGATGCCGCTGCGCAGCCCTTGATACGTACTGAACGCACGAAACCCCAGCCCTGCGGCGGTAGTCGCACCGGCCTTGCCAGATGATTCTGCGGAAAAGAAATCCGCAGGCAGCGGCTTGCCGATGCTCACCAACGCTTGCAGCGCAGCAGCGTGTTGAGTAATTTCACCGAGATTTTTTTGCAACGCGTCAGGCACCCGCCCACCGTCTGCACGGGAGATCAAGGGCACAGCGGCAATATTGCGATTGGCCGCGATCTCGGCAACGATATTAGCCATGCGGTCAACAACGTCAGTGGGCGCCGATTTGCGATAAGCCGCAAATCGGACGTAGTCGATTTGCACGGCATTGGCGAGCTTGCGACCGTCGGAGTCATTCGCCGTTGCGCCTTCAATCGGCTTGCCATCGATATGCGCGCCCATTTTATACAGCTCGACACGACTGACTTCCACTTCACCGATGCGCACGCCAGGCCCGGCGGCGTCGAGTAGTTGCAGGCGCGTCACTTGCGCCGGGTCGATGGGCGCCACACCGATGGTCGGTGGCGTTACCGGCGCCTGGCTGACGGCAGGTAATGGCAAAGCATTTCTTATTGAGGTTTCGACGCGACTGTGGAGTGCTCCATCGTAGAGGCGCGCGGTGAAGGCTTCGGCCACAAAATCACGTAACGTTCTTGAGGCGCGCGAGCTGAGGTGACTACCGTCGCCGCGAAAGGGTTCGTTGTTGTTGGCCATCGTCAGGAACGCTGTGGAATTGGCCTTGTAATAACTCACCATACCCAGCTTGCCGGCGATTAACGCCGCTTGTTTGTGCTCAGAGTGATTATCAGCACTCACTGGACCCTGAAGGCCAATGCGATCGGCGACGGTGGCGTCACTCGCCGCGAGGGGCGCAAAAAAGTCGTCGCCCATGACAAGCGTAGGCGCAGCGCCTAAACGCAAGTGTGTTTGCGCTTGCTCGCCAGGATTGGCCACCACCACCTTGATTTTCTCACCCAACGCCGCGAAAGCGGCCGGATCACTCTGGGAAAGCTTTTGCAGCGCTGCGTCGACAGCAACCGAAACGCCTTTAATCATCTCGGGGGTGGCGTTGCCACCGCTGTTTACATCAACGCGCTTACCCTGGATAACCTCGGTCGTGGACCGCTTGGGTAAACCGAGTTTGTCCTCTGCCAACTTGACGCGGTCTTGCTCCATACGCTCAAAGATATAAGGATAATCAACCGGCGCGGCAGCCTCATTGATCGCATGGGTCAGTTGTTGGGAAAGTGCCTTCATGGCTGAAATAACCACGGAATCCGGATGTTTGACAATAAAGTCTTTGACGTCGCTCAAGACGGCCGTTGCCTGGTGAAACTGCGCCATGCCTTTTTTTGCCTGCAGCGCGTCCAACCCTCGCGCTACCCAGTTGTAGTCAACCAAGGCGTCATTAACGGGCGAGGCGGACTGAAGACGAAACGCCTCCGACGTCGGCAGCCTTGATGCCGTAATGACGTTGACGCTATCGAGGCCACCCAAGGGGGCGCTATACAGAAACTTGATGTCGTTGGTGGCGCCGGACATGCTCGGAATATGGTGTCGGTTAAACACACTGATGAGATATTTTGGTTCAACTGAAGCGTCCGTTGACGGCGTCGACCACCCGTTTGTGTCGCCGCGGAAGGCCGCAATCGATTCGGCATTTAACGGTTCAATCAAATATGCAAGCCTGGGATCAGTGAAAATTTTCTTTACGCCCTCTGCCAAAAGCTCGGCAGAAGAAAACCAGGTAGCGCCGACATTCGGGTCACTGTAGTAATACGTTCGTTTATTATCCGGCCCAACGATCACACCCGCTGTTAGGCGATGCCCTGTACTGCTGATCAGCAATGTTTTAGTGGCAGGCGAATCGTTAAGTTGCGGGATGATGGCAGTGTAGGGAGCGACCTTCACCGTGGCAGGATCATGTGCAACATCACGGTATTTCAACGCGCCCTGAACCTCGGCAAGTTTGCGGAAAAACGCTTGGGATTCGGGCGCGTCCGGGTCGGCAGTGGCCTGAAAGATGTTCCCCAGAAACACATGATGTTTACCCTCGACTACCGCCAGCGAGAGGGCGTGTGAGAACCCCGCGCATTCACCTCCGGACAATTGGTTGATCATGGAGAGGTAGTAACTTTGCGGATTAGGGGTGGTCGTCACGCCGACCTTGGTCATGACCGAGGTGTACAAGCTCACGTTCTTTTGTGCGCCTTCTATCACACGTTGTTCACTGATGCGCTGCAACGCGCCCATTTGCTCAGGGCTGAGCTGATTATCCAGTGCAAGTTTCATCAGCGCCGTACCCTTAAGGGCGGCGCTATAGCCAGGCAGTGCTATGGACGCGGGGTGGTCATAGCCACGCACGTAATCGCTGCCGGCGGCTCCGTACTTGGCCTTTATAACCTGTGAATGAAAACGCGCAGGAACTTCCTCATCTGGAATAATCTCTTTTGGCGCATCCCGATCATGATCTGTTACAAGCGCTGTGTCCCGGCGTGGACGGCTAAGCACTGGAGTCGCTGGTTGTTCAAAAACAGAAAAATTAGTTGCACTAACCGGTAGTTCGGTAGAAAAAGACACATTTGCTGCGGAGGAAGAAACACGCATGAGTATTACCGTAGTATAAGTTCACCGACACCAATTCCTTATATGATTAATCCCTCAAACGAGCCTAACAAGGCAATGAAAGACGCAACCATCAGACTAATCCGCCGATACCTTTGATCGTTTTACAAAGTGTTCCAGATCAACAGCCAGCCTAAGTAAACGCGTTAAACAACTTTCAAACATATTGATTGAAAGTAGTTCGACGCACTCAATTCAAAACTTTTCGCAACCAGTGCCGGCCACTCGCAGGCCTGGTCGAACCGAATAAACGCACACAGCCACCGGGTGAGGGTGGCTGCAGGCTCAACGGTGTGTGCATGGAACAACATGTACGAGCGGGCTTGCTCGCGCTCACCTCTGAAAGTGAGTTACAGCTTGGCAATCGACACTTCGGTCGACTTCACAAAAGCAATCACCTCACTGCCCACTTTCAATTCCAGGTCGCGCACCGAGCGGGTGGTGATCACTGAGGTAACGATGCCTGACGCGGTTTGCACGTCGATTTCAGACACCACTTCACCCAGTAAAATTTCTTTGATAACGCCCTTGAACTGGTTGCGCACGTTGATCGCTTTAATAGTCATGCAGGCTTTCCTTTTGGCTGTTGGTCAATCCGCACAAATGCGCAGGCACTCAAAATGCGCCATCTGCGACCGCATTAAAAAGAATATATAACTCTTTATTTATACGATATGGATATATGAGAACTGTTCACCCACCAACAGCAGATCAACAATCTGCTCGCTCCCGCCACAGCTCTGCCTGCCTGGCCCCTGGCAAATGCGCCTGCGCGCAAGCTGGCACAGAGACTGCATATTCCTGTAAAGCATGATGGAATATGCCAATTCACTTTTATGAATATAAGAAAGCCTTCTCTCAACGCCCTGTCCGGAGCTGTTCCATGAAACCCTTTACCCAACGTTTATTGGGCGCCTGTGCCCTGGCCCTGTGCTTGCAACCGCAGGCCTTCGCCGACGACGCTGACCCCGCGCAGGTCAATCTCGATTACGCCTACTACTCACCCGTCAGCCTGGTGCTCAAGCATTTCGGCTGGCTGGAACAAGCATTGCCGCACACCAAAGTCGGCTGGGTACTCAGCCAAGGCAGCAACCGTTCGCTGGAATACCTCAACGCCGGCGGCGTCGATTTCGCCTCCTCCGCCAGTTTGTCCGCCGTGTTGAGCCGGGCGAATGGCAGCCCGATCAAATCGGTGTACGTTTATAGCCGCGCCGAGTGGACAGCCTTGGTGGTGCGTAAAGACTCGCCGATCAACAGTGTCAACGACCTCAAGGGTAAAAAGATCGCGGCCACCAAAGGCACCGATCCGTACCTGTTCACCCTGCGCAGCCTGCAAAAAGCCGGTTTGAAAAAAGACGACGTCGAGCTGGTGCACTTGCAACACCCGGACGGCCGCACCGCGCTGGAAAAAGGTGACGTAGACGCCTGGGCCGGCCTGGATCCGCACATGGCCGCCAGCCAACTGCAGGCCGGTTCGCGCTTGCTGTACCGCAACAAAGACTTCAACAGCTTCGGCGTGGTCAGCGTGACCGAGCAGTACGCCAAAGAACATCCACAGACCATCACTAAAGTGCTCGGCGCGTATGAAAAAGCCCGCGACTGGGCGGTGAAGCACCCGGATGAGTTCGCCAAACTGCTCGCCGATGAGTCCGGCCTGCCGTTGGAAGTGGCCAAGCTGCAACTGTCGCGCACCGACTTGAGCAGCCCGTTGCTGAGCGCCAAGGATGTACTCGCGTCCAAGGCCGCCGCGCCGATTCTGGTGTCCGAAGCATTGGTACGGCGGGGCGTGAACGTGGACCAGGTGATCGACCAACTGATCGATACCTCGTTCGGCCAGACCCTGCCAACACCGTAAGGGGCGCCTGATGACCAGCAAAAGCCAAGCCTTGCCCGCCGCCCTTGCGGCGCCGACGGCCACCCCTCGCAGCGCCTGGCCTCGGCGGCTCAAAGGGTTGGTGTTGCCGGTGCTGATCCTGCTGGTGCTGGAGGTCGTCGTGCGGATCGGCTGGCTGCCGTCGTACCAGATGCCGGCGCCCAGCGAGATCGCCGTGACCCTTGGCGACCTCGCCGAAGGCGCACTCTGGAAACACATCAGCGCCAGCCTGTTACGGGTGCTGGCAGGCTTTGCGATTGGCGCAAGCCTGGCGCTGGTGTTTGCCGCCTGGGTTGGCCTCAGCCGCGAAGCCGAGGCTTACCTGGAGCCGACCTTCGCCGGGCTGCGCTCGATCCCGAGCCTGGCGTGGGTGCCGCTGTTGCTGCTGTGGCTGGGCATTGATGAAACCTCCAAGGTCGTGCTGATCGCGATTGGCGCGTTCTTTCCGGTGTACCTCAACGGCGTCGCAGCGATTCGCGACATCGACCGCAAACTGGTGGAAGTCGGGCAAATGTACGGCTTCAGCCGGCGCCGGCTGGTGCGGCGCATTCTGTTGCCCGCCGCCCTGCCCGGCCTGTTTACCGGTTTGCGCAGTGGCTTGAGCCTGGCCTGGATGTTTTTGGTGGCGGCCGAGCTGATTGCGGCCACAAAGGGCTTGGGTTACTTGCTCAGTGACGGGCGGGAAACCTCACGGCCCGACATCGTACTGGCGGCAATCATCGTGTTGGCGCTGCTAGGTAAAGTCAGCGATGGCGTGCTCGCAGCACTTGAGAAACGCTGCCTGGTCTGGCGCGACACGTTCAATGGCCAGGGCGCGGAGCAATGAACATGCAGCCTTTATTAGAGATTCGGGTGGAGCGCAAAAGCTTCGCCGACACCCCGGTGTTGACCCACGTGCATTTGGCCTTGCAGCCGCGCGAAGCCGTGAGCCTGCTCGGGCCAAGCGGTTGCGGCAAAAGCACCTTGCTGCGCATGGTTGCCGGCCTGGAAACCGACTTTGAGGGTGAGCTGCGCAGCCCCAAGGGCGAAGTCGCGTTCGTGTTCCAGGAGCCGCGCCTGATGCCTTGGCTAACGGTTGCGCAGAACATCGGGTTCAGCGATGACGACCACTATGACCAAGCCTGGGTCAACCAGTTGATCGAAGAAGTCGGCCTCACGGGCTTCGCGCAGGCGCTGCCCAAGGCATTGTCCGGCGGCATGGCGCAACGCGTGGCCATCGCGCGTGGCCTGTATTCACGCCCGCAAGTGTTGCTGCTGGATGAGCCGTTCAGCGCCGTGGATGCGTTCACCCGCATGAAGCTGCAAGACTTGCTGCTGCAATTGGCTGAACACCATGCCATTGCGTTGCTGCTGGTCACCCATGACGTGGACGAAGCGCTGTACCTGAGTGATCGAGTGCTGGTGATGGACAATCGCCCGAGCAGCATTCGCCAGGAGTTGGTGGTGGACCTGCCCCACCCGCGCGACCGGCGTGACCCGTTGCTGGCGCAGCTCAAGGCGCTGTCGTTGACCGAGCTGCAGCGGGCGCATGTGATCTAGACGGGGTTAATGGGGACTGTGTGGGTATGAGACCCCTGTGACGGTAAGTGTCAAACCAACGTACGGCTCAACGTTACCCAATACCGCGTGCGTGCGCGCACCTCAAGCCCCAGGGTTTGCGCCAGCAAGGCGAGAATGCGGTCGGTGTCATCCAGGCGAAAGCTGCCCGTGACGCGTAACGTTTCAAGGTTTGGGTCCCAGCGCAGCACGCCGGGGCGATAACGTTCCAGCTCGCGCAGAAAATCCCCCAGCGCCTGGTTCTGTGCCGTCAGTACGCCGTCACGCCAGCCCAGTTGCAGCACATCAAACGGTGCCCAGGCAGCCAACCCGCGTGGCTGCAACATCGCTTGCTGACCGCTGCTCAATGTGGCCACGCTTCCACGCACATCACGCACCTGCACCGCGCCCTCAAGCACCGACACCAGGCACCCGGCGACGAGCTGGCGCACACACACCTCGGCCTGGCTGACGTCTACCTCGCCGTACCGGGTGTGCACGGTCAACGCCGCAGCACCCGGAACCCTCAGCGCCAGTTCGCCGTCGACCAAGCTGATGCGCCGTTGTGCCAAATCGACATCGACCGCCGTGGCCGTGTTGAGTTGCAGGCTGCTGCCATCGGCCAACGGCAGCCGTTTGCGCTCCCCCGTGGCGGTATGCAGGTCGGCGCGCCAGGCGTCGATAGGCAATTGGCGGCTGAGCAACCAGGCGGCCGGCACCCACGCTACAACCCCCAAACCGCGCTTGAGCAGCGCACGCCGCCCCGGTTGCGGGCGGTCCAGGCTGGCCATCGCCAATGACTGTGGCAAGTCGCTGAAGCGCTGGCGCAGCGATTGCGCTTTCTGCCAGGTCTGTTCGTGCTGGGGATGGCTGTCGCGCCATTGCTGCAAGTTCGCGTGGTCACGCTCGGTGGCCGCGCCAGACTCCAGTAACGCCAGCCACTGGGCGGCGGCACGCGCAACGTCGCGACTCACACCTGCACCAGCAAGCAGTGTTCATAGGCCTGCGCCATATAGCGCTTCACCGTGCGCTCCGAGACTTCAAGCCGCTCGGCTATCTCGCGGTAACCCAAACCCTCCAGTTGGCTCCAGAGAAACGCGCGGCGCACCAGCACCGGCAAACCGTCGAGTAATTCATCCAGCGCTTGCAGGGTCTCCAGCAGCAACCAACGCTGTTCGGGCGACGGCACGCACGCCTCGGGCAGCGTCGCCAAGGCATTCAAATACGCCTGCTCAAGGCTGCGCCGCTGATGAAAGTTGACCAGCAGGCGCTTGCCGACGGTCACCAAATAAGCGCGCGGTTCCTGCATCTGCGCAATCGGCTGGGCGCTGGCGAGCACGCGCAGAAAGGTATCCTGGCTCAAGTCCGCCGCGTCCCAGGTATTGCCCAGGCGCCGACGCAGCCAGCTTTCGAGCCAACTGCGGTGATCGCGGTACAAACTCGACAACGTCAGTTCGGGGGCGTGGGTTGGCACAACAGCATCATTCATGGCAAGCAACCTGCGCGGCGCGAGTAAGTCTCAAATGAGATTCATTCTATTTAATATCGCGGCGCTGCACCATGCCCTTTTCCACGGGGGCCGGGCAAGTGCTGCTGACTGCCGACCCTGGCCTGCGACCTTCGCGCCTGCTTCTGCGCGTTGACCAACCTTGTTACACCCCATATAGTGTGCCCACAAACAGAACAGACCACTACATAGTGTGCAGTATCGGTATTTACCGACCACACTATGCGCAGTATTTCAATGCCTAGTAGCCTGCAAATTGCGTATTTTTAGACGGCTTCCTACGCCGTCAGAACAGATCAGGAAGGAATATTTCGATGCTGAGTTGGGATGAAGTCGACAACGAGGACACCGGTGCAGCGGTGATCAAAGGCGCTAATGCCGGCCACGCGAGCGAAGCCAACATGGACCGCCTCGACGTGCCGGCGCTGCTGCCGCCATCGAAGCCCGCGCCGTCACCGCCAGTGACTCCGCCGCCATCGTGCGCGCCAAGGCTGCACTCGACAAACTCGACGTCGCCGAAGGCCTCGCCGAACTCGAAGGCGCCTCCGCCCGCGTCGCCGTTGACGAAAAGCGCATGATCAACTGCCGCGCCGACCTCAACCAACTCGTGCCCTTCAAGTACGACTGGGCCTGGCAAAAGTACCTCGACGGCTGCGCCAACCACTGGATGCCGCAAGAGGTCAACATGACCGCCGACATCGCCGTATGGAAAGACCCCGAAGGCCTGACCGACGACGAACGCCGCATCGTCATGCGCAACCTCGGCTTCTTCTCCACCGCCGACTCGCTGGTTGCCAACAACCTGGTGCTGGCCGTGTACCGCCTGATCACCAACCCGGAGTGCCGCCAGTACATCCTGCGCCAGGCCTTCGAAGAAGCGATCCACACCCACGCCTATCAGTACTGCATCGAATCGCTGGCCATGGATGAAGGCGAGATCTTCAACATGTACCACGAGATTCCGTCGGTCGCCAAAAAGGCCGCGTGGGGCTTGAAGTACACGCGTTCGATCTCGGATCCGAAGTTCGAAACCGGCACCGTCGAAACCGATAAAGAACTGCTGCGCAACCTCGTCGCCTACTACTGCGTCCTGGAAGGCATCTTCTTCTACTGCGGTTTCACCCAGATTCTATCGATGGGCCGCCGCAACAAAATGACCGGCGTGGCCGAGCAGTTTCAGTACATCCTGCGCGACGAGTCGATGCACCTGA
The DNA here is from genome assembly GCF_009296165.1 of Pseudomonas kitaguniensis. Lineage (GTDB taxonomy): Bacteria > Pseudomonadota > Gammaproteobacteria > Pseudomonadales > Pseudomonadaceae > Aquipseudomonas > Aquipseudomonas kitaguniensis. The sequence goes on along the minus strand of NZ_VUAZ01000166.1, from coordinate 1,087 downwards.
ACTTCGGTATCGATGTGATCAACCAGATCAAAATCGAAAACCCGCACTTGTGGGATGCCGAGATGAAGGAAGAAGCGACCCAGATGATTCTGCAGGGTACGCAGCTGGAGATTGAATACGCACGGGATACCATGCCGCGTGGCGTGTTGGGGATGAACGCGGCGATGATGGAGGATTACCTCAAGTTCATCGCTAACCGTCGCTTGTCGCAGATTGGCTTGAAGGAAGAGTACCCAGGCACCACGAATCCGTTCCCGTGGATGAGCGAGATCATGGACTTGAAGAAAGAGAAGAATTTCTTTGAGACGCGTGTGATCGAGTATCAGACCGGCGGCGCGCTGAGCTGGGATTGATATAAAAACGGCCCCTCTTGGGGCGTGTTTGTTTTACCTGTCGATGTTTTTTTATGCCCAATCAAACCATCAAGACACCGTGCGTCGGCCTCTGCTCCACCGTTTACGGGGACTTGGTCTGCCGGGGCTGCAAGCGTTATCACCATGAAGTCATCCAGTGGAATGGCTACAACGCCGACGAAAAGCAGGCGGTGTGGCTGCGCCTGGAACAGTTACTGGTGCAGGTGATGGCCAGCAAGCTGGAAGTGTTTGACCCGCAGCGTCTGCGTCAGCAACTGGAAGATCGCAAGATTCGTTTTATGCCGCACCAGTCGCCGTATTGCTGGGCCTACCAACTGATTGCCCGGGTGCGCGGGTAATCTCCAAGCTGGATGCCTATGGCCTGGCGTTATTGCCGGAGTTTCGCGAGCGCCACCTCACCGACTTGCGCGATGCAATCGACCGAGAGTTCTTCCTGTTGTCCGAGGCACATTATGAGCGGTACATCGCGCCAGGGTTTATCCGTGACGCGTTTGGGCCAGCACTCATCGCCAGTATGTGAGTAAGTGCTGCCGCGCGGTCCCGCCAGGCGGACGGTCTAAAGCGTGACACTTGCCACCGCCCCCTTGGCTTGGTCCAGCCAGTTTTTTGAGGCCGGTGCCTCGGCACCTGGCGCCTGCGACGCGCCATCCAGCGGGCTCGCGGGTGGGCTCAGCGCTGCGCCTTCAAACGCTTGCGAGGCTTTGAGTATCTCG
>NZ_VUAZ01000165.1 GCF_009296165.1 Pseudomonas kitaguniensis | reverse complement strand
TGTCCGTCACTGATGTTTTAACTGAACCAACTGCAGTCGGGAGCAAGCCCCCTCCCACAGTTTTTGAGCGTGTCAGGCTTTGATAAAGGTTTCGTGCAGGTGGCGCCAAAGCAGCGCGCCGCTTGCTTGCTTCTCGAACACCACCGTCGCCCGTCGATCTGTATGCGTGCCGCTGGCATCCACCTGATGCTCGCGGTAAGTCACTGTCGCACCGCGCGCATGCCGGTCAATCCCGGCCATTTCACTCAAGGTGATTTTCAACCCTGGGCGCATGCCGCCGAGGCGGGTGAACAGGGCATTCACCCCCGCCGCATTGACGCGCGTGCCGGTGGCGGGCGCAACCATGCTGAACTCAGGGGAGAAACGCGCAAGCAGGTTCTGCAGGGTGCCTTCAGGTGCAACGCCTGCAAACCATTGTTCGATCTCGACGTGGGTCTGGATCACTTCTTCGAAAAAATCGCTGTAGTCGATCATTAACACTCTCTTTATCAGACGCTTAGCTGGCGAACCACATTCACCAGAACGGGTGCGAATGGTTTCAGTTGGTTGTTGGCGTCGGGTTGTTGCAGCTCTTGCAGGAGTGCCGTCAAGAGATCCATGTCGGCAATCTTAAGGTCATCGCCATTGACCCCGCAGTCGTACAGGAGCGTGTCCAAGAGCGCTTTGCGCGCACTGAACAGTGCGCGGTTGTTGTCACGTGTATCGCCCAGGTTCAGCACATTGATCGACTTAGCGGCTCTTGCGCTCAAACCTTCCACACGGCCTGAAAGGTAAAACTTAAGCTCGGACTCACACTCGGCCATCAACGAAGTGAGCGGCAGCACTTGGTGGGCGTGGGCTTTTCCGCATTGTTTTGCGCGGTTGCAACTGGCGACGATATTGGCGTAGTCCAGGGCGCGGTGGGGAGCAGTTTCCCTGGCGTGCACGTGCTCGTTGTGAGCGTTCTCCAGCGTTATTGCGTGGCAGCAATACGCGCACAGGCCGTGCTGTTCTTCGATGCACGCCCCACGGATGCTGCTTCTTTGTGTATGGGGCAAGTCTGAGTAGAGCCCCTGAGGGTGTGCACGCTTCCATTGCGTCAATGCTGCGGGTTCATCGCCTTTGGTGATTTTACGCACTGCGCAGCTCCAGCTTGCGAATCAGCAGGGCCGCTTTGGTCAGCTCGATGTGACCGGGGGGCAGATCTGTAGACAGTTCTTCGAAGAGAGCCTTGGCGTCTTTCAATTTTTTGTCTTGCAGCAGTTCCAGCAAACGGTCCAAGCGGTCCTGGACTTCGCTGTTGCGCACATCGGTGTCCATGACATTGAGCAACACCTGGTTGGCGTCCAGGCCATAGAGACCGTTGCGCTCTTCCAATTCGCCGTTGTCTAGGACATAGCACAAGACATCCTTGGTATCACTGATCACCAAGGGCGAGTGGGTGGTCAGGATGAACTGGCAGTTGGGGAAGGTATTGGTGAGTTGGCGGATCAGGCGACGTTGCCATTGAGGATGCAGGTGAAGATCGACCTCGTCGATCAGGACGATACCGTCGCCATGTAGCGGGTTTTCCAATGATGGATTCATGATCGCTAGACGGCGGGCAATGTCACCGACCAATGCCATTAGGGATTTTTCACCTTGTGAAAGTTGCATGACGCTCAATGAATTTCCCGCTTTGTCTATAACCATCTCCAGCACTGGAAAGCGCACAACGCGAAGATTGGTGAAGTCGGGTATGAACTTGGAAATGGCAGTGCGTACAGCGGTTAGCTGACTGTCCCTGGAAAGCGCGTTTACTGCTTCAATTTCCTTCCAGGAATCGCTGTTTTTGCCCAGCCTTTTTGACAGCGTTTCCAAGGTGGAGCCCGAAATTGCACCCTCGTTTTCGATGTCTTCGCGGTCGCGGAACCATTCGAAAAAACGCGCGAAGTCCACACCTTGGCTCAGTGATTTGTCATAGCCATCCAGCTGAAAAACACGCGTGCGCTTGTTGATTGTCAGCGGTACTTTTAGAACTGAACGTTCAACGGGGTAGTAAGCAATGAGCGGTAAGGACAATTGGCGGTTGGAGAACGTCAGCAAATCTTTAATGTTGTTCGCAAGAGTGCGAGCTTCGGTGAGATCGGCGCGGCCTACACTCTTGAACCCTCTACGTGTTCTGCTTAAGGTCCAATTCGAGTTTTTCTCATCAAAATAGGCAACTTCTATCGCCATGATCGCTGTGCCAGCGTCGTTGTGAATAAGCTCTTCCCCGATCAGCTCTCCGCGACCCGAGTCTGTTCGAAGGCTTTCTACGAACCAACTGAGAGACGTCGCCAACGACTTCAAAATCGTGGTCTTCCCCGCCCCGTTATTCCCCACAAACACCGTCACCTTCGACGCATGCTTTTCGGTAGGCGCAAAGGCGACTTCCAAGTCGGTAAAACGACCGACGTTGCTTAGTCGAATTTTTCTGATTTCCATCGCGTTACCCTTATGGGGCCAGTCAGTTTCAAGAGGCAGGCGTCATTATGGCACTCATCCAGGGTTTTGACAGGTGAGCTTCACGGTTGCTTACAACACGCCGTTCAATCCAAAACGTTTCTTCAACACCGTCTCCAGCAGCCCCTTGGGCAACAACGCCGCCAGCAACGGCAACGCGCGGCTGCCATTGCCTGAACGCAACAAGCGCGGTGGCTGCGGCCGTTGTACCGCCTTGAGCACATCGGCGGCGAACACGTTGGCGGCTGTCGGCTTGTCTTGCGAGGCTTGCGAGCGCGCACGGATGCCCTCGCGCAGCGGCCACCACGGCGATGTATCGTTGATCAACAGTTCAGCCTGCGCGCCGGCATTTTTGGCGAAGCGCGTATCGATCGCCCCCGGTTGCACTTCCATCACGCGCACGCCAAAAGGCGCCAGTTCCATGCGCAGCGCATCGCTCAGCGCGTGCACGGCTGCCTTGGACGCGCAATACGCGCCGGCGAACGGCGTGACCAGTACGCCGGAGACGCTGCCGATGTTCACCACCAAACCTTTGCTGCGCCGCAGCGCCGGGAACAGCGCTTGTGTGACGCCGACGATGGAAAACACATTGGTGTCGAACTGGCGCTGTATCGCGCCGGTGCCGCCATCGAGCAACGGGCCCATGGCGCCGTAACCGGCGTTGTTGATCAGCACATCCAGCGTGTCGCACTGCTCGGCCAGGCGCTGCAAGGCGCCGGGGTCATTCACATCCAGCTGCACGGCGTTAAAGCCGGCGGCGGCCAGGTTGGCGACGTCTTGCGGCTGGCGGGCGCTGGCCCATACGTCGAAGCCTGCGGATTTAAACGCGTCGGCCAGGGCGCGGCCGATGCCGCTGGAGCAACCGGTGATGAGTACGTTGGGCATGGGTCAATCCTTGTCAGTCCGAGAAACTGCCTTGCAGGTGCTCGGCGCGAAATTCCAGGGTTTGCGGGCGGTAGCCGGGGCGCAAAGGCGGTGTGGGCAGGCAGTCTTCCCACGTCGCGCCGGCCTGCAACTCGCCGGGGCCACGATAGCGTGGGGCGGCGTAAACATTGTCGGCGAGGTTGACCGTGTCGCCCGGCGCATAAGCGGCAAGGCGCCAACGCAGTTCGGTCAGGGGCACGTCGTTACCGTTGTTCAGGGTCAATTTCAGCGGGCGGTCGGCGGGGCATTCCTGCGGCGCGTAGCTGATGCGCAATTCCAGCCGCGCCAGTTGCGCGGCTTCGCGGTTATCCAGCCACACCACCCAAATGGCCACCAAGCCCAGCCCGACGGCGGCGGCCAGGGAAACCGGCAATGCTCTGGCAGGGTAGCGCAGCAGCAGGATCAACCAGGTGATGATCAGTAGAACGCCGAAGAACATGGAGGCAGCCTCACAAATGGATGAACCATCCTACTGTGGGGCAGACAGGTTGACCATCGGCTGTGTTGCCGGACGCCATCGGGAGCAAGCCCCCTCCCACAGTTGATGTGGGAGCGGCCTGCTCCTGATGACTTACTTACTGAGCAGAGGACTCTGCCTGCAAGCCATCAATGGAAGCCTCAACCAGAGCCAACCCCGTTTCGGCCAAGTGCAGGCTGGCCCAATTCAGGTAGCTTTGATGTTCAGTGCAGAGGTCTTGCGCCGCCAGGGTGAGCACGCGCGCGGTGCCCAGAACATAACTGGCATGCTCAAGGGCCTGTTCAATGGGGATGCCGGGTTGTACGCAGAAGAGCGGTTCTTCGCTGCGTTCGCTGAGGCCGAAAGGGGTGGGGCGGGTGGTTGGTTTGGACATGGTGAAACTCCTATGATAATTGGAGTTGCCACGCTTCGCCGTCAAACGAGTAGGTGGCAACTGTACGCAGGTTGACGGACCGGTATAGGAACCCGGCGCGCTCGAAAGCGCCCCACGCACAGTCGCCATAACGCTGTGCTTGTTCCTATGAGTTTCCGAGGCCGTCAAACCTCATCACGAATGAGTCGTGACAGGCGCGAGGATAGGCAGGATGCGGGCGTGGGTCAATGATGGCGGTTGTGCTTTCGGACGCCATCGGGAGCAAGCCCCCTCCCACAGTTGGACCGGGTGCAGC
>NZ_VUAZ01000164.1 GCF_009296165.1 Pseudomonas kitaguniensis | reverse complement strand
GCGGTCTGTCAGTCACTGAAGTATTGGCTGATACAGCGCTTTCGCGAGCAAGTCGGATCTACGCTTTGCGCCACACGCTGGCCAGCCACGGTTGTTGCTCACGCGGCAACCCCGCTGGCCGGTAGTAATGCTCCAACGCTTCAAACCCGGCATCGGTCAGCAGCGCCTGCCATGCCTCAACATCGTGATAAGACCCATACCGCGGTCCATTCCAGCCTTCCTGGTTTTCACCGCGAGGGTTGGAACTGAACAGCACGCCGCCGGGCTTCAACGCCCCATGCAGTTGCTTGAGAATGCGCGGCAATTCCTGCTTCGGGATATGAAACAACACCGCATTGGCAAACACCCCGTCAAAGCGCTCGGCAGGCAGGTCCAGCCTCAAGAAGTCTTGCTGCAACACCTCGCAGCCACTGTCTTCACGCGCCATCTGCGCAAAGCGTCCCGAGCCATCAAGCCCCACGGCGACATGCCCCATGCGCGTAAACGTCTGCAAATCCCGCCCCGGCCCACAGCCGAAATCCAGCACGGTAAACGGCGCCGAACCCCGGATGTGCCGCAGCAGTGCGTCGATGTTCTGGCTCACATCGTGATCGCGGGTGCCTTCACGGAATTCCTCGGCCACCTCGTTGTAGTGGCCGAGGGTGGTGGAGGTGATCTGGTTAAGGTCGTCGGGGGCGAGTTTCATGGCTAGCGCTTCGGGGGCTGGGTGAGGGGCTGACTATACGCGAAGGAGTTTACAGGGGGCGCCGTGTGCATAAAAAAGCGGAACAGTTCAAAGAACCTGTTCCGCTTAAAGGCGACGCTTTTTTTAACGGGTCTTGAGTCTACGCGCGAGCAACCACGAGATTGGCGACCCTGTAATCATTGCCATAGCCTGACCCGTTATTGCTGTAGATCATGCATTCCACGGTGGCGGTACTGGCAATGAAATAGCCGGCCATTTCGAAGTACACCATCGACCCGATATACGTTGGCGCCACCAGCATACCTTGGCTCGTGTGCAAAGAAACGAGGGGCAGAGAGTAACGACCATCTTCCCTTCGAATATTGATACTGAACCGGTAGCGTGTGCCGATGCGCATATTGTAGAAGGTTTTTATGAGTATCGGCCCGGCAGAATAGTTGGAGTAGGTATAATTTAACAGGCCCTGTGCCGAGAAACTCAGGTCTCTGGCATCCGCCACCGCTATGCCCGCTCTCCAGCCGCCAAATGAGAAGTTCTGAAGGCTGGCCGTGTCGGTTATAAGTGTTTGGGCGGTAATTACGGAGTACGTGGTAGTCGGGAATTGAACGTTCACCAGGCCATCCGCTTTGCCGTCATAGGCCACCTCGCAACTCAACTCTACTGCGCTGTTGGTGGGTAATGCCAATAACCAACTTTTAAGGAACGGTGTATTCACCAGCCCCTTGGTGACTTCGGTCGCATTGATGGGGTAGTTTTCCAGCACTTTAAGCGGTAGCACCCCATGCGAGCGTGCTGTGATAGTCACCAACTGTCGCTCAACACTCAGCGGCCACTTTGGCAGCGTTAATGCAAACGTGCCTTGGAAGTTGTCCACGTCGAGCTTCCCGGCATTGGCAATGCCGTTGATCAATGCCCGTGGCAAATCCGCCAGGCGCAGGGTTTTAACAGTCAGGGTCTGGATGTCTGACGAGGTCGTTTTTGTTCCAGAGAACGACGTGTAGCGTAACGTGATGATTTTACCGACACTCGCAGCCAGAATCTGCGCATTGATGGGAAAGTCGACCTTTCCACCGGCGAGGCCCTTCTGCGGTGCAATCGTGGCCTGCGTACCGTCCGGGAAGGACCATTGCAAGGTAATCGTCTGCGTTGCGGTCATGCCTGGATAGGCAACGGTCACAAACGCATTGTGCTCGTACACGAGCGGCTCAATGGCGATTGCAGCGCCAGCCTGATTGGCAAAGGCCGGTGCCGGCAGAGCGTAGGGAATGGTCTGGACAATGTAATCGCGTGCCCCAAAGGGTACCGCTGTGTCCTTATCGGGGCTTTGCGTATAATTGACCCACATACGAAGCGTCAGGTGCGAGTTTTCTTTGAGTTGGCGAAGCTCATCTACCGGCACCGGAGCGGAAATACCATGGGTGACGCCGAATTCTGTGACCAGGGCTTCGGAGAAAATGTCCTGTTCGTACGGCCTGCCATCGGCAAAAGTACCTGTGGCGGTCAACCAAACGTACTGGTTTGCATCAATAAAGTCCCACACATCAGCCTTGTACCGGGCGCCGTCTTTGAGCTCGTAGAGGGGCAACACTCCGAGTTCGAAAGCATCGATTCTCGGCGCCGGCAGCCCGGCGGGGGGCGGCAGTCTGTAGTCGCGGGTCACGGAGCGGTAGTCGAAAGGCCCTCGGGTAAAGTTGTAACTGACCGAAATGGTGTTGCCGTTCGCTCGAATAGCCTTGCCAATAACCTCAGGCGGGACAAAGGCAACCACTTTGTTAGTTGTTGAGTCACCCTCTAGCTGCAGCTCAATGCTGCTGACGCCATAACTGCCTTTCCATTGGGCAAAGACTTGATCTTCATCGCGCAACGGCTTGATCGCTATTTCAATGTGCGCGCCGTGTAGCACGTCTTGCAGGTTGATTTGGTCTTGACGCGTACCGGCCTCAAGCACTTTTGGAATTTCCAGCTTCAATGCCTTGCCCACGCTGATGTAGCGCACTTCAGAGCGCAAAATTTTCGGCGGGGTGGTGGTTTTATCCGTAACGCTGTAGGTAAAGCTGATGATGGTTTCTTCGTTGTTATCCAGGACAAGCCGAGGCACCGGGATGCCTTGGGAGGGCAAAGCTGCGCCTGCGCTCGCTTTGGTGATTGGGATGCTGCCGCTGGCGGATCCCGCCTGGTTTTGCCCTACCACGCTCCAGGCCAGTATGTTGCCGCTTACCGTGCCGTCGTAGGGAATATTTATCAAAACCTCGGGGTCTTTGATTTTTTTCGGGTCGATGTTGTTGTCTACGACCCCTTGAACAATCGGCGCTAACAGCACGGGATCGCGCTCACCGATCTGGGCGATCAGTGTTCTAGAGTTGCGAATGACTTCGGCGCCCTCCCTGCTTTCGTTAGTGGAGTAACCCACTGCGACGTAGCCTTTGCCTTTTAGCTTTTGCAGGTTTTGCACGGTCACGCGGCGCGTACCACCTTGTGGACCCGCAAACTGCGTTTCGGAATAGGCTTCCAGGCCACCGATGGTTTGCAACGGTTTTATCCACAGTGCTTCCGGCCAGTTCGGATCGTGGGGCTGATAGGTCGGTATTTGCAAAGACAGGTCTGCGCTTTCAACAATCAAGCCCTCTTCAATCTGGGCCGTGATCACAGGCGGCATCAATATCTGAGTGCCCACCACTTTAACCATAGTGGTGACCGATTTATTCACCAGTGCCCCAGCAGCGTTGCGCCATTCAAAGCGTGCCCGGAACATTCCGCCTGCCAGGCCATTGAGGAAATCGAAACTGATGGGAAGCCTCTCGCTCCCCAGATTCCGGTCGATAATGGGCGGGAATTCTTTAACCCAAGACGCACCTTCCTTCGGCGTGATGTCCAGAAAGAAAATGATCTTGTGCGCAGGTTTAGGCGCAACCCGCAGGCGAGTGACTGCCGCCGTTAACGAGAATTCGAAGGCGGATTGGGTGTCGAGGTCGGCTATTTTGGTTTCTTCACCCTCATCGGCGCCAGGCGCTTTCGCTGTGAAGCTTGGGCCGGCGAGTAGTGTTTCGTCCAGTTCACTGCGCAGTGTGATGGGTTTCGAATAGGGGTATTTACCCCCCGAGACGTTCCCCACCACGTCTTTAACCTTGAAAAAAACCTCTACCGAACCGTACTGGGAGGCACTGCGGATATCACTCTCGCTGATCGGCACCCGGATCGGCCCAGGCCCGCCAGCTTCTGCAGGGCTCACACTGTAGGTGATCGGTTTGCCGTCAAACATGACCGAGATTTCATCGTTCTTGCGGATGTTCGGATACTTGTTTACCAGGCAAATCAACCCGCCTGCGATCGTTTCGTCGTCCAGGGTGTCGCCGTCTACGAAGGGAGTGCCAGCCGCCGCGGATATGATCGTCATGACCAACTCACTGTGCCATGGCTCCAGGACCCTGCGGTCTTCTCCGCCGGGCTTGGTGGTCTTGATCAGGATTTTTTGCGTGATAGAGCGACTTACCTGGCCGCTGGCAACGCGTACGACCCGACCGAGCATGTCGACTGTGCCCTCCGGCAGTTGTTGTTTCGGAACCCGCAACTCGTAACGCGTCAGCGTGGGGTCTCTGACGGTATCAAAGGCGGCAGGGTTGTTCAGTTCGTGGATGCGCAAGCCGAAGTAGTCGCCATTACTGACCGCTGGCCATGGTTCAAAAAAGAAGCGCGCCTCTGGTGTCACATGATCTGAGCCAAGACCGTAGACGGCTTCTTCAGGGTATTTGGTTTTATCCAACGCGACGAAAGCAGGCGGATAGGGGGCAACGTCGAGATCAATGGGTTCATCGGACATGAGCTTGTTCCTTGCAGGATGAGCACGTGGGGACTACGTACGTAAGAGGCAAGGTCAATAAGACGCCATAGAAGAAAACCGCGTCTAGCTGTGAGAATTGACAGTTCTGATGAGCGGCACATGCGCCGTGTGCTCCCCGGAAGGGGAGCCGCGAAGGTTTCAGCGTTTGTTCAGCACCCGCGCCAGACGATCGCCGCCCAGCTGAATCACCGCCACCAGCATCACCAGCAGCACAATCACGGTCAGCATGATCTGCGTATCAAACCGCTGATAGCCATAGCGGTAGGCGATGTCGCCCAAGCCGCCGGCGCCAATCGCCCCGGCCATGGCCGATGAGTTGATCATCGTCACCAAGGTAATCGTGAACCCGCCGACGATGCCCGGCAGTGCTTCCGGCAGCAGCACATGCCAGATGATGTGCCAGCGGCGGCAGCCCATGGCCTGTGCGGCTTCGATCAGACCATGGTCGACCTCGCGCAAACTCACTTCGGCAATTCGCGCAAAAAACGGCGTGGCGGCAATGGTCAGTGGCACCACGGCGGCCCACACGCCGTAGGTGGTGCCGACGATCAGCCGGGTAAACGGGATCAGCGCAACCATCAAAATCAGGAAGGGTATGGAGCGGAACAGATTGACGAACGCCCCCAGCACGCGGTTCAGCGCCGGGGCTTGGTAGATGCCGCCCTTGTCGCTGGTGACCAGGAACACCGCCAGCGGAATCCCCACCAGCAGCGCGATCAGCGATGACACACCGACCATCAGCAACGTGTCGATGGCGCCCTGTAATAAACGATCAAACCACATAGCCCAGCACCTCCACCTGTTGTGCCCAGCGCCCGGCGAGGCTGCGCAGTTGTTCGGCATTCTGCGGCGAGCCATTCACCGCCAGCAGCAATTGCCCCAAAGCGTGCCCTTGAATCCGTTCCACACCGCCTTGCAGCAACCGCACACGTCCGCCGAGAGCGCTGAACAGTGCGGCCAGGTCTGGCTCGTCGGTAGCGCTGCCGGTGAACTGCAAGCGCAGCACCACGGCGGCTTCGGTCGACGCCGCGGTGGCCTGCAAACGGTTTTGCAGCTCTGGCGGCAACGCGTGTTGCAGCGGCGCCAGCAGGGTTTTACTGACCGCGTGCTGCGGGTTGCCGAACACTTGCCACACCGGGCCTTGCTCGACGATGTGCCCGTGTTCGAGCACCACCACGCGGTCGCAGATGTCGCGAATCACCGCCATCTCATGGGTGATCAACACGATGGTCAGGCCCAGGCGTTGGTTGATCTCGCGCAGCAAGCCGAGTATCGACTGGGTGGTCTCCGGGTCGAGGGCCGACGTGGCCTCGTCGCAGAGCAAAATCTGTGGGTCGTGCACCAGCGAGCGGGCGATGCCGACGCGCTGTTTTTGCCCGCCGGAAAGCTGCGCGGGGTAGGCCTTGTGTTTGTCCTGCAAACCGACCAGTTCGAGCAGCTCACGCACTTTTTGCTCGCGTTGCGGCTTGGGCACGCCAGCCACTCTCAGCGGCAATTCGACGTTCTGCCACACGGTCTTGGCCGACATCAGATTGAAGTGCTGGAAGATCATGCCGATGCGCCGACGCAGCGCCACCAGGCGGTCTTCGTCGAAGTCGCCGATGTCCACCTGATCGATCAACACCCGCCCGCTGCTCGGTTGTTCGAGGCGGTTGATGGTACGGATCAGCGAGGATTTACCGGCGCCGCTGCGGCCGATGATGCCGAATACTTCGCCGTGCTGAATCGCCAGGTCGATGCCTTGCAAGGCCTGCACACGGCCGTCGTAAGTCTTGCCCACGTTGATAAAACGCAGGTGGGCGTGGTTCAAATCCGCGTGCAGTTCTGCCTGCTCAGCGGTTTTGGGCGGTAAGCCCAGGTCGCGTAGCTGGTCACGTAGTTGAGAGTGGGCGGCGGTCATTTTTTATCTTCCCAGCCGACTTGGTAGAGCTTGCCGAGGGATTTATCCAGGGCGGCGCGCACCACCGGCGAGTGCTGGTAGATGTCGACGAACTTGATCACGCGCGGGTCGGTTTTGCTTTTCGGCTGGATCACGAACTGGATCACGTATTCCGGGTGGTCGAGGCCGTCAAACAGCAGCGCCGACTCGGCATCAAAGGTCTTCGACAGGCGGATATACGCCGGGTAGCCCTGCACCAGGTCTGCATCGTCGTAAGCGCGCACCAGTTGCACCGCTTCCACTTGGAGGATCTTGAGCTTCTTCGGGTTGGCCACGATGTCTTCTTCGGTGGCCTTGTAGCCCACGCCCGGCTTGAGCGTGATCAAACCGGCCTTGGCCAGCAGTTGCAAGCCGCGACCGCTGTTGATCGGGTCGTTGGCAATCGCCACGCTGGCGCCTTGTGGCAGGTCGTTGAGGTTTTTGTACTGCCTGGAATACAGCCCGACGTTGTTGATGATGCCCGGCGCGTAGGGCACAAGGTCAAAGCCGGCAGCGGCCTTGGCGTTTTCAAGGAACGGGATGTGCTGGAAGTAGTTCACATCGATGTCGCCGGCGGCCAGGCTGACATTGGGCGCGATCCAGTCGGTGAATTCCACCAGCTCGACGTTCAGGCCTTGTTTGCCGGCCTCTTCAACGGCGGCTTCCAGCGGTATCGCGAAGGCGGCGGTGGTACCGACTTTCAGCGGTGCGTCGGCGGCGAACACCGCGCAGCTGAACAAACCGAGGGCCAGGGCCAGGGCCAGTGCTTTGACTGGGTGGGTGAGCAGGGTCTTTTTCATAATCGATTTCCAGTCATTAACTTCTAAAAAGATCGCTCCCACGCAGAGCGTGGGAACGATCAGTGCCGGTAGGTGGAACCGGTGTGTTGTTCGGGCAGGCGGGCGCTGCCGTGGAAGACTTTTTCGCGCAAGGTGCCTGCCTCATAGGCGGTTTTGTACGACCCGCGCCGCTGCAACTCGGGTACCACCAGATCAATGAAATCCACGTAGCTTTCCGGCGTGACAATACGCGTGAGGTTGAAGCCATCCAGGCCGGTTTCGCTGATCCACGATTCCAGCTCATCGGCGACCTGTTCGGGTGAGCCCACCAGGGTGATATAGCGCCCGCCCAGCGCGTGCTGTTCGAGCAACTTGCGGCGGGTCCAGTCGTTGTTCTGCAAGTTCCTGGTCGCCGACTGGATAGCATTGCTTTTCACGTACTGGATCGGTTCGTCCAGTGCGTACTGTGCAAAATCAATTGCCGTGGACGCCGAGAAGTGCGCCACACCGGCTTCCGCGCTGGCGTAGCTGAGGTACTCGGCGTGCTTGGCCCAGGCCAACGCTTCGGTGGCGCCAACGATGACGTTGAGGCCCATGAACACCTTGATGTCATCCGCGTTGCGCCCGGCCTCGACTGCGCTGGCGCGCACCTTGTCCACCTGCGCCTTGGTCGACGCCTTGTTCTGGCCGCTGATGAATACGCACTCGGCATGCTGCCCGGCGAACAGCAAGCCACGCTCTGAACTGCCGGCCTGGAACAGCACCGGCGTGCGCTGCGGCGACGGCTCGCAGAGGTGATAACCCTCCACCTGGTAAAACTCGCCGTGGTGTTCGACCTTGTGCACCTTGCCCGGCTGGGCGTAAACCCGCGCCTGTGGGTCGTTGAGCACCGCGTCGTCTTCCCAACTGCCCTCCCAGAGTTTGTACAGCACCTGCAGGTATTCATCGGCCTGGTCGTAGCGCCGGTCGTGCTCGACCTGTTCTGTGAGGCCCATGGCCTTGGCGGCGCTGTCGAGGTAGCCGGTGACGATGTTCCAGCCAACCCGGCCACGGCTCAGGTGGTCGAGCGTGGACATGCGCCGCGCGAACAGATACGGCGGCTCATAGGTGAGGTTGGCGGTCAGGCCGAAGCCGAGGTTTTTGGTCACCGCGGCCATTGCCGACACCAGCAACAGCGGGTCGTTGACCGGCAGTTGGATCGACTCTTTGAGCGGCACATCGATGGCGTTCTGGTACACGTCATACACACCAACGATGTCGGCGATGAACAAACCGTCGAACAACCCGCGCTCCAGGGTTTGCGCCAGTTCGGTCCAGTATTCGACGGTTTTGTACTGCGTGGAGGTGTCCCGAGGGTGGGTCCACAAACCGTGGTTGATATGCCCGATGCAGTTCATGTTGAAGGCATTCAGCAGGATCTTTTTCTTGGCCATTCAGAGAGTCCCCCGCAGCGGCGGGTTTTCATCATTCAGGTAGTAATTGCCCACCGCGTGGTACTTCCAGCGCACCGGGTCGTGCAGGGTGTGCACGCGGGCGTTGCGCCAGTGGCGGTCGAGGCCGTGTTCGGCCAGGGTCGCCTGGCTGCCGGCCAACTCGAACAAGGTACTGCCGGCGGCCAGGGAAATCTCGGTGCTCAAGGCGCGCACTTCGGCGACGGCGATGGACGCCGCCGCGACGGTTTCGGCGTTACTCTCGGCCTGGGCACGGTCGAGGAACTCGCCTGCGCGCTCAAGCAAGGCTTCGGCGGCGTGCAGGCGGATGCTCAGGTGGCCGAAGCTTTTCAGGGTCAGCGGGTCTTCGGTTGCCTTGTCGTTGCCGGAGTCGATCCACGGGCGAGTCTTGGTGCGCACAAAGTGCAGCGCATCTTCAAAGGCGGCGCGGGCGATACCGGTGTCGATGGCGGCGTGCAAAATTTGCGCGAGTGGGCCGACGGTGGTCGGGCGTTCGAAGGCGCTCTGGAACGCAATCACGTCTTGGGCGGTCACCCACACGTTATCGAACACCACCGAGCCGCTGCCGGTGGTGCGCTGGCCGAAGCCGCTCCAGTCGTCGATCACACTCAGGCCTGCGCTTTCGCGAGGCACAAAGGCCAGTTGCTGCACGCCGTGTTCATCCACCACGGAGGTGGGGATGCGCTGCGCGTAAATAGCGCCCGTGGCGTAGAACTTGCGGCCGTTGATGCGAAAACCATCGCCGTCGCGGGTGAGCGAGGTCACGCGGTCGTGGGCGGTCTTGGTGCCCAGTTCCGCCAAGGCGTTGCCGAACCGCTGGCCGGCCAGCACGTCGGCATACAGGCGTTGTTGCTGCGCGGGGCTGCCGTTTACGCGCAGCACTTCCAGGGCATAAAAGTGGTTTTGCGGGATCTGGCCCAGCGACGCGTCCGCCTGCGCGATCAGCGCAATCACCTTGGCCAGGGTGACGTTGGACACACCGGCGCCGCCGTGTTCTTTGGGCACACTGATGCCCCACAGGCCGGAGCGGGAGAACACGTCCAGCTCAGGCAAGGGCAGGCGGCGTTCGCGGTCACGCTGGGCGCTGTCGCGCCGGAAATCTTCGGCCAAGTCGCTGGCGACAATAAGGGCGTGTTCATCGCTGGTAATAACCGCGACGTTCGGGGAAAAAGTCATGCGTTTCTCCAGAAGACTGGTCGGTTAAATCCAGGAGTGGCGAGCGGGTAACGTGCCGTTCAAGCGGTAAGCACCCACCGCGTGATACTTCCAGCGCACCGGGTCGTGCAGCGTGTGCACGCGCGCATTACGCCAGTGGCGGTCGAGGTTGAATTCGGCGAGGGTCGCGCGGCTGCCGGCCAGCTCGAAAAGCTTTTCGCTGACCAGCAACGACACTTCGGTGGTCAGCACTTTTGCTTCTGCCACGGCAATTGAGGCGCGCGCGGCGGATTGCGCGGTGATCGGCGCAGCACTGACTTCGTCGAGCACCTTACCGGCCTTGCGCAACAGGGCTTCGGCGGCATGCAGTTCGATTTTCAACTTGCCAATATCGGCGATCACATACAGGTCATCACTCGCGCGCTCGACCTTGGCGTCGATCCACGGGCGTGAGCGTTCACGCACGAAGGCGATGGTGTCATCGAGGGCGCCACGCGCGATGCCGGCGTCGATGGCGGCCTGAATCAACTGCGAGACGGCGCCCTGGATATTCGGGCTTTCGCCAATGCGCCAGTTTTCGACCAGCAGCTCTGCGTCCACCGCCACCTGGTCCAACAGCACCGTGCCGCTGGCCGTGGTGCGTTGGCCAAAGCCCGACCAGTCATCCACGATGCGCAGGCCATCGCTGCCACGGCGTACAAACGCCATGACTTGTTTGCCGTCAGCGTTGAGTGCCTTGATGGCAACCCAATGCGCGAACAGTGCGCCGGTTGAGTAAAACTTCTGGCCGCTGACCACATAACCGTCGCCGTCTGCGGTGATGCGCGCCTTCAGCTCGAGAGTGTTTTTGGTGCCGCGTTCCGGGCCACCGTTACCAATGCGCCAACCGTCGAGCACGCTTTGGAACAGCTGCTTTTTCTGGCGCTCGGTGGCGCAGCCTTGCAACAGGTACAGGATGCCGAAATGGTTCTGCGGGATTTGGCCAAGGGCCGGGTCTGCTGCGCTGATAATCGCGAACACATCGGCCAGGGTCACGAAAGACACCTGCGGGCCGCCGTATTCACGCGGAATGGAAATACTGCCGAGCCCGCTGCGGGTGAACTGCTCGATCTGCGCCCAAGGCAGTTTGCGCTGCTGGTCGCGCTTGGCCGCTTGCAGGCGTGCAGCCTGTGCCAACTCCACGGCTGCGCTCAACGCTTGGGCGTCGTCGCGCAGCACGCTGGCCGGCAATAAAAGTGGGGCTACATCCAAGTCACTTTGGGGGAGTGTTACAGCCACGTTAGACATCAGCGCCGCTCCTTGGCTGCACGTAATGCCCTGGCGTTACGCACCGGGGTAATTTTGATCATACCGACCTCGCATTCAATGAAATAAAAACAGAAAAATCAGAGATGTCCGGTGGTCCGGTGCATATACCCTAGGCGTGTTAAATCTTTAAATAAACTAACTTTTAGGAATATGCATAGACCGGCGATCACCCAGCTCGCAAGGCGAGCCGGGGTGACGCGGTTGGTAGGTAGCCGCGGCCCCGGCCCCACGGGCTGGCGTCTGTGGCGAGCAGGCGGCGATGTTCAGGGCGCGCATAGGTGCCCAGCGTGAATTATTACCGACGCGGTCGAGAATGCAGTACGTGACCTCCAGGCGCGTGTCGTCGCCCGCTTCGACAATCACCGCCGAGGGCACCCACACCTGCACCGGCAGGCCGACGCCACTGGCCTGGATTATCGGCAGGTCCATGCGCACATCACCCCAGCGCAGGGTAATGGCGTCGCCTGTTGCCATGCCCCAATAGGGCTCGATGGTCAGCGGAATGCCGCGTCGTACCTGGCTGCTGTTGACGCCGTAACGCCCGATGGTTTCGGGCATGCTCACACGGTTGAGGTTCTGGTTTTCGTCGCAGTTTTCAGTGTTGAGCGGCGCCGCAAGCTGGCCGCCCGGGCAGTCGGTTTTTACCTGCACGCAGGCTACCGCCGAACGTGCCGGGGCGTAGCCTACTTGCATGACGTGGTAGTGCACGCGTGCCGAGCCATCCTGCACAAAACTTTGCGGGACGCGCAGGCGTGTCGACGTGCCCACTTTGCACGCGGTAATCCGACGCGAGTCGGCGAAGCAGTTGTTCCAGAACAGTTCGATCAGGTCGCCTTCCTCCATGCCGGGGTAGGGGCCTATGTCCACCTGCAGTTGGGCGGCGGCGAGGGCATTGATGCCGTGTCGATTAGCCTGGGGCAAGGTCGGTGCGGTGAGCATGGCCGGGGTTGCAGTGCGCGTCATCAGTAATCTCCTTTATGCAGCCAGCAGCAATCGTTCCGGCGCCCGTGGCGCAATGGTGCGCGGGGTGCCGAAAGGAACGATTCAGTGAGTAGCCGGGATGGGATCCAATCCTCTGGACGCTAGATAAGAGGGTTGGCCGCGGGGCGTCAATGGCGGCAAAGGGCTAAACGGCGGGTTCAAGCAAATTCAGAAGGGTCTGACTGACGGGGGGATTTTTGCGGGTTGGGGCAGGGTAATTTACCGGCGGCTAATGAGCACGCCCTGTAGGAACGCAGCTCACTGTGAGCGGTTAGCTCAAAAGCGCTTTTTGGCGTGCGCGGGCTTGCTCGCGATGCAGGCACCTCGGACCATCAAGCACGCTCGGTTGATGCCACCGCGAGCAAGCCCGCTCCCACAGTTGACCAGGCCCGGCCAAAAATCTGTTGCGCGCTAATGCGCTAAAAACTTGCTCAAGAACTGCCGGGTGCGCTCTTCCTTGGGGTTGGCAAACAGCGCCTTGGCGTCGCCCTGTTCGACGATCACGCCCTTGTCGAAGAAGACCACCCGGTTGGCCACATCACGCGCAAAATTCATCTCGTGGGTGACGATGACCATGGTGCGGTTTTCTTCGGCCAGGCTACGAATCGTCGCCAATACTTCGCCAACCAGTTCCGGGTCAAGGGCCGAGGTCGGCTCGTCAAACAGAATCACCTCCGGCTCCATGGCCAACGCACGGGCAATCGCCACACGCTGTTGCTGGCCACCGGACAAACGCCGCGGGTACGACGCTTCCTTGCCCGCCAGGCCGACCCTGGCCAGCAGTTTGCGGCCCAGCGCATCTGCCGCTTCGCGCGGCATCTTCTTGACCACGATCGGGCCTTCGATAACGTTTTCCAACGCGGTGCGGTGCGGGAACAGGTTGAAGTTCTGGAACACAAAACCCACGTGCTGGCGCAAGCGCCGTACCAGGCCTTGTTGCTGATTGAGCGGCTTGCTGCTGTCGATCTCGATGTCACCGACCTTGATGCGGCCGCTGGTGGGCTCTTCAAGAAAATTCAGGCAGCGCAGAAAGGTGGTTTTGCCGGAACCACTGGGGCCAATGATGGCGACAACTTCGCCCGCCTTGACCTCAAGGTTGATGCCGTTGAGTACCACCTGACCGTTGAATTGTTTGGTCAGTTTTTCAACCACGATCATGCTTCAAGACTCCAGGTCATGCCGGTTGACCCGGTCTTCCAGGCGATTTTGAAAGTGCGCCAGGATGCTCGCCAGGACCCAGTAGATCAGGGCGGCGGAGAGGTACATGGTGAAAATTTCGAAGGTCCGTGCAGACACCAACTGAGCCTGACGGAACAGCTCGGGCACCTGGATGGTGGCGGCCAGGGCCGTGTCCTTGACCAGCGAAATAAAGCTGTTGCCCAACGGCGGCAACGCGGTGCGCATGGCCTGCGGCAGGATGGCCCGGCGCAGGGTTTGCGCACGGGTCATGCCGATACTGGCGGCGGCTTCCCACTGGCCGCGCTCGATGGAGCTGATCGCGGCGCGCAGGATTTCACAGGCATACGCCGCCATGTTCAGCGAAAAGCCGATCATGGCGGCTGGAATCGGGTCCAGCTCGATGCCCACTTGCGGTAAGCCGTAGTAGATCAGGAACAGCTGCACCAGCAAGGGCGTGCCGCGAAAGAACGACACGTAGACGCGCGCGATCCAGGTGAACGGCTTGAAGCGCGACAGGCGCATCAAGGCCAGGCCGAAGCCCAGCAGCGAGCCGAACAGCATGCCGCCGAGGCTGAGAATCACCGTGTAGTACGCGCCCTTGAGCAGAAAGGGCGCGGAGTCCAGCGCGAGTTGTAAACCTGCTTCCATTATTGAGTGACGTCAGCGTTGAAGTATTTCTCGGAGAGCTTCTTCAAGGTGCCATCGGCACGCAGTTCGTCGATAGCTTTGTTCACCGCGGCGAGCAACTCAGGGTCACCTTTGCGCAACGCAACACCGGCTTCCTGACGCGAGAAGGCGTCGCCTGCAGCGGCGGTGTCCGGGGCTTTTTTGGCGTATTCCAGCGCGGCCAGACGGTCGATCAGAATGGCGTCGATGCGGCCGATGCGCAGGTCCTGGAACTTGGTTGGGTCATCGTTATAGGTCTTGATAATGGCTTTAGGCTGGTTTTCCTTGAGCCACTGTTCATAATTGGTGCCCAGGCCTACACCGATCTTTTTGCCCGCCAGGTCGTTGGCGGTCTTGATCGAATCGACGTTCTTTTTCAGAACCAGCGCCTGAATACCGGAGACGGTGTAAGGCTGGGAGAAGTCGTATTTTTTCTTGCGCTCCTCGGAGATCGTCACCTGGTTGATCACAGCGTCCAAGCGCTTGGATTCCAGGGCGGCGAGAATGCCGTCCCACGGCGTGGCGCTGAGCTTGACCTTGACGCCGAGCTTCTTGGCCAGCGCTTCGGACAACTCGACTTCGAAACCGGTGAGCTTGCCGTCTTCACCGACAAAGCTGAACGGTGGGTAAGTGCCTTCAAGGCCAACCTTGAGTTCGCCGGCCTTTTTGATCGAGTCCAACTGCTCGCCGGCAATCGCCTGGCCCATCCAACCCGCACCCAGCGCCAGGCCCAATGTTCCCACCAGCAACGTGCGACGCAATACTGAAATAGTCATGAACAGCCTCTGTGTTTTTTATGTTGAGCGGAGCAGGTGATGCGGTACTCGTATCCTGCCTTAAAGCGCGATTGGCGTCTTCGCCTGCGGCGCGACTATAAAGCCAGTTCTTAAGACTTGAAAATAATATAAATCTAATTTGTTATTCCATTTTAGAATATTCAGCTGATCCATTGTGGGAGCGGGCTTGCTCGCGATAGCGCTGTGTCAGTTGAAAAATACCTACCTGACACCGCGCAATCGCGAGCAAGCCTGCTTCCATAGGTTGATCTGCGTTTATTCAATTGAACGCCGAGTCATACGCAAACAGCGCCGGCGCCCCGCCGGTGTGCAGAAAAATGATTGGGCCGTCCTCAAACCGCTGACGCCCGATGCCATCCAGCAAACCCGCCATGGCCTTGCCAGTGTAGACCGGGTCTAACAGCAGGCCCTCCTGACTGGCCAGCAGTTTGACAGCCGCCAAGGTGCCGGCGTTCGGCTCGCCGTAGCGCGGGCCGAAGTATTCGTCCCACAAAATCACTTTGAAAGCCTCGGGCACGTCCACGCCCAGCAACTCGGCGGTGCGTTCGGCCAGGCCCTGCACTTTCGGGCGCTGGGCTTCGTCGGTGCGCGACACGGTCACGCCGATTACCGGCACAGTCGGCAGCACCTCACTCAGCGCCAATGCCAGCCCGCTGTGGGTGCCCGCACTGCCGGAGGCCAGCACCACGCCGGCGAATTGAATACCGCTGTCTTCGATCTGCCCGGCCAGTTCCAGCCCGGCGCGCACGTAACCCAGCGCACCGAGTGCGTTCGAGCCGCCAATCGGCACCAAGTAGGGTTTTTTGCCATTGCTGCGCAGGCGGTCGGCGAGGGCGTTGAGTTGCTCGTCGACGTTGTCGAGGTTTTCGACCCGCTCAACCTTGGCGTCGAACAGCTCCAGCAGCAGGCGGTTGCCATTGCCCAAGTAGCTGGGGTCTTCGGTGCCGGTGGGGTTTTCCAGCAACGCAACGCAGCCCATGCCCAGCCTGGCCGCGAGGGCGGCGGTCTGGCGTACGTGGTTGGACTGGATGGCGCCAGCGGTCACCAGGGTGTCGGCACCTTGGGCGATGGCATCGGCGGCCAGGTATTCGAGTTTGCGCAGCTTGTTGCCGCCCATGGCCAAGGGCGTCGTATCGTCGCGTTTGACGTAAATGTCCCTGCCCAACCAGGCCGACAGCCGCTCGAGCTTTTCCAGGGCAGTGGCGCCGCCCAGCAGTTGCAGGCGGTTAAAACGGTCGAGCTGTTGTTTGATCATGGCTACGCACGGTGGCTAAGTGATGGGGGGACTATAGGCAGGCACTTTTCATCGGGCAACCGCCAATCGCTTATGCCGGATAGTTCTAGGTATCACACCATTGGTTCTTAATGGCGGCCAGCGTGCATACCGTAAAGTGATGGCCATTTCGTCAGGAGTGAATACCGTGAGTGAGCGTTCCAGTCATTGGCAATTACACACTATCGTCAACGAACTGCGCGACGCCCGGGACCAGTGGCGAGCGCGCAATGGCCGCTTGAGTGGCGAGCACGGCGGGCGCGAATTACCCGCGCGTGAAGCGATGGCGCACATTCTTGAAGCGCTGTGCGGGGCGTTGTTTCCGATGCGCCTGGGGCCGGTGGACCTGCGTGAAGAAAGTGAAGACTTTTACGTCGGGCATACCCTCGACGTCGCCTTGAATGCCTTGCTGGGCCAGGCCCGCCTGGAGCTGCGTTACGCCGCACGCCAGGGCGGTAAGGATGACGTCGAAGTCGACGCGCTGGCCATCCGCTTGATTCAGGATTTCGCCCTGGCGCTGCCTTCACTGCGCAGCCTGCTCGACACCGACGTGTTGGCCGCCTATCACGGCGACCCGGCCGCGCGCAGTGTGGATGAGGTATTGCTGTGCTACCCGGGGATTCTGGCGGTGATTCACCATCGCCTCGCGCACCATCTGTACCGCGCCGGGTTGCCGCTGTTGGCGCGCATCAGCGCGGAGATTGCGCACTCGGCCACCGGTATTGATATTCACCCAGGCGCGCAGATCGGCCCGAGTTTCTTTATCGACCACGGCACGGGCGTGGTGATTGGTGAGACCGCGATCATTGGCGAGCGCGTGCGCATTTACCAGGCCGTGACGTTGGGCGCCAAGCGCTTCCCGGCGGATGAGGACGGGCAGCTGCAAAAGGGCCATCCCCGGCATCCGATTGTTGAGGATGACGTGGTGATCTACGCCGGGGCGACGATTTTGGGGCGCATTACCATAGGCAAGGGTTCGACGGTGGGCGGCAATGTGTGGCTGACCCGCAGTGTGCCGGCGGGGGCGAACATCACGCAGGCGAACCTGCAGCATGATGATGGGGCGCAAAAGTAGAACTCTGCACACATCCAATGTGGGAGGGGGCTTGCTCCCGATTGCGGTGTGTCGGCCAGCACAGGTGTAGCTGAACCACCGCTATCGGGAGCAAGCCCCCTGCCACATGTTTAACCGCATTCCAAATTCACCCGGCAATCGCTGAACGATTTCCGTCGCTCACCCGTCATACCTTTCCTTGAGCTAGTGTAGGTATAGCCGACCACTCAGCCCCGCGATTAGTCCAAAACCGCCTATCCATGTTTAACTTGAATGTTCGTTCAAGTTAAACCCGGTGGTTCGCTGCCCGCTCACAACAGGAGGCTTACCTTTGCTGAGTCCGTTATTTACAGCCACATCCGACACCTTCGAGGTGCATCGTTCATGAGTGCATCGTCCACCCCATCCAGCGGCCAAGTGCGCATGAATGCGCCCGTGTTCTACTTTGCCGCCACCGTGATCATGCTGTTTGGCATCACGGTTATCGCTATCCCGCAACAGGCCGGTGCCTGGCTGCTGGCCGCGCAAAACTGGGCGGCCAACACGGTCGGCTGGTACTACATGCTGGCGATGACCCTGTATCTGGTCTTCGTGGTGGTCACCGCGCTATCGGGCTACGGCAAGATAAAACTCGGTGCCGACCACGACGAGCCCGAATTCAGTTATCTGTCCTGGGCCGGCATGTTGTTCGCCGCCGGGATCAGCATCACGCTGTTTTTCTTCTGCGTGTCGGAGCCGCTGACGCACTTGGTGCAACCGCCGCAGGGCGCGCCGTTGAACGCCGATGCTGCGCGCCAGGCCATGCAGATTCTGTTTCTGCACTGGGGCCTGCACGGCTGGGGCGTGTTCGCCTTTGTCGGCATGGCGCTGGCGTACTTTGCCTACCGGCATAACCTGCCGCTGGCGCTGCGTTCGGCGCTGTACCCGCTGATCGGCAAGCGCATTAACGGGCCTATCGGTTACGCAGTGGATGGCTTCGGTATCATTGCCACGGTGTTTGGCCTCGGCGCCGACATGGGCTTTGGCGTGCTGCACCTCAACTCCGGCCTCGACTACCTGTTCGGCATCGCGCATACCCAGTGGATTCAGGTCGGCCTGATCACGCTGATGATGGGCGCCGCTATCCTGGTCGCCGTGGCTGGCGTGGACAAGGGCGTGCGGGTGATGTCCGACATCAACATGCTGCTGGCCTGTGCGCTGCTGCTTTTCGTGTTGTTTGCCGGGCCTACCCAGCATTTGCTCAACACCTTGATCCAGAATATCGGTGACTACTTGGGTGCGTTGCCGACCAAGAGTTTCGACGTGTACGCCTACGACAAACCCAGCGACTGGCTGGGCGGTTGGACGGTGTTCTACTGGGCCTGGTGGATCGCATGGTCGCCGTTCGTGGGCCTGTTTATTGCGCGCATCTCGCGTGGCCGTACCATCCGCGAATTCGTGTTTGGCGTGCTGCTGATTCCGCTGGGTTTCACCCTGGCGTGGATGTCGATTTTCGGCAACAGCGCCATCGACCAAGTGCTTAACCACGGCATGACTGCGCTCGGCCAGTCGGCCATTGACGACCCGTCGATGAGCCTTTACCTGCTGCTCGAAACCTACCCGTGGAGCAAGACCGTTATCGCGGTCACGGTGTTTATCAGCTTTGTGTTCTTCGTCACCTCGGCCGACTCCGGCACCGTGGTGCTGTCGACCCTGTCGTCCAAAGGCGGCAACGCTGACGAAGACGGGCCGAAATGGCTGCGCGTGTTCTGGGGCGCGATGACCGCGCTGGTCACCAGTGCCTTGCTGTTTGCCGGCAGTATCGATTCGCTGAAGTCGGCAGTAGTGCTGACCTCGCTGCCGTTCTCGCTGATTTTGCTGTTGATGATGTGGGGGCTGCACAAAGCCTTCTACCTTGAGTCGCAAAAGCAGATTGCGCAGTTGCATTCCCTGGCACCGGTGTCGGGTTCGCGCAAGGGCACAGGCGGCTGGCGCCAACGTTTGGGCCAGGCGGTGCATTTCCCGTCCAGGGATGAGGTGTACCGTTTCCTTGAAACCACGGTGCGGCCGGCGATCGAAGAAGTGACGGCGGTGTTTGTCGAAAAAGGCCTGAGTGTCGTCACTCAGCCGGACCCGTCCAACGACAGCGTCAGCCTCGAAATTGGCCACGGCGAAGAGCATCCATTCGTTTACCAGGTACAGATGCGCGGCTATTTCACGCCGTCATTTGCACGCGGTGGCATGGGCTCCAAGCAGCTCAATAACCGACGCTATTACCGCGCCGAAGTGCACTTGAGCGAGGGCAGCCAAGACTACGACCTGGTCGGCTACACCAAGGAGCAGATCATCAACGACATCCTCGACCAGTACGAGCGACACTTGCAGTTCCTGCACTTGGTGCGCTGACCGGTAAACCTCCGCAAAGCCCCGTCCCACGGGGCTTTCTTAAACTTAATTTCATCTGTCAAAGCGCTGTTTTGACGCGTAACTGTCATCTGGTCACTGCGTAATTGTGTGAAGCGTTTGACGCTTTCATTTCAGAACAGTGACGGAGACCGGTAACAATGAAGACGTTAATAAGCCCTGTGGTGGGTGTCGCCATGGCGAGCTTTATGCTGTCCGCACATGCCGATTTTATTGATGACAGCCACGCCGATGTGACCTTGCTCAATCGCTACCTCAACCAACAAGGGCGAGACGTGGTGAACAGCAACGCCAAGGCCCACAGCATTCGTGATTGGGGCCAGGGTTTTGAGTTCAACTTCAAGTCCGGTTACACCGAAGGCCCGGTAGGCTTTGGCCTGGATGTGCAGGCGTTTTATGGGTTGAAACTGGATTCGGGCGGCGACCTCAACGACAAGAATCATCAGGGCCGCTACCCCGGCAGCATGTTCCCGTTGGATGACGGCAAGTCTGCCGACCAGTTCGGCGTGCTCAGCCCCACGTTCAAAATGCGCTTTGCCAAAGATGAACTGCGCCTCGGCACGCTCTACGCTAGCAACCCGGTGCTGGCCAACACCGACGGCCGCCTGTACCAGCAGACCAATACCGGTGTGCAACTGGTGTCCAGGGACCTCTCTGATTTCACCTTCACCGGCGGCGATATTTTTAAAACCAAGATACGCAACGAAACCGGCGACCAGGGCATGATCACGGCGGGCGGTACTAAAGAGAGCGACCGCTTCCTGTTCGGCGGCGCCGACTACACCGGCCTGCCGGGCACCACGGTCAGCCTTTGGTATTCCAACCTTGAAGATTACTACCAGCAGTTTTTCCTCGGTGCCAAGCGCCACGACGCCTTGTCGGTCGGTGCCATCGACAGCGATGTGCGCGTGTTCCGCAGCCTGGGTGTGGGCGGTAACGCTGACGGCGACAGCGACTTTGCCGCCGCGGGCCTCTACGGCGACGGCACCGGCAAGGGCTGCATCAACCAAACCACCGCAAGCCTGCTTGAAAGCTACAGCCTGGACGGCCATACCGTCGGCCTGGGCATCCAGAAAAACAGCGGCGACAGTGATTTCCCTTACCTCGATTCTGGCCTGAACAGCGGTGACGCACGCCAAGGCCCGGGCTCCGGTGCGGATACGCCAGCGCTGACCAACCTGCAGTTGAACAAATTCCAGCACGCCGGCGAGCGCACGTGGCTGGCACAGTACAAATATGACTTCGGCAAGCTCGGCCTCACCGGCCTGACGTTCTCCGCCGCCTACGCGCATGGCGATGATATTCGCACCGCGCAAGGCACCACCAGCGAATGGGAGCGTGACGTTGCCGTCGCCTACCAAGTACCCACCGGCACCCTCAAAGGCCTCGGCGTGACCTGGAAAAACGCCCACGCGAGCCCGGACATTACCGGCGCCACCGTGCAGGACGAAAACCGCCTCTATGTCAGCTATGTCGTTCCACTCTGGTAGGAAATTGCTGTACAAGGAAAGGGCAGATTTAAGCGAACAAACGGGTTAAAAGCCCTGGGAATAAGCATATTCCCAGGGCTTATGTGCCCTAAGCCCAGAGAGGATTCGATGACGTACATTGCTGCCGAAAACCGCTATGAATCTATTCCGTATCGCCGTGTAGGGCGCAGTGGATTGGTGCTGCCTGCACTGTCCCTGGGGCTGTGGCACAACTTTGGCGACAGCACCCCGATCGACACCCAGCGCGCCTTGCTGCGCACCGCGTTCGACTTGGGGATCAACCACTTTGACCTCGCCAACAACTATGGCCCGCCCTACGGCAGCGCCGAGATCAACTTCGGCCGGTTGCTGCGCGAAGACTTCAAGCACTACCGTGATGAATTGATCATCTCCAGCAAAGCCGGTTGGGACATGTGGCCAGGCCCTTACGGCCAGGGTGGCGGCTCGCGCAAATACGTGCTGGCGAGCCTGGACCAAAGCCTGCAACGCCTCGGCGTCGACTACGTGGATATTTTTTACTCGCACCGTTTTGACGCCGACACCCCGCTGGAAGAAACCGCCAGCGCCCTCGCCACTGCCGTGCAGCAGGGCAAGGCGTTATACATTGGTATTTCTTCTTACTCGGGGGTAAAAACCCGCGAAATGGCCGCGTTGCTCAACGAGTGGAAAGTGCCGTTGCTGATCCACCAACCGGCCTACAACCTGCTGAACCGCTGGGTTGAAAAAGACCTGTTGGACACCACCGAAGAACTCGGTGCCGGGGTGATTGCCTTCACGCCGCTGGCCCAGGGTTTGCTCACCGACAAGTACCTCAACGGCGTGCCGGCGGATGCGCGGGTCAACCGTCCAGGCGGCGGTTCGTTGCAGGCCAAACACTTGTCCGAAGCGAACATCGCCCACGTGCGTGCGCTGAATGAAATCGCCCAGCGCCGAGGCCAAAGCCTCGCGCAACTGGCGTTGGCCTGGACCCTGCGTGACCCACGGGTGACCAGTGCCCTGATCGGCGCGAGCCGGCCGGAGCAGATCATCGAAAACGTCGGCGCGTTGAACAACCTCAGCTTCAGCGCCGAAGAGTTGGCGGAGATCGACCGGTTCGCACAGGAAGGCGGGATTAACTTGTGGGAAAAGCCATCCACCGCTGAATAACCTTGGTCAATGTGGGAGCGGGCTTGCTCGCGATGGCGGTGGGTCAGACGCTATATTTATCGACTGACAGACCGCCATCGCGAGCAAGCCCGCTCCCACATTTGATCTTCAGTGTGGCTGACATCGCGGTCGGCTTAGAAGGGCGCGTCGCCCAGAATCGTTGCCCGGTGCATAACCCGCCGCTGCGGCCGGTAGTCATCCACCGCGTAATGCTGGGTCACGCGGTTATCCCAGAACGCTACGTCATTTGCCTGCCAACGCCAGCGCAGGGTGAACTCAGGGCGTGTTGTGTGGGCGAACAGCAGCTTTAAAATCGCTTCGCTTTCGGCGGGCTCCAGCTCATTTATCCGGGTGGTAAACCCCTCGTTCACAAACAACGACTTGCGCCCACTCACCGGGTGCGTGCGCACCACCGGGTGTGACAGCGGCGGGTTCCGCTTGCGGGTGGCTTCCCAGCGCGCGAGGTCTTCGGCGGTGTTGCCGAAGCGCTCCAGCGGAAACGATTTGGTGAAGTCATGAGTCGCCGTCAGGCCGTCGAGCAAGTGTTTGAGCGGCGCCGACAGTGCCTCATACGCCGCAATCCCGCTGGCCCACAGCGTATCGCCGCCAAACGCCGGCAACAGCTTGGCGCTGAGGACCGCGCCGAGTGCCGGGGTGGGCAGGAAGGTCACGTCGGTGTGCCACACGGCGTTGTCGCGCACGTCGGTGACGGCAGTGTCGAGGATCAGCACTTCGGGCTGTTCCGGCACGTTGGGGTAGATCGGATGGATGTGCAGGTCACCGAAATTCGCCGCGAACCGCGCCTGCTGTTGCGGGCTGATGGCCTGGTCCCGGAAGAACAGCACCGAGTGCCTGAGCAACGCCTGTTCGAGGGCGTCGCGCTGTTCGGGTTGCAGCGGTCGGGTGAGGTCGACGCCACTGATCTGGGCGCCAAGGGCGATGCTTAACGGGGTAACGGTCAGGCTGTTCATGCGCTTCTCACTCAGTGTGCCTGGCCATGCCAAGGCACCCATTTACGCTGCAGGGCGCGCAGGCCCATTTCCATGGCGAAGGCGATGAGGGCGATTACCAGAATCCCCAATACCACCACATCGGTGACCAGAAATTGCGCAGCCGACTGCACCATAAAACCCAGGCCGCTGGTGGCCGCGATCAACTCGGCGGCGACCAATGTCGACCAGCCCACACCCAGGCCAATGCGCACGCCGGTGAGGATGTCGGGCAGCGCGCTCGGCAGGATTACATGGCGAATCAACTGCGCCCGCGTTGCTCCCAGCGACTGCGCAGCGCGCAGCTTGGCCGGGTCGACAGTGCGCACGCCGGTGGCCGTGGCGATGGCAATCGGCGCAAAAATCGCCAGGTAAATCAGCAGCACCTTGGACAGCTCGCCGATGCCGCACCAGATCACGATCAATGGCAGGTAAGCCAGCGGTGGGATCGGCCGGTAAAACTCGATCAGCGGGTCGAGAATGCCGCGCGCAATACGGTTGGCGCCAATGGCAACCCCGACCGGCACGGCGGTGAGTACCGCAAAACCCAGCCCCAACCCGATGCGGCTGAGGCTCGCGCCCAAGTGCTGCCACAAGGTGGAATCCATGTAGCCCGTGGTCGCCAGCAACCAGCCTTTTTGCAACACCGCGGAGGGCGGCGGCAGGAACAGCGGTTCAATCAAACCGGTGGCGGTGACGGCCCACCAGATCGCCAGCAACGCGAGCAGCGTCAACAGGCTGATCCAGCGCGTGCTCAGGCTGCGCCGCAGTGGAATAACCGCGTGCGCCGCCGGCTTGGCGACGCTGGCGGGAAGTTCAAAACTGCTCATGCGCTCACCTGTCGTTGCGAGAACACTTTGCCCAGCACGTGTTCGCGGGTTTCGATAAAACGCGGGTCGGACTTGATCGCCCGCGCCGATTCACCGGCGGCGTAGCGTTGGCCGAAGTCCAGGCTCAGGCGCTCGACGATCTGGCCGGGGTTAGGCGCCAGCAGAATCAAGTCGGTGGCGAGAAATACTGCTTCTTCGATGTCGTGGGTAATCAGGAAAACCGGTTTGGCGGTGCGCTGCCAGACTTGCAGCAGCAGTTCCTGCATGTGCTCACGGGTGAAGGCATCGAGGGCGCCGAAGGGTTCGTCCATCAGCAGCACACGCGGGTCGGCAGCCAAGGCACGCGCCAGGCCCACTCGCTGCTTCTGGCCGCCGGAGAGTTGCCAGATGCGGCGGTTGTCGAAATCGGCCAGGTCGACCAGGGCAAGCATCTCGCGGGCGCGCACCTCGCGCGCGCCTTGGCGATGCCGGCCAGTTCCAGGCCGAAACCAACGTTGGCCAGCACGTCTTGCCAGGGCAGCAGGGCATCGTCCTGGAACACTACGCCACGTTCGGCGCCGGGGCCTTTGACCGGCACGCCGTCGAGGGTGATGCGCCCGGCAGAGGGTTCGACAAAACCGGCAATCAGGTTCAACAGCGAGGTCTTGCCACTGCCGGACGGGCCGAGGGCCACCAGCAATTGCTGAGGCCCAAGCTCAAGTGAAATATCTGCCAGTACCGGTTTTGTGGCGCCTGGGTACTGTGCGCTGATGCGCTCCAGTTTTAGCAAGGCCATCGCGATGACTCCTGAATCACTGAGTAATGAACTTGGCGCTGACGAAAGGCGCGTAGTCCGGCAGCACCGCGTCAACCTTGCCTTGTTCCTTGAGGAACGCTGCGGTGTCGGTCACAGCCTTGGTGGTCGGAGCGCCGAGCAGCGTCACCTGGTCTGCCGCCAGCGGGTAGACGTTGCCTTGCAGCAGTAATGGGATGTCACTGGCCTTGGCGCCCGAGAGCTTCACCAGCTTGTCGATATTGGTTTTATCGGCGAGCCAGGCTTGTGGGTCTTTGCGGTACGCGGCGTAGGCATCCAGGGTGACTTTGGCAAAAGCACTGACGATTTCCGGGTGCTTCTCGGCAAAATCCTTACGCACGATCCACGCATCGAAGGTCGCGCGCCGAACGTGGCCAGTTCGCCGGAGGTGATCAGCACCTTGCCGTTTTCCTTGGCCACGCCGAGGGCCGGGTCCCACACGTAAGTGGCGTCAATATCACCGCGCTTCCAGGCGGCGATGATCGCCGGTGGCGCGAGGTTGAGGATGGTCACTTTCGAGGGGTCAATGTTCCAGTGCTTCAGTGCGGCCAACAGGCTGTAGTGGCCGGTGGAAACGAAGGGCACGGCGATTTTTTTGCCGATCAAGTCCTGCGGGCTGTTGATGCCTGAACCATTGCGCGCTACCAGCGCTTCGGCGCCGCCGATCTGGGTGGCGACGAGGAAGGTTTCCACCGGCACTTTGCGGGTAATCGCGGCGGTCAGCGGGCTCGAACCGAGGTAGCCGATCTGCACGTCACCGGAGGCGATGGCGGCGATGATGTCGGAGCCGTTGTCGAACTTGCGCCAGTCGATCTTGGCGTGGGTGGCTTTTTCATACGCGCCGTCGGCCTGAGCGACTTTGGCCGGGTCCACGGTGGTCTGGTAAGCGATGGTCACGTCCGCCGCCTGGGCAAACAGGCTGGCACCGGCCAGGGACAATGCGGCCAAGAGGCGCAGAGGGGTTAAACGTTTCAAGGGGAAGCTCCTCAATCAGGCGGCCGAGGGTCGGCGAGTGAGGAGACTAAATGATCTAAGAATCCGAAAATAAATAACATTTTCGAATTAGCTTATGAGGAGAAGCGGGAATGCCAATAGTAGATTCAATGCAGGCAAATGTGGGAGGGAGCAAGC
>NZ_VUAZ01000163.1 GCF_009296165.1 Pseudomonas kitaguniensis | reverse complement strand
TTCGGGCCGCCTGCTTTTGATCGTGATCTTGATCTATCAAAAGTGACCCGCCGCAAGGGCGGAATCATAAGCGGCCGTTACCAAAGAAACATATACACAACACATACTCCAACCACCCCAAAAAACTCAAAAAAAAGCCCCGTGACCGATGGACCACGGGGCTAAAAATTGGCTGGATGCGACCAACCAAAGGAGCGCTTTAAATCAAATCACTTGCTGCTGGCCACTACCGTGTTCGGCTGCCAGCCCCCACCGAGGGCCTTGTAGATCGCGACAATACCGCGGTACAAATCCACCTCGGCCTGCGCCTGCGAATCTTCGGCTGCCAAACGCTCACGTTGCGCATCCAGCAGCACCAGGAAGTCCACCGTGCCTTCGCGGTAACGAATTGCGGCAAGGTCAGCCGCGGCGCGACTCGACTCACTCTGGCGTATCAACGAGACCAACCGCTGCTGTCGTTTGCCGTAATCACTGAAGGCATTTTCCGATTCTTCCAATGCCAGCAACACTTGCTGCTCATAGGTCGCCAGCGCGCCTTCCGCCTCGGCATTCGCACCGCGCAAACGCGCGCGCACGCTGCCCAGGTCGAACGCGGCCCAGGTGATGCTCGGGCCGAGCGACCAGGCATTCGCTGCCGCTGACCCAATCTGTGAACCCCGCCCGGCGGTAAAGCCGAGGAAGCCGCTGAGGCTGACCCGTGGGAACAGGTCGGCCTTGGCCACGCCGATACGCGCGGTGGCGGCGGCGAGTTTGCGTTCGGCGCTGAGAATGTCCGGGCGACGTTGCAGCAATTGCCCTGGATCGCCAATCGGCAATGCCTTGGCAATCGCCGGCAGGTCTTTGGGGCTCAGGTCGACGCTCAGTTTGTCGGGGCGCTGGCCGAGGAGGGTGGCGATGCGGTTGCGCTCGCGCACTTGCTCGGCTTGCAGTTGCGGCACGCTGGCTTCAACCGAAGCCAGGCGCGCATCGGCGCGTTCCACGTCGAGCTGATCACCCACGCCGGCATCGCGCAGGCTGACGGTGATGGTGCGCGAGTCCTGTTGGTTCTTCAGGTTGTCGAGGGCGATGCGTTCACGCAGTTGTGCGCCACGCAGTTGGCCGTAGGCATCCACCAGCTCGGCAATCATGCTGACTTGCAACTGGTACAGGTCGGCTTCGGCAACCTGCTGGTCAGCGTCGCTGGCTTCGAGGTTGCGGCGTATGCGGCCGAACAAATCCAGTTCCCAGGCCATGTCGAGGCCCAAATCATAACGCTCGCTGTTGACGCGCTGGGTGGTCTGGCCGGGAATCTGGCCCTTGCCCACTTCACTGCTGGCACGGCTGGTGACGACCGGCATGATGTCATTGGCGGCGTCATCGCGAATCGCGCGGGCCGCTCGCAGACGGGCGAATGCCACGCGCAGGTCGCGGTTACCGTTCAACGACTGCGTTACCAACTGGTCGAGGGTAGGGTCGTCGAACTGCTGCCACCAAATGCCTTCGTACTTGGCATGGTCATAACTTTTGGTGTCGGCGGCGGCCGTGATGTTGGCCGCCTCAAGTTGTTCGGTTTTATAGTCCGGGCCTACGGCACAGGCACTCAACGCCAGTACCAGCAAGCTCGGCAGAAAGACTTTCACGCTCATTGCTGTGTCTCCAGCTTCAAGGCCTTGGCCGCTTTGCGCGCCTCTTGGCGCTCCACATAGCGACGGATCAGTACGTAGAACACTGGCGTCAGCAACAGCCCGAAGAAGGTCACCCCGATCATCCCGGAGAACACCGCCACGCCCATCGCATGGCGCATCTCGGCACCGGCACCGCTGGACAACACCAGGGGCACCACGCCCATGATGAACGCGAACGAGGTCATCAGAATCGGCCGCAGACGCAAGCGGCAGGCTTCCAGTACCGCGGCCAGCGGGTCGAGACCTTCCTGTTGTTTATCCTTGGCGAACTCGACGATCAGAATCGCGTTCTTGCACGCCAGGCCCACCAGTACGATCAGGCCGATCTGGGTGAAGATGTTGTTGTCGCCACCCGAGATAATCACCCCGGTAATTGCCGACAGCAGCGTCATCGGTACGATCAGGATCACCGCCAGCGGCAGGCTCCAGCTTTCGTATTGGGCGGCCAGTACCAGGAACGCCAGCAGTACGCAGAGCGGGAACACGAACAGCGCGGTATTGCCCGAGAGGATTTGCTGATACGTCAGGTCGGTCCACTCATAAGTCATGCCGTTGGGCAGCTCATCTTTCAACAGTTTTTCGATCGCCACCTGCGCCTGGCCGGAGCTGTAGCCCGGTGCGGCGTTGCCGTTGATCTCGGCGGTGATAAAGCCGTTGTAGTGCATCACGCGGTCCGGGCCCGAGGTCTCGCTGACCTTGATGAAGGTCGCCAGCGGGATCATCTCGCCTTTGTTGTTACGCACTTTCAACTGACCGATCTGGTCCTGGTCCTGACGGAACTGTTGCTCAGCCTGCACGTTAACCTGGTAAGTGCGGCCAAAACGGTTGAAGTCGTTGGCGTACAGCGAGCCCAGGTAGATTTGCAGGGTGTCGAAGATGTCGCTGATCGCCACGCCGTGGGTCTTGGCCTTTTCACGGTCAATCGCCGCATCAACCTGAGGCACGTTCACCGTGTAACTGGTGAACAGGCCGAACAGCTCAGGCACGCCACGGCTTTTGGTAATGATGTTCTGGGTTTCTTTGTACAGCTCGTCATAACCCAGGTTGCCACGGTCTTCGATCTGCAGGCGGAACCCGCCAATCGTACCCAGCCCCTGTACCGGCGGCGGTGGGAAGATCGCCATGTAGGCTTCCTGAATTTCGCTGTACTTGCCGTTCAAGGCGCCGGCAATCGCACCTGCCGACATGCTCGCGTCTTTACGCTCATCGAAGGGTTTCAAGGTCACGAACACGATGCCGCTGTTCGGGCTGTTGGTGAAGCCGTTGATCGAAAGGCCCGGGAACGCAATCGCGCTTTCAACGCCCGGCTGTTTCAAGGCGATGTCAGACATCTTCTTGATCACGTTTTCGGTGCGGTCCAGGCTTGCAGCGTCCGGCAATTGCGCAAACGCCACCAGGTATTGCTTGTCCTGGGCCGGTACGAAACCGGTAGGCGTGTGGGCAAAGCCGAAGAACGTCAGCACCATCAGGCCGCCATACACGAACAGCGCAATGCCACTGCCGCGAATCACTCGGCGCACAGTGCCGACATAGCCATGGCTGGCTTTTTCGAAAAAGCGGTTGAACGGACGGAACAACCAGCCGCCGAAAATCTTGTCGAGGAACTTCGAGAAACGATCCTTCGGCGCGTTATGCCCACGCAGCAACACGGCGGCCAGGGCAGGCGACAGCGTCAGCGAGTTGAAGGCCGAAATCACCGTCGAAATCGCAATGGTCAAGGCGAACTGCTTGTAGAACTGCCCGGTCAAGCCGCTGATAAAGGCAGCCGGGATGAACACCGCACACAGCACCAGCGCCGTGGCAATGATCGGCCCGGTCACTTCGCTCATGGCTTTTTCGGTGGCCTGGAACGGTTCCAGGCCCAGCTCGATGTTGCGCTCGACGTTCTCCACCACCACGATGGCGTCGTCCACCACAATACCAATCGCCAACACCAGCCCGAACAGCGACAGCGCGTTCAGCGAGAAGCCGAACAGGTGCATCACCGCAAACGTACCGATCAACGACACCGGCACCGCCACCAACGGAATGATCGACGCGCGCCAGGTTTGCAGGAACAGGATGACTACCAGCACCACCAGAATCAGTGCTTCGAACAGGGTGTGAACCACTGCTTCGATAGAGCCGCGCACAAAGATCGTCGGGTCATAGGCGATGCGGTAATCCATGCCTTCAGGGAAGCTCTTTTTCAGCTCCGCCATCTTGCTGCGCACATCGTTGGAGATGTCGATGGCGTTGGAGCCGGGGCGCTGGAAGATCGGAATCGCCACCGCCGGCTGGTTGTCGATCAACGAGCGCAGGGCGTATTGGCTGGAACCCAACTCGACCCGCGCGATGTCCTTGAGCCGCGTGATTTCGCCGTTCTCGCCGGAACGAATCACAATGTTCTCGAACTCTTCCTCGGTCACCAGGCGGCCCTGGGTATTCACCGACAGCTGGAAGCTGGTATCACTCGGCGCAGGCTGCGCGCCGAGGGCACCGGCCGCGACCTGGCGGTTCTGCTCGCGGATCGCCGTCACCACATCGGTGGCGGTGAGGTTGCGCGAGGCGGTTTTGTTCGGGTCCAGCCAAACGCGCAGGGAGTAATCGCCCATGCCGAATAACTGCACATCGCCCACGCCGCCAAGCGCGCCAACTCATCTTTAATATTCAGGATCGCGTAGTTCGACAGGTACAGCATGTCGTAGCGCTGATCCGGTGAGGTCAAGTGCACCACCATGGTCAGGTCGGGGGAGGCCTTGTCCACGGTGATACCGATGCGCGTGACTTCCTCAGGCAGCTTTGGCTGAGTGCGCGTCACACGGTTTTGCACCTGCACCTGCGCGTTGTCCAGGTCTGTGCCGAGGGCAAAGGTGATGGTCAGTGTCAGTTTGCCGTCGGCGGTCGACTGCGAGGACATGTACAGCATGTTCTCGACGCCGGTAATCGCCTGCTCCAGCGGCGCGGCCACGGTTTCACCGATGACTTTGGGGTTGGCGCCCGGGAAGTTGGCGCGTACCACTACAGTCGGCGGTACCACTTCCGGGTACTCGCTGATCGGCAGTTGGAACAGCGAGATCGCGCCGGCGATCAGGATCAACAGCGAGAGCACCGCTGCGAAGATCGGCCGCGAAATAAAGAACTTGGAAAAATTCATCTTGAGTTGTATCCCTTAACCGCGTGGAGTCGCGCTGCTCGCAAGTTTTGGCGCGGTTTTATCCGGCGCCACTTGCTCCACGTTGCTGGCTTCAAGTGCTTGTCGTTGTTGGGCCAAGGCCGCCAGGGTTTCCTTGCTGGCCATCGGGATGGTTTCCGGGGCGACCGGCGACCCAGGGCGAGCACGCTGCAGGCCCTTGACGATAATCGTGTCGTCTTTATTCAGGCCGCTGCGCACGATGCGCAGCCCTTCGATCTTCGGCCCCAGTTCCACCGCGCGATAAGCCGGCTTGTCGCCGTCCATCACCAGTACGAATTTTTTGCCAAGGTCAGTACCGACCGCTTCGTCATTGATCAGCACGGCGGAGTAGGTGCCGCTGCCGACCAGTTTGAGGCGGGCATACAGGCCCGGCGTGTATTCGCCTTTGCTGTTATCGAACACCGCGCGACCACGGATGGTGCCGGTGGCCGGGTTGACCTGGTTGTCGACGAAATTCATCTGGCCCAGGTGCGGGTTGCCGGTTTCATTCGACAGGCCCAGGTAAACCGGCGTGGTAGCACCACGGCGGCCTTGGCGGGCCAGCTCGGTGTACTTGAGGTACACACGCTCATCGGCGTCAAAGTAGGCGTAAACCTTGTCGGTGGAGACCACGCTGGTCAGCGCCGTGACATCGGCGGTCACCAGGTTGCCGGCGGTGATTTCGGCACGGCTGACGCGGCCGCTGATCGGCGAGGCCACACGGGTGAAACTCAGGTTCAGCTTGGCCAAATCCAACTGCGCCTGAATGCCGGCCACTGCGGCGCGGGCTTCCTGGGCGGCGGTGGTGCGCGAGTCAGCCAGTTCGGCGGAAATCGCGTTGCTCTGGCGCAGGCGGTCGCCGCGTTGCGCTTCGTTATCGCTACGGCTGGCGGCCGCGCGGGTTTGCTGCAACTGCGCTTCAAGGCGACGTACTTCAGCCTGGAATGGTCGCGGGTCGATCTGGAACAACAGGTCGCCCTTCTTGACCAAAGCGCCTTCGGTAAAAGCGACTTGGTCAATCTGGCCAGAGACCCGTGGACGAATCTGCACGGTTTCGGGGGCTTCGAGGCGCCCGGTGAACTCGTCCCACTCGTTGACCGGTTGTTCGAGCACTTTGGCCACGCTGACTTTCGGTGCCGGCATGGCGGCCGCTTGATCCGGGGTCTTGCCGCACGCGCTCATCACCACCACGGCCAATATCGCCAGGGGGAAGCGCAAATGTTTGAGTGAGTGTTCCATGGGTGCATCCGCCAATGTATTTAAGATGGGCGGATCATGCGCGGCGAGGTGCTGTGTCACGAATCGAATGAGGCAAAGGTAACTATCATTCGGAATGATATAAGCGCGAGATTAGCCCTCTAGAATGCGGGTTTCGTTAGGGAGCTATCAATACGCTTGATGGCAAAGGACTGTTGCGGTAAGCGCAAGTATCGGGCTTTTAAACCAGCCGTTGCGAAATTGCCACTTGTGAGCGGCGGTGTGGCCACGGCAAAATTCGTTCGCAAAGCCCTCTCGGCGGCAGGTTCGATCACCGCCGCATTCAATAGACCAAGGAAGTCGTTGATGACCCCGCTGCACGCCACTGACCGTCATGGTATCGCCACACTGGGTTACGACTTGAGCGCATTTCTCGCACAGACCCTGCGCGATTGCTCCGCGCGAATCACTCAGACCCGGGCGCAGATTGCGCAGATCGATGAACTGAAAATACGTGACGCGAGCGAGGAACGCACTGAGGCGCTGAGGCAAACCCGCGAGCACCTTCACACGTGTCAGCAACGCTACGACCAGCACAAGAACGAGGGCCATGGCTTGGGTTGGTTGCTGAGCCCACTCGATACCTATCATGCCAGCGGCGAACTCGATCAGGCCAGGCGCGACCATCAACAGGCGACGCTTGCCTACGATGAGCCTGCGACTCAGGCCGCGCGCGACAGCCAGATCGCCGCCGATAATCAACACGTCGCCGACCAGCACGCGGAAAAAGCCAAACTGAACATCACGTTGGACACACTCACTCAGTTTCATCGCGCACTGAATGAGCTGTCCACGCAAGCGGCCCCCGCATTGGCGGCGGCGCGCGGCGAGGGCTGGCTGGCGGCGGATTTTGGCGACAAGCTCATGCGCATCGACCGGGCGATACGCGAAGCAAAATTCAGCGTGGCCCGCGAGTGCCTGGCTAAATTGGCCTTTCAGCGGCGGCCGGATGCAGCGGTTTACGCACGCCTGCACAACCAGGCTCTGGACATTCGCACGCGAGCCTATTCCAGGCATCACGGCGTGCCGATCACCGGCAGCTTCCCGGCTATCGTAGAAGCCAGTGCCAAGCTGGCAGCGCCCAACTTGAAAGCGGCGTGTTCAGATCAATTGCTTGGCGGTCTGCACAGCGCTGATCAATGGCAGTTGCTGACCACGCTGGCCGCATCGCCTGAGCACTACGCTGTTGATGCACTTTGGTCGATTTACTGGGCGATGTTCCAGTGCCAACAAAAAATGGCGGACTACTTGGCCAGTGCCGTCGCCATGGAAGACCCTCTGAACGGCCGGTTCAGCGGCTATGTCGAAGACGCACTGTCTGGCTTCGCTTTCCAGCATATTCCGCTATTCGGCTACCCGGCGTCGCAGTCCTACATGGGCACTTTGGGTTTGGCCGGCACCCCGGAAGAGTCCCGCTTGGGGGCCGACATCGGGGTGATCATCTGCCTCAACATCGGCGGGTTGGTGTGCCGCAAAGCGGTGCTGCTGCAAGCCAAGCGCGCCAAGGACTGGGCAGCGAACATCGGCAGCGAGAAGGCGCAACTGCCCAAGCTTTCCAAACTGCCGCGAGCAGGTTACTACCTGTTCTATCACGAGTCGCCTGACTTTCGGTTCGACTCACCCGTGCCGACGGTAAGTTCCGCGCAGGCATTGCAGCAACTCATCCTTGATAGCAACAGGCAGCCAGACGCCGCCTCGCTTCATTTGGATGTGCGCACCACGGGTTGCGACTGGGCCAGCTTTATCAGCTTTGGCTTGTGTAATGCCGCCTCAAACGTAGGCGAACCGTTCGACACCGTTGACGACGCAATGCGCATCCTCGGCAGCGGCGAGACAGGCGAGCTTCCGCTGCGGTTGTTCGTGGTGGCGATCGAGGATGAACCCTTCGCCATGGCCCTGCAGTTGCGGGTGCGCGAGCAATACCAGTCTGCAAAAAAACAACTGGAGGTTTCTAAAAAAAAACACAAAAAGGACCTAGACCAAGATAGCCCGGAGTTTTCCATGTGACCGCCTTGGCGAGGATGTAGCTATCGGATCAAGATAGGCTGTCGCTGACATTGTCCTGCTCAGGCAAGCCGTGCCTGCTAGCAACTACGGATAATCGCTGTTTGCGCAGGCGCTGCCCCGCGCCGGTGCAACAGCTCGATCTGGTCGGCCGGCACCAGCGTGCGCAGGGTTTTGTAGAGCACGCGGGTTTCCAGCAGGTTCCACACGCGCAGCATGGTTTCCAGCGCGTCCAGCGGTTTGCTGATGAAGTCCCGCGCGCCGAGTGCCAGCGCGCGCAGGCGCGTGTCGCGGGTGGCGTCGGCGGTCAGCACCAGAATCGGCAGGTACTCGCCGTTGGGGATGCGCCGGTTGAGTTGCTCCAGCACCGCAAAGCCGTCGAGTTCCGGCATGTGCAGGTCGAGAATCACCAAGTCCGGCTCGAAGCTGTTGAACAGTTCCAGGGTGCGCAACGGCTCGGTGCTGCTCAATACGTTGGTCAGGCCCTCGCGTGCCAGAAGTTGCTCCACCAGGTCGAGGTTCGGGCGTTGGTCGTCGATGATCAGAATGCGCAGGTCGAGGTTCACACAGGCTCCGGAAAATACTGGTCGAGGTGGGCGAGAAACGCGGGCACGTTAATCGGCTTGTTCAACACGGCGGTCGCGCCCGCGTTGTGCAACGCCTCACGGGTGATGTCGCTGGCGTCGGCGGTGATCATCAGCACCGGTGTGGCGTGGGTGATCGTCAAC
Organism: Pseudomonas kitaguniensis; assembly: GCF_009296165.1. Taxonomy (GTDB): domain Bacteria; phylum Pseudomonadota; class Gammaproteobacteria; order Pseudomonadales; family Pseudomonadaceae; genus Aquipseudomonas; species Aquipseudomonas kitaguniensis. Next base: position 23,263 of record NZ_VUAZ01000163.1, on the reverse strand, counting down.
CTGCGCAAGCGTTGCAGCACGGTCAAGCCGTCGATGTCGGGCAGTGACACGTCGAGCAGAATCAGTTGTGGCGCATGCTGTGCGGCCAGGTCCAGGCCGAGTTGGCCTTGCATGCTCGACAGCAGTTTTATCCCTGGCCGGCGCTGCAGCAAGGTTTCGATCAGCGCCAGGCTGGAGAGGTTGTCTTCGATATACAGCACCTTGCCGTGAATCGCGGGCGCCGCCACGGCCGGCGTTGTCGACGGCATCTCTACCATGGCAGCCGCCAGCCCATGCGGTGCCTGCACGTGCACGAACGGCAGTTCGAGGCTGAAACGTGAGCCGACGCCGCGTTGGCTGTGCACGCTGAGCTGGCCGTGCATTTTTTCCAGCAAGCTTTTACTCAGCGCCAGGCCGAGGCCGCTGCCTTCTACATTCGGGTCGGCGCCGAGGCGTTCGAATGGCTTGAACAGTTGCCCGAGCTTGTCGGCGGCGATGCCCTTGCCGGTGTCGCACACGGCCACCTGGATGCGCTGCTCCGCCAGTGTGACTTCTATGCTGACCTGACCTTGAGGCCGGTTGTATTTGATCGCGTTCGACAGCAGGTTAAGCAGCACTTGGGTCAGGCGTTGCCGGTCGGCAACGATGCCGAGGTGCGCCGCCAGGGGGGGCAGCGGCTGCAATTGAATACCCGCGTCGGCGGCCATCGGTGAGACCAGCGCCAGGGCCTCTTGCAGCGTGCCCGCCAGCGGCATCGGTTGAATGTTCAGCGGCAGGCGTCCGGCCTCGATCTTGGCAATGTCGAGGACTTCATTGATCAACGTCAGCAGGTGCTGGCCGGCGCGCAGGATGTGACCGACGTGGGCTTTTTGCCCCGCTGCCGAGTCCATCTCCAGCAGTTGCGCAAAGCCCAGGATCGAGTTGAGCGGGGTGCGCAGCTCGTGGCTCATGCGTGACAAAAACTCGCTTTTCGCGCGGCTGGCGCGTTCGGCTTCCTCGCGCGCGGTGCCCAGTGCGATCTCCGCTGCGCGCCGGTCGGTGATGTCGCGGGTGATCTTCGAGAACCCGCGCAAGGCGCCCGTCGCGTCGAATTGCGCGGTGATCACCACGCTGGCCCAGAACCGCGTGCCATCCTGGCGGCAGCGCCAGCCTTCTTCCATGTAATGCCCGTTGCGGGTGGCTTCGTCCAGCGCCATCGCCGGGTGTTGCGGGCTTTCATCCGGCAGGTAGAACACCGAAAAATGCTGACCGATGATTTCTTGTTCGGTGTAGCCCTTGATCCGTTCAGCGCCGGCATTCCAACTGGTGACGTGGCCGCCGGTATCCAGCGCAAAAATGCCGTAGTCCTTGACCCCGTCGATGATCAGCCGCAAACGTTCTTCATTCTCGCGCAACGCACGCTCGCGCTCGGCCAACAGCACACCGGCTTCCACCAGGCGTGTGCCCAACTGGCCAATTTCGTCGTTTTCCGGCGGATGCGGCTGCAACGGTTGACCGAGGGCCAGGCGTTGCGCGTTGCCTTGCACCTGTTGCACCCGCGCGACGATGCCCTTGGACAAAAACAGCACCGCGACAATCGCTCCAAACAGGCCGCAGATGGCCGCCAGCCACGTCGACAATAACAGCCGCTGGCGAGTTTCGGACGCCGCCGAGGTGCGCTCGGCGAGCAACGAATCCTCAAGGGTGAGCATGGTGCCGATGTGCTGGCGCAAGGCATCGAGGATGTATTTGTTGCTGACCAGAATCTGCGTAAGCGTCTCAGCGGGTGTGGTCGGGTCGCTGAGCATGTCTTCCAGCCCATCGATTTTGTTGTTGATCAGTGGCGTGATCAACGCGAGCTGTTCGCGCACGCGCGAATCGCGAACATCGCGGTCGAGTCGGCGCAAGGCCGATTCAATCTGCGGCTTGGCGTTAAGGTAGCCCGGCAGGAAGTCCTCGCGGCGCGTCAGCAGGTAGCCGCGCACGCTGGCGGCCGCCTCGGCGAGCAGGGTGTGCACGGCGCGAATATCGCCTTGCACGCGCAGCACGCGTCGCACGTCCTCTTCCGCACGCGCGGTTTGGCGTTCGGTGATGTAGATCAGCACCAGCGACAACAACAGCACCACCAGCGGCAGTGAAATCACCACCAGCGCCTTGCCGCGCAAGGGCAGGTCGGCCCAGCGTTTCGCGTAAAACACCTTCATGCTTGCGTCACCAGGCCCAACGCGATGCCACGCACGGCGGCCTGGGTGCGGTCGGCTGCACCGAGTTTACCAATCACCCGTTCTACATGGGCTTTAGCGGTGCCGGTGGTGATGCCCAGTTGTTCGCCTATTTCGCGGTTGCTTTTGCCGTTCGCCACCAGCCCAAGCACCTGGCGTTCGCGTGGGGTGAGATGTTCAGTCGGTGTAGCGCCCGCCGCGCTGCGCTCGGTCATACGCCGCAGCAGCCGCGCGCTGACCGCCGTGTTCAGCGCTTCTTCACCGGCAGCGACGCGTTGCAGCGCACCGATCACTTCATCGCGGCTGGCGTCTTTGAGCAAGTAGCCGACCGCACCGGCATTCATCGCCGCTTCCAGGTGATCGACGCTGTCGTCCATGGTGAATATCACGACCTTGATCGCCGGCAAGCGTTGTTGCAGCAGGCGCGCGGCGCCGAGGCCATTGAGCACCGGCATACGAATGTCGAGGATGACGATGTCGGGCAACAATTGCTCGCAAAGGTCGACCGCTTGCTGACCATCGCGCGCCTGGCCGACCACTTCAAACTGCGGATGACCGGCCAGCAACGCGACGAAACCGGTGCGCGTGACTTCATGATCATCCGCCAGTACCAAGCGTAATACGCCGCTCATTGCGCTGTTCCATTCAGAAGGGCAGGCACGCGTGCGTGCAGGTGGGCGCCGCGACCGAGCGCGCTGATGCAACTGAGCCGCCCACCGAGCAGGCTGGCGCGCTCGTGCATGGTGGCCAGGCCGAGGTGCTGGGCGTCTTCAGTGCCGGGGTGCTGGTCGCGGGCAAAGCCTTGGCCGTTGTCGATGACGCGCAGCGAGGCCTCGTCATCGTGCAGTTGCAGGGCCAGTTGCACGTGGCTGGCCTGCGCGTGCTTGAGGACATTGTTGATCGCTTCCTGGCCGATTCTGAACAAGGCGATTTCCACCTGGCTGGGCAAACGCCCCTCGTAGGCGAGGGTCCATTGCACGCCGACGCCAGCGTCACGCAGGCGGTCGGCTTCTTTGTCGAGTGCTTTGAATAAACCGAAGTCATCCAGCACGGTCGGGCGCAAGCCGGCGATCAGTTGCCGGCCTTCACCGACGGAGTGCTGGGCGAGGCTCAGAATCGCCTGCAAATCTGCGTCGAGGGTGCCCGGCAGTGTCGGGCAACGGCCGGCAAACCCTTGCAGGCGTTGATGCAACCCGGCGAGGGTTTGCGCCAGGCCGTCGTGAAGGTCGTAGGCCACGCGTTTACGCTCGTCTTCCTGCGCACGAAGCAAGCGGTTGACCAGGTCGGAGAGCGTCCTGTCGCGCGTTTGCAGGGTGCCGAGCAAGCGATTGTTTTCCAAGTGAGCGGCCAGCAGCGTGGCGAGCAATTGCAACGATTCACTGTCTTCATGCTCTGGCGCGCGCAAGCTCACGCTGTTGCCCAGCACCAGTACGCCAAAGGCCGCGCCGTCGCCGCCGCGCAACGGCACTTGCAACACGCTGGGCAGGGCGCTTCCCGGCAGCTCCAGCCAGCACGGTGCGCGCAGGCTGCGGTCGGCGATGGCGCCGAGGCTGCTCAGCCGCTCCTGGCTGCCATGGTGCGCGGTCGCTGTGGCGCTATCTTCGGCGTCCCACTCCTGAATCAGCCCGTGGTCCATCGCGAGGAACGCGCACGCCCGCGCCAGCACGCATTCGCGCATGGCGTCTGGGGCCAATTGCGCGAGCGCCTGCCCGGTGTCGACCAACAGCCGTAAACGCGCGGTGCGGCTTTCGGATTGTCGATAGTGCGCGCGGATAGCCAGGGCACTACCGGGGTCGTGTGGCGTGTTTTGCATGCGTAGGCTCCGGTGCAGGCACAGGCTCGCGGGCGCGAGGCAGGCTATTAAACCTCGCCGGGCGGGTTGGGCGCTATCTGCCAAATGGCATAGTTAAATGACTCCGGTTGGCCGATGCCGGGGGACGGGCAGGTTGGCAAAGTGGGCTCAACGACCACCCCAGGAGTCAACGCAATGAAATTCAAAGCCACTTCAATCGCGCTGTTGTTTGCATTGAGCGTACCGTTTGTTCAGGCCGCCGAGACAGCACCGTATGTCTACCGCGAGGTAGCCCAGGCACCTGCGAATGTGCAGGACCGCGAGGTTGCAGGGTTGTTTGACCGCTGGAACCGCGCGTTGCAGAGCGGTAACGTCGACACTGTGGTCGACTTGTATGCGCCGAACGCAGTGCTGCAGCCGACGGTGTCGAACCAGGTGCGCACCACCCGTGAGCAGATCGAAAACTACTTTGAGCACTTCCTGACGCTTAAGCCGGTCGGCCAGATCAATTACCGTGAGATCCGCCGCCTGGGCAGTAACGTGGCGATGGACAGCGGGGTTTACACCTTCACCCTGACCGAGCCAAACGGCCAGACGCGCCAGGTGCAGGCGCGCTACAGCTTTATCTACGAGCTGGTGGCGGGCGAGTGGAAAATCCTCAACCATCACTCCTCGGCGATGCCTGAAGTGCAGGTCAAGCACGCCCAGCGCTAACGGCGGGATTATGCAGCGCTTGCCGTCAGGTGCCGGCCAGGGATGGCGGCAATCAGTTCACGCGTGTACTCGCTGGCCGGCCGGTCGAATATCTGCTCCACCGAACCCTGCTCGATCACTCGGCCATTGCGCAACACCAGCACCTCATGCGCGAAGTTGGCGACCACCGACAAGTCGTGTGACACCAGCACATAGGCAATGCCCATCTCGCGTTGCAGCTCTTCCAGCAGGTCGAGAATGTGCGCCTGTACCGACACGTCCAAAGCGCTGACCGGCTCGTCGAGCAGCAACAGATCGGGTTTCAACGCCAGCGCCCGCGCAATGGCAACGCGTTGGCACTGGCCGCCAGAGAGCTCACGCGGCAAGCGATCCAGGTAACTGACCGGCAGGTGCACGCGGCTGATCAGCTCGCGCGCGGCCTGTTCCAGGGCCGGGCCTTTGAGCAGGCCGAACGACACCAGCGGCTCAACGATGCTGTCAAACACGCTGAAGCGCGGGTCGAGCGCGGCGAACGGGTTTTGCTGCACCAGTTGCAGGCGTTGGCGCAGCGGGCGGAACTCGCGCCAACTGAGCTCGGTAACGTCCTGTTGTTCGAACCAGACCCGCCCGTGACTCGGTTTTTCCAGGCCCAACGCAATACGCAGCGCGGTGCTCTTGCCCGAGCCGGACTCGCCGACGATGGCCAGGGTTTGGCCGGGGTAAACCTGCAGGTTGAGGTCTTCCAGGGCCACAAACGTTGCGTCTTCGCCCTTGACCTTGGGCAGCGCGAACGTTTTGCCGAGGTTTTGCAGGCGCAGAATCGGCGTGCGCGCCGGGTCAAGGTTGACCCGCGGCTCGCGGCGTTTGGCGAACGCTGGCGCGGCGGCGATCAGCGCACGGGTGTAGTCGTGTTGCGGCGCCACCAAAATCTGCCGTGGCGGGCCTTGCTCGACCACTTGACCGTGTTGCATCACCAGCACCCGGTCGGCGCGGTCGGTGGCTACGCCCAAGTCATGGGTGATGATCAACAGGGAAATCCCGCGTTCACTGACCAGGCGCTGCAAGTGGTCGAGGATCTTGCGTTGCACGGTCACGTCGAGGGCGCTGGTCGGTTCGTCGGCGATGATCAGGCGTGGGTTGCCGGCCAGCGCGATGGCGATCAGCACGCGCTGGCGCATGCCGCCCGACAGCTCATGCGGGTATTGGCGGGCGCGCAGCACTGGCTTGTCGATGCCCACCTGTTGCAGCAACTCCACGATGTCGGCGTCGATGCCGGGGCAGCGCTTGCCCTTGGCCAGCACCAGCGCTTCGGCAATTTGCTGGCGACGCGCAAAGTCGGGTTGAGGCTGACCATTGGGTCCTGCGGCACCAGGCCGATGGTGCGGCCGCGCAGCGCACGTTTCTGGCGTTCGTTGGCCTGCGTGATGTCGTTGCCGTCGACCCACAATTGGCCGGCGCTGATCTGCGCGGTGTCGGGTAGCAGGCCGAGAATCGCATTCGCCAGCGTCGATTTGCCTGAGCCGGACTCGCCGACAATCGCCAGTGATTCGCCTTGCGCAATCGAAAATGACAACGCCCGCACGGCCTGGTTGGTGTGGCCGCCGGTGCGGTACGTGACACTGAGTTGACGCACATCGACCAACAGATTATTCACGCTCATCGCTGGATCTCCTCAAAGGTGCGGGCGATATGGTTGAGGCTGAACACCACAGCGACCAGGAACAGGCCGGGCAGTAGCGAAACCCACGGCGCGGTGATTAGAAAGTGGCGGCCGTTGGCGATCAAGGTGCCCCATTCCGCTGCCGGTGGTGCGGCGCCGAAACCGAGAAAACTCAGGCCCGCGGTGGCGAGGATCGCGGCGCCGAAATCGAGTGTCGCCAGCACCGCCACCGGGCCCCAGGCGTTGGGCAGGATGTGCCGCAGCAAAGTGCGCGCCCAGCTCGCGCCGCCCAAACGCGCAGCTTCGACGTAGGGCAGGGTTTTGACCCGCAGGACTTCGGCGCGGGTGGTGCGCGCGAACCCCGGAATGATGCCGATGCCCACGGCGACGGCCACCGGCACAGTGCCGAAGCCGATGGCTGTGACAATCGCCAGGGCCAACAACAGGCCGGGCAGGGCGAGCAGCACGTCGACAAAACGCATGATCACCGCATCGATTCGCCCGCCGGCAAACCCGGACAAAATGCCCAGCCCGAGCCCGCCGACCAGCGCGATACCGACCGCGAGGAAGGCTGCGAGTACCGACAGGCTGGCGCCGTAGACCACTCGGGTAAACAGGTCGCGGCCCAGCTCATCGGTGCCGAACCAATGGCTCAGGTTGGGTGGTGTGAGTTTGGCGGCGGGCGCGGTGGCGTAAGGGTCGAAACTGCTCAGCCAGTGTGGCGCCAGGGCCGATACCAGCGCGAAACACACGATCAGCGCCGCCAGGGTAAACCCCGGCCGTCGCAACAATGGCAATACCACTGAGGCTGCGCGTTGCAGACGAGTGCGCCGGCGCCACACGCCGGGGCTGGCGGGGAGGGTGGTACGGCCGAGGTTCTGCTCAAGAACAGTCATGGTCTAAGACACCTTTGGCGTGTGTGAGATGCGCGGGTCGAGCCACGGGTAAAGCAGGTCGACCAGCAGGTTCACCAGTACAAATGCCGCCGCCGACACCGCGACTATCGCCAGCACCACTGGAATGTCCTGGCGCAGCACCGCTTCCTGGGCCAGGCGGCCAATGCCGGAGCGGGCGAAAATGGTTTCCACCAGCACTGCGCCGGACACCGTATTACCCACCTGCAAACCGATCAGCGTGAGGATCGGCAGCGCGGCGTTCTTGAACCCGTGGCGAGCCTGCACCTGGCCACGGCTGAGGCCCTTGGCATAGGCGGTGATGATGTAAGACTCTTTCCATACGCCCTGAAAACTGCGTTGCAGCACCTGCGCGTAGACCGCGGCACTCGGAATCGCCAGCGTGATCGCTGGCAGTACCAGGCTTTCAATGCCCCGGCTGCCGGTTGCGGGGAACCAGCCAAGGCCAAAGGCAAACACTTGAATCAGCAGCAGGCCCATCCAGAATACCGGCACCGAAAAGCCCAGCGACGGCAGGCGCGCCAGCGCTTTTTTCAAAGGCTGCCAGCGAATGTAGGCGGTCAGGTAAGCCAGACCGATGCCGCCGACCAGCGACAGCAGGATGGCCATCCCGGCCAACGCCAAGGTTTGCGGCAGGCGCTCGGCAAGCAGCTCGGCCACCGGGCGATTCAGCGAAAGCGATTGCCCGAAGTCACCGCGCAACGCGCCCAGCAGCAGGTCGATGTATTGCTCGAACAGGCCTTTGTCCAGGCCATAGTAAGCCCGCGCCTTGGCCAGGTCGGCGGGCGACAGCGCATCGGCTTCCATGCCCGAGGCACTGAGCATGATCGACAAGGTGTCGCCCGGCAGCAGGTAGAGGATGAAGTAGGTGATGCTGTAGGCGCCCCATAACACCAACAGCGCCTGGCCGACACGGCCGATCAGGTAGCGGCTCATGGCGCAGCGATCTCGATGTCACCGAGCAGCGCGAAGCCTTCGGCGGTCCAGCGGAAGTTTTTCACCTTGGCCGACGTCGCGGCCTGCCACACGCGCTCATACACCGGGAACGCCGAGGCCTCATCAATCAGCAAGTCTTGCAGCTCGCCGTAAGCCGCCGCGCGCTGTTGGCTTTGGGTCGCGGTGATACCGGCATCGAACAAGCCTTTGGCTTTTTCCAGCACCGCCGGTTCGTAGAGGTTGGTCGCCAGGGTCGAGCTGTTGGCGGTGCGTGGATCAAGGATGGTTTGCAAGATTATCGGGTCGGCGCGGGTCATGTAGTTGATTGTCAGGTCATAGTTGCCGGCGGAGTTGTTGGCGACCCATTCGGCGCGTGTCACCACGCTGAGTTTGAGCTCGATACCGACCTTGCGCAGTTGGTCTTGAAGCAGCACGTCACCGGCAGTTTCCGCAGGGCTGATGTTGTAGCTGAGGCTGAGGCGCTTGCCGTTCTTCTGCCGATAGCCGTCGGCGCCTTTGGCCCAGCCGGCTTCATCGAGCAGGCGCTCTGCACCTGCCGGGTCAAATGCCAACTTGCCGCCCTGGCTTTTGAAGTAGGGCGTGGTCACATCGAAGATGCCATCTACCACCGGGAACTCGGCGTTGTACACGGTGCTGGCGTAACTGGTGCGGTCGATGGCCTTTTGCAGCGCCAGGCGCACTTGCTTGTCGGCCAGCGGGCGGTCGCCACGGGTGTTGGGGTAGAGGTTCAAGGCCGGTCCCGGCAGCGAGCGGCTCTGGAGGGTCGCGCCTTTGGACTGGAACAGTTTCAGGTCAACCTCCGAGAACGGGTTGCGCGGCCACAGAATGTCGGCCTTGCCTTGCAGGAACAGGCCGTTGCGCACGCTCTCTTCGGGTATATAACTGATTTCCACGGCATCAACGTGTGCTTCGCCCTGGTTGTGCATATTCGCCGAGGCCCAGGCATAACCCTTGCGCTTGGTCAGGTGCGCGCCGACTTCCGGCGTGTAGCTTTGCAGCACAAATGGCCCGGTGCCGATGATCTTGCCCAGCGAGCGCTGCTTGGCGCTCAGCGCGTACGAGGCGGGCGCCAAAATCGCCAGGTTGGTGGTGGACGTGGCTTGCAGGAACCCGGCGTTGGGCTTGGCGAGCACCAATTTGACGGTGAAATCATCGACCACTTCGGCGTGGTCATAACCTGCCAGGTACGTCGCGCCGAACGTCGCCGGCAACTCGGCGGCAAAGGCCTTGTCGCTGTCGAACGCGGTTTTCACCGCGTTGGCATCAAAGCGCTCGCCGTTGCTGAAGGTCACGTTATTGCGCAGGTGGAAGGTGTAGGTCAGCGCATCGTCACTGACCTCCCAACGCTCGGCCAGCCACGGAATGATCTTGCCCGTGGCCGGGTCCTGGTCGGTCAGCGATTCGGCGACATTGCGCAGCAACACGCGGTGTTCGAGCCAGTACACCTGAAACGGATCAAGGCTGACCAAGGTGGTGTTGTCGCCGAAGAAGGCAATGTTCAAGGTCTTGGCGGCCGTGTCAGTGGGCGACGGTGAGCACGCGGCAAGGCTTAACGCCAAGGCACCAGGGGCCAGCAAACGACGCATCAAGTGGGAGGTATTCAATGGGGTGCCCTCGTGTGGCGATTCGGGTGCATGCAAGGTGTGGATCAGAAGTCGTAGGCGAGCTTGGTGTACCAGTAGCCGCCGCCGGGGTAGAACGGCGCGTTGCCGTAAGGCGCCAGGCCCAGGTTGCTGTACACCGCGTGGCGGTCGGGCCGTACGTTGAAGAGGTTGGTGCCGCCGACGCTGACGGTCAGGTGATCGACGAAGGTGTAGCTGACGTCGAGGTCGGTGATCCATTTGGCACCGAAGCTGCGGTCACCGCCGGGGTTGACGGCCAAGGTCTTGACCGCGCCGTAGCGGCTGGTTTGCAGGTTGACCGCGAGGTCCTCGACCTTCCAGTTGGCGCCCAGAATCCATTTGGTCTTGGGTGAGGCTTCAGTCAGGTCGCCCTCGCGGTCACGGCCGACCAGGGTTACGCCGGAACTGGCGAGCGCCGCCGGGGTGTCGCGGCGGTCTTCGACGGTGGTTTTGTTCCAGTTGAAGCCCAGGCTCCAGCGCACCTCGCCGAAGGCTGCCAGCGGCGTGGTGTGGTCGGCAACCACATCGAGGCCGCGGGTGCGGGTGTCGAAGGCGTTGGTGTAATAGTTGACCCACGTACCGGTGGGGATGCCTTGCGCGGCAAGAATGCCGTTGATGACGCCGTTGCCTTGGTCATACAGGTTGCTGGTCAGCGCGATGCGGTCATCAATGTCGATCAGGTAAGCGTCGGCGGTGATGCTGGTGCGCGGCGCCGGTTGCCAGGTCAAACCCAAGCCCAGGTTGCGTGACTTTTCCGGCTTTAAATCATCACCGCCCAGGGCTTTGGCGAGGTTGCTGCCGGAAGGCGTCAGGCGAGTGACGGCCGGCACCACGTTGCCATTCACGTCGACGGCCACCCGATTGTCTGCCACGGTGTAGCCAATCTGGGTCAGCGACGGCGCGCGAAACCCGGTGCCTACGGTGCCGCGCACGGCCACGCTGTCGGTGAGTTCGTAGCGCGAATTGACCTTGAGCCCGAAGGTGTTGCCGGAATCATCGTCGTAATGTTCGACGCGCCCGGCCACGTCGAGAAACCAGCGCTCGGTCAAGTCAAACCCGAGGTCCAGGTAGCCCGCATAGTTGTTGCGGATCAGGCTGACTTCGTCCTCCGGGCGAATCGTCACCGCCGCCTGCGCGCCCGAGGCGGCAGGGTAGGTGCCGGTGATGTAGGCCTCGGGGTCGCCGGCAAAGGTGCTGAAATGCTCCCAACGATGTTCCAGGCCAGCCGACACCTGCACTGGCGAGGTCAGGTTGAACAGGCTGTCGTAGCGGCGCGTGAAGTCGAGGTTATTCACCCATTGTTCAAAGCGGAAGGTGGCGAGGTTATCGAATTTGGTCGGCGACGCGGTGCCCAGCGACGGGTTGATGTTGAGGTCGCTTGAGTGGTGAACATTATTGCGCCCGTAGGTGGTGCTAAGGTCCCAGTTCCACTCGGCGAGCAAGCCCTTGCCGCCGAACAGCAACTGGTAATCGCGGTCCTTGATGTTGTTCAGCGGGTAATAACCGTCCGGGAACACTTCCGGCACCGCCGCGCTGCCGGTCGGCAGGCGGAAGTAGTTGGCGGCCTCGGCATCGCGCTCGCCGTAGGTGCTGAACGAATACAGCGTGAGGTCTTCGAGTGGCAGCTCGGCGTTATAGCCGAGGTTGAAGGCTTTGAGGTCGGGGTCGCCGTTTTTGATCGCAACCCGGTCCCATGCCGCCTCCCTGGCCGGGTCGTTGAACGCGCGCACGCTGCTGTCGGCCTTGTCGTTCCAGGCCGCTTCGCCGCGTTTGCGCGCATCGGCGGAAAAGTGAAAGAAGCCGCTTTCACCGAGTTTAAAGCCCTGGTCGCCGGCCACCTTGATGGTTTCGCCCTGGCCGGAGAATAACTGCCCGTAGCTGGTTTCCAGGTGCCCGCCGTTGTCGCTGGACTTGAGGATGATATTGATCACCCCGGCCACCGCGTCCGAACCGTACTGTGCGGCAGCGCTGTCTTTAAGCACTTCGATGTGGTCGACCGCACTGACCGGGATCAGGTCGATGTCCACCGCATTCGCGCCGCTGTTGTCGATCGAGCCGCGTTGGCCGGTTGCACCGTTGTGGCGGCGTTTGCCATTCACCAGTACCAGCGTATAGGCCGGGCCGAGGCTGCGGTTGCTCAGCGGTCGCGTCACCGAGTTGTAGCCTGCGATATTGGTGCCGAAATTGAATGAGGGCAGCAGTTTTGCAATCGCCTCGGACAGCTCGGCGCGCCCGGTCTTGAGCAGTTGTTCGTTGTTGATCACGTCAATCGGCGCCGGGCTGTTGGCCACGGTGCGTTCCTGGCCACGCAAGCCGGTGGAAATCACGGTGACGGTGTTGAGCTGGGTATCATCAGCCTTGGCATACGTTGGCGCCGCCGCGAGCAGCAGTGAACTGGTTAACAGTGACAGGTGAAACTTTTTGCTCGGTAGCGCGGTGGCAATGTCTGGCATGTCGGAAATAGTCCATTAAGCCCGGCACTGGCCCGTGGTACGGGTGCAGCTTCGAAAGCATTATCGGTGAGGGAAGTTCAGGCTGTTTTCAGCCGAGGGTGATTGGCTTCAAGGGCTGATGCGAAGGTATTACTATAAAAAACCCGAGTGAAGGTCTTTTTTGGAATAAGCTAATTATTAAATTATGTTATTTAGATTATTTTTATAATCATAAATAATCATGTTGTGCGGCGTGTGGAGCGCGTGCGTGATGTCGGCGTGCCGCGCGCTTTGCTCAATCGAGTGGGCCGATCACTTGCCGATAGTGTTCGGCACCCTGCAGTGTTTGCCGGGTCAGGTTGATTTCCAGGCCAGAGGGTTCGTCTTTGCGATTGCCGCTGAGTTGACGCCAGCCCTGGCCGGGTTCCCAAACGCGCACCTGCAGGTCACTGACCTTGTCGAGTACGGCCACGCCCTCGTTTGGCGCCGGCAATGGGTAGTGACTGCGCGCAGGTGCTGCTGCGCGATACAGGGTTTCGCCCTTCAGCCACCAGCGCACGCGTTGCAAGCCGTTAACCGAGGCTGCGCTGCGGATCACGTCAAGGCGAAAGCGCTGATTGTCGGCGCTGCGTACGCTGATCACCGCCGGCACCGGCGCGGAGTCAGCCTCCTGGCCGGTCAGGTTTGGCGCGCGTAATTCGACGCTGGCACGCAACGCCAAGTCGCGCTCCAACTGGTTCAAGGTTCGCAGTATTTGTTCGGTCTGCTCGGTGCTGGCCTGCAAATGGCTGTCGGTGCGGGTCACCGCGTCCAGGCCGCGCCAGGCAATCACGCTGACGACGGCCATCAGCATGATCGCCACCATCACTTCAATCAGCGTAAAGCCGTGTTGGGCGGTTTTCATGGTGCGTTCACTACTCGAAATTGGCCGGCCGCTGTGCGCATTACTGACAGGCTGTTTTGCCCGTCCGAGAGTTCCAGTTGCAACGGCGTGTCGAACCACTCGGCATTCAGTACCACGCGTTGTGTGGGGATGACGCGTACCTGAACCGTTGCCGTGTCCCACGCGCGAGGGCGCAGTTGCGGGTCTGTCTTGAAGTGATCAAAACCTGCGCCTTGTTGATTGCGGCGGCTGAAGCGAAACCCGTGGTTATCCGCCAGCCAGGCGATCGGGCGACCGTCGGCCTGGGCTTCAGCCTGGGCGATCTGCAGCAATTGCACGAGGCGGTTGGCGTCCTGGCGCAACAGGTGCGCCGGGTCGGGCTTGATGCTCAGGCTGATCGCCGCACTGGCGATGCCGATGATGACCAGCACCACCATCAGTTCGATCAGGGTAAAGCCCTGCTGCGTGTGTTTGTGCATGAGGCAACGTTCCTTCGTTGTCGAGCGGTGTTGCGTATCTCGGCTGTTTACGGCGGTTAAAGATGCCGCGCCGTACTGTAGACTCTGCGGCGGGACAACAGGGAGGTTCGGTCTTGGCATTTACGTTTCGCTTATCGATCACGCAGTCGGTGCAGGCGGCGGCGCTGCTCGCAGCACTGGCCGGCGTGGTGGTCTGGTCATCGCTGTGGGTTAACCCGGCCGACAGCCAAGTGCCGGTCGCCGAGCGCGAAAGCGCGGCGGTGCCGCTCAACACGCCTGCATTGCAGTGGTTTTCCAACCAGCCTGCGCAGGTGGACATCAAGGTCTCGGGGCTGATGGCCGGTGCGCACGGCGCCGTGGCGATCCTCAGTCTCAACGGCGCGCCGCCGCGTGGTTTTCTCGCGGGTGAGCGGCTCAGCCAGGGCGTACGCCTGATGGCGATTGAGCGCGATGCCGTGGTGATTGAACGCGGCAACGAGCAGACTCGATTCAAGGTCAGCACGCTGCCGGACGCCCCCGTGTTGCCGCAATTGATACGGCGTTGAGCCGGTTCATTCGGGCTTTTCCGGTGGTTGACCGAGCAGCGTCTCAAGCCGCGCCAAAGGTGGCGCCTCGCGCTCGCTGTCGGATACCTGCAGCGTGACGCGCATCAGTCGTGTGTCGGCGCTGGGCGCGATAGTTTGTTCGCAGCGCAGCCGCAGGCGCCCTTGATCGCACTCGAAGGCTTTGCGCCCGGGCTTCAGTTTGCCTTCCAAACGCAGTTCCGCCAGCCGACTTTGTGCGGCCAGCAGCGCCATCGAGCGATCGCGCAGCAGCCCATTGCTTTGGGTCATCAGGCCGGCGACGCGCACCGCCGCCGACATCGCCACGGCGATAATCGCCAGCGCCACCAGCACCTCGATCAACGTAAAACCTTGCTCCTTGCGCGACAGCTCCATGGGTGACTCTTTGCGGTTAACCGGCGCACAGGATAACACTCGCCATCCGGCAAATTACCCGGCGCGCGGTCGAGTTTTTTTAATACACACTTTCTTGCTTTTGTTACACTGCGCGCCGAATTGAGTTCAAGCCAAGGATGGTCGATATGGATTTCGCGCGCGTCAAATTTCAGCCTGGAGGCGGCCGTGGTCAGCAGGGGTTCACCCTGATCGAGATCATGGTAGTGGTAGTGATCCTCGGCATTCTGGCGGCGCTGGTCGTGCCCAAAGTACTCGACCGCCCCGATCAAGCCAGGGCCACGGCGGCCAGGCAAGATGTCGCCGGCCTGATGCAGGCATTGAAACTCTACCGCCTCGACCACGGCACCTACCCCAGCATGAACCAAGGGCTCAAGGTGCTGGTAGAGCGCCCGGCGGACGCGAAAAACAGCAATTGGCGCGCGTACCTCGAACGCCTGCCGAATGACCCTTGGGGTCATCCTTACCACTACCTCAACCCCGGCGCGAACGGCGAAGTCGACATCTTCTCGCTCGGCGCAGACGGGCAACCTGACGGCGACGGCGTAAACGCCGATATTGGCTCCTGGCAGCTCTAAGCGTCGCCATGAACACCTATTCGCCTGGCTGGGCGAAACAACGCGGCATGGCGATTATCAGCGCTTTGCTGATTACCGCCGTCGTCGCGGTTATCGCCGCAGGCATGCTCACCCGCCAGGGTGTTTTCACGCGTTCGCTGGAAGCTCAACAGTCCCGCCTGCAGAGCAGTGCGGTGCTGCTTGGCGGCCTGGAAACAAGTCGGCAATTGCTCTGGGACGCGCGTCGGCAAGAGGCGCTGACGCGGCGTGGCCAAGCGTGGGCGCAGCCGATCAAAAGCCCGGTCTCCGGCGCCAGTTTTGAAGGGCGACTGGAAGATCAGCAAGGCAAATTCAACCTGCGTAATTTAATCGGCAATGAGCGCGTCAACCCCGCACAGTTGCGCAGTTTTGAGCAACTGTGCGCGATGCTCGGCATCACTGCCGGCGTGGCGCAGCGCATCAGCCAGCGCGTGATTGCGGCTTATCCACGCCAGGAGCACCCGCACAGTGTGCAGCAAAGTCGCTTTGACAGTGGCCGTGCGACCTCACCCAGCGCCGCTGCAAAGCCGATCGCCGCGACCCGCCCGATGCTGCGCAGCCTCGACGACCTGCGCGGCATCGAGGGCGTGAACGAACGTGTGTTGGCTCTTTTGGCGCAGCACGTCACGGTTATCCCGGTCACGACCTGGGTCAACGGCAACACCGCCAGCGCTGAAGTGTTGGCAGCGGTGGTGCCTGGGTTGTCGTTGCCCACGGCGCAGGCGTTGGTGGCGGAGCGTGATCGAGGCCAATGGTTTATCAACCGTGGCGACTTTCTCAATCGTTTGCGTTCGCCACAACTGACCGTCGACGAGCTTAACGTGGGCATTAGCAGCGAGTGGTTTGTGTTGCACGCAAATACTCGCCGTGACCAGCGCCGCGTCAGTTTGGAGGCGTTGCTGTATCGCTCGGAGGGCGAGCGGCCAAGGGTGATCTGGTCGAGGCTGGGCGTATGACCTGCGTGCGCATTGCGTTGCCGCCGCTGCACAGCCTGACGGCCGACAGCGAGTTTGAGTTCGCACGCCTGGACCGCAACGGTTGCGTCAGCCACAGCGGCGTCAGCAGCTTGTTGCAATTGGCCGCGTCTGCTCAATCGCAGGCCGTGGAGTGTTTTCTGCACCCCGCAGACAGCGTGCTCACGCACGTGCAGTTGCCACCGCTGTCGGCCGCGAAGACCCACGCGGCGGTGGCGTGTGCGGCGCAAGCGCTGATCCTCGGCCGCAGTGAACAAATGTATGTCGCCCACAGCCCCCGCAACAGTCAAGGGCAGGTGTTCCTCAGTTGGTTACCGAGGGTGGCGCTGGAGCATTTCGCAGTGTTGTTGAGCCAGCACCGCTTGAAGCTGCGCGGGCTTTACCCCGCGCCATACGGCCTGCCGGTGCCCCCGGCCGGGCACATCAGCGCGTGTGTGCAGGAAGGGCATTTGCTGCTGCGCTTCAGCGCCGAACACGGCGTGGTCGAACCACAGGTTCAGGCCTGCCTGGACCGGCTGGCGGCCAGTGGCAGCCGCTTGTGCTGGTTCGGCGAAGACGCACCCGCGGCAGTCATTGAGCGGCAACCTGCGCAGCTGCGCTGGAGCGCTGGTGCACCGGGCTGGGGGTTGCACGCAGGTGTCAGCAAGGCAGCCAAACCGGCCGCCGGCTGGGGCAGGGCGCTTGCCTGTTGCGCGCTGGCAATCGGCGTGTGGCTGCTGGGCCTGAACCTGTACGCCGCGCGTGCCGCGGGTGAAGGCCAGGCACTCAAAGCGCACATGGCGCAGCGCGTCAAACAGGCCTTTCCTGAGTTACCGGTGATTCTCAACCCACTGCAACAAGCCCGTCAGCAGTTGAGCGCGCGCAGCAACCCGGCGAGTACTGACGCGACCCAGGGTTTTACCGGCTTGGTGTTGCAAGCCGCCGACGCCATGCCGTTCATGGTGGGCAGTGTGCAAGGCCTGATATTTGAACACGGTGAGCTGCAATTGAACCTG
Organism: Pseudomonas kitaguniensis; assembly: GCF_009296165.1. Taxonomy (GTDB): domain Bacteria; phylum Pseudomonadota; class Gammaproteobacteria; order Pseudomonadales; family Pseudomonadaceae; genus Aquipseudomonas; species Aquipseudomonas kitaguniensis. Next base: position 6,130 of record NZ_VUAZ01000163.1, on the reverse strand, counting down.
CCTGACGGTGCGCGTGTTAACCCCGCAGACAAAGCCTGGCAAGCCACGCTCGCGCAGGCTGGCGTAGCGGTTCAGGCGACGCCGACGGGCTGGCGCCTGCTGCCGGCGGTGGCCGCGCCCGCTGAATCCGGCTCCGGCGGTGTGGAGGACGATGAATAAGCATTCCGTGACCGTCTGGCGTGGCCAGTGGCAGCAGTTCAACGCGCGCGTCCACGTACTGTGGCGCGGCCTGTCGCTGCGCGAAAAACGCTTGGTCAGCGGCACGGCGTTGTTGCTGGGCGGCTTGTTGATCTGGTTCGCACTGGTACAGCCGCCGTTGAAAAAAATCGAGTATTGGCAGGCTGAAACGCCGAAATTGCGTGCGCAAGCCCAAGCGCTCGAGCAGTTGCTGCGCGATGTGCCGCTTGCGCCCGCCAACCAGCCGCTTGAACAGGCATTGCGCCACAGCCTGGATGCGCGCGACCTGGCCGGTCGCTACCAATTAAAGCCACTCGACAGTGGCTGGCAGTTGACCTTCGACGATGCGCCGGCGGATGCCGTCATAGGCTGGCTGGTCAGCGCCCCAGCGCAATTTTCTCTGGAAGTGGTCGAGGCTCGTGTGCAGCGTGCAGGCGAGACCCGTACCGATAATACGGCAGGCACTCTGTCGGGAACCGTCCGCATGGATCAGGCGCTTGGCGCTAAGGAAGCTTCATGAAGTGGTCAGGTTCCAATTACCTGCGCAGCTACGTACATACAGCTGCGCCGTTGCTGCTGCTGGCACTCAGCGCGTGCAGCACACAAACGGCGTCAAACCCGCCACCGTTGCTGGTCGACAGTGAACTTGGCCAACCCCTGGCCAACACGCAGCGCAGCGGTGATGTGCTGCTGGAGCGCCAGCGCGCCCAAGCGAAAATCCAGCGCCAGGCGCGGCCGCAACACACCATCGTCAACCCGGCGCGACGGGCTGGCAGCGTTCCCGGCAGCGCGGCGGCAAGCAGCCCGTTGGGCAACCAGCCGGTGAGCTTGAATTTCGTTGATGCGGATATTCAAGCCGTGGTGCGCAGCTTGTCGCGTGCCACCGGGCAACAGTTTCTGGTCGACCCGCGCGTGGCGGGCAGCCTGACGCTGGTGTCTGAAGGCGAGGTGCCGGCCCACCAGGCGTATGACATGTTGCTGGCAGCGTTGCGCATGCAGGGCTTCAGCGTGGTCGATGTCGGCGGTGTGGCGCATGTGGTGCCGGAGGCCGACGCAAAGTTGCTCGGCGGGCCTATCTACAGCGCCACCAAGCCAGCCGCGAATGGCATGCTCACCCGCACGTTTCGGCTGCACTACGAAAACGCGGTCAACCTGATCCCGGTGCTGCGCCCGATTATCTCGCCGAACAACCCGATTAACGCTTACCCCGGCAATAACACCCTGGTGATCACCGACTACGCCGACAACCTGACGCGCGTGGCGCAGTTGATCGAGAGCATCGACACCCCAAGCGCTATCGACACCGACGTGGTGCAGGTGCAAAACGGCATCGCGGTGGACATCGCCGGCATGGTCTCGCAACTGCTGGAGCAGCCGGGCAACGACCCGAGCCAGAAGATTTCGGTGGTCGGTGACCCGCGCTCCAACGCGATCATCATCCGCTCCGGCAGCCCCGAGCGAACCGAGTTGGCGCGTAACCTGGTATACAAACTCGACAACGCCCAAAGCAACCCGAGCAACCTGCACGTGGTGTATTTGCGCAATGCGCAGGCGGCGAAGCTGGCCCAAGCGTTACGCGGTTTACTGACTGGCGAAAGCGACAGCGGCACGGCCGATACCGGGCGTTCGGTGTTGAGTGCGATGGGTGCCAACACCAGTGGCGGGCAGGGCAGCCAAAGCAGCTCAAGCCAGACATCAAGTACCGCCAGCACTGCCGGCACCAACCCCGCCTACGGGCAGAGCAATGGCAATTCGAGCACGCCGGCCGGCACTCAAGCGGCGGATCAAAATGTCGCGTTCAGCGCCGGCGGTGTGACCATCCAGGCGGATGCCACCACCAATACCTTGTTGATTTCCGCGCCCGAGCCGCTGTACCGCAACCTGCGTGAAGTCATCGACATGCTTGATCAGCGCCGCGCGCAGGTGGTGATCGAAAGCCTGATCGTTGAGGTCAGTGAAGACGATGCCAACGAATTTGGCGTGCAATGGCAGAGTGGTGACCTTGCCGGTAAAGGCGTAATCGGCGGCACCAACTTGGGCGGCAGCGGCTTCCAGGCTGGCGGCAGGACCAGCATCGACGCACTGCCCGGCGGCCTGAGTGTGGGTTACCTCAAAGGCACGGTTAACATTCCCGGTATCGGCAATGTGATGGACCTCAAAGTGCTGGCGCGGGCACTCAAGAGCAAGGGTGGCAGCAATGTGCTGTCAACCCCGAACCTGCTGACCCTGGACAACGAAGCCGCGAGCATTTTCGTCGGCCAGACCATCCCGTTCGTGAGTGGCAGCTACGTCACCGGTGGCGGGGGCACCAGCAATAACCCGTTCCAGACCGTGACGCGCGAGGAGGTCGGGCTCAAGCTCAATGTGCGGCCGCAAATCTCCGAGGGTGGCACGGTGAAGCTCGACATCTACCAGGAAGTCAGCAGCATTGACGAGCGCGCTTCCAACACGGCGAGTTCGGCGGGCGTGGTCACCAACAAACGTGCAATCGACACCAGTATTTTGCTTGATGACGGGCAGATCATGGTGCTCGGCGGCTTGCTGCAGGACGGCTACAGCCAGAGCAACGAAGCGGTGCCGTGGTTGTCGAGCATCCCGGGGCTGGGTGCGCTGTTTCGCAATGAACGCCGTTCAACCGCCAAAACCAACCTGATGGTCTTCCTGCGCCCTTACATCATCCGTGACAGCGCTGGCGGACGTGCGATCACCCTCAACCGCTACGACTTCATTCGCCGCGCTCAGGGTGCATTGCAACCGGAGCGCAATTGGGCGATGCCGGACATGCAAGCGCCGCAATTGCCGGCAACCGCTGTGGGTGTGCCGGCGCAACCGCTGCCAAGTGTGCCACGCGCGACGATGCGTGCGGTGCCGGTGCAATGAGCACGTTGCCCTACGCGTGGGCCAAGGCCCAGCGCATCGTGTTGCGCAGCGGCGAAGAAGGGCTCGTGCTGACCGTGTGCCCGTCGACGCCCGGCTGGTCGATCAGCGAAGTGCGCCGCCAGTTCGGCCCGGCGCGCTTGCAGCAGGTGCGTGATGAGGAACTCGACGGGCTGCTCGCCGCGGCCTACGCCGACACCGGCAGCGCGGCGGCCGTGGTGGGGGCGGCGGAAAACGAAGTCGACCTCGACCGATTGATGCAGGAGATCCCGGAAATCACCGACCTGCTCGACACGCAGGACGGCGCTCCGGTGATCCGCATGATCAACGCGTTGCTCACCCAGGCCGCGCGTGACGAGGCCAGCGACATTCACATTGAGCCTTACGAAAGCCATTCGGTGGTGCGCTACCGCGTCGACGGCGCCTTGCGTGACGTGGTGTCGCCGCGCAAGGCATTGCACGCAGCGTTGGTGTCACGGATCAAGATCATGGCGCAACTCGACATCGCCGAAAAACGCCTGCCGCAGGACGGTCGCATCGCCTTGCGGGTGGCGGGGCGGCCGATTGATATTCGCGTGTCCACGCTGCCCACCGGGCATGGTGAACGGGTGGTCATGCGGTTGCTCGACAAACAAGCCGGGCGCCTGCAGCTGGAAACCCTCGGCATGGACGCGCAGGTGCTGGCCAAGCTGGACAACTTGATCCGCCAGCCCCACGGCATTGTGTTGGTCACCGGCCCCACCGGCAGCGGCAAGACCACCAGCCTCTACGCCGCGCTGGCGCGGCTGGACACCAGCACCAGCAACATCCTCACCGTTGAAGACCCGGTGGAATATGACCTGCCAGGCATCAGCCAGATCCAGGTCAACGCCAAGATCGACATGACGTTTGCCCTGGCCTTGCGGGCGATTCTGCGCCAGGACCCGGACATCATCATGATCGGTGAAATCCGTGACCTGGAAACTGCTCAAATCGCCGTGCAGGCGTCGCTCACCGGCCACTTGGTACTCGCCACGCTGCACACCAACGATTCGGTGTCGGCGGTCAACCGCCTGATTGACATGGGCGTCGAACCCTTCCTGCTGGCGTCTTCAATGCTCGGCGTGCTCGCGCAACGGCTGGTGCGGCGCCTGTGCAGCCACTGCAAACAGCCAGACCCGGCACAGCCTGGCACGTGGCGCCCGCTCGGCTGTGCGGCCTGCAGCCACACCGGCTACAGCGGGCGCACCGGCATCCACGAATTGTTCTGCATCGACGATGCGATTCGCGCGTTGATCCACCAAGCGCCGGTGAACCAGCGCTGCGCGCCGCTGCTCGCCAAGCCGGCATGTTCAGCCTGCGCGAAGACGGCGAGCGCTGGGTGCGCAGCGGCACCACGGCGCCGGAAGAAATTCTGCGCGTGACACGGGACACCTGATGAATCGCTACCGTTTCGAAGCGGCCGACGCCACCGGTAAAATCGAGTCCGGGCATCTCGAAGCCGATAGCCAAGGTGCAGCGTTTGGTGTGCTGCGCAGTCGCGGCTTGACCGCGCTCTCGGTGCAGCTTGAACAGCCCACGCCGACTGGCGGCGGCTCGCTGTTCAGCGCCAAACTTTCCGACAACGACCTTGCGTGGGCGACGCGCCAACTCGCGAGCTTGCTGGGCGCGAGCCTGCCGTTGGAAGCGGCGCTGAGCGCCACGGTGGAGCAGGCGGAAAAAAAGCACCTCATCCAAACCCTCAGCGCGGTGCGTGCCGATGTGCGCGGCGGCATGCGCTTGGCCGATGCGCTGGCGACCCGGCCACGGGATTTTCCAGCGATTTATCGCGCGCTGATTGCCGCCGGCGAAGAGTCCGGCGACTTGGCGCAGGTCATGGAACGGTTGGCCGACTACATCGAAGAACGCAACAACCTGCGCAGTAAAATCCTCACCGCGTTTATCTACCCGGGCGTGGTCGGGCTGGTGTCGATTGCGATCGTGATCTTCCTGCTCAGCTACGTGGTGCCGCAGGTGGTCAGCGCATTTTCGCAGGCACGCCAGGACCTGCCGGGGCTGACCCTGGCGATGCTCAATGCGAGTGACTTCATTCGCAGTTGGGGCGGGCTGTGTTTGGGCGTTATGGTCGCGGGTTTCTGGGGTTGGCGCGTGTATTTGCGCAACCCGGTGGCGCGCCTCAACTGGCACAGCCGCGTGCTGCGCTTGCCGTTGATCGGGCGCTTTGTGCTGGGCCTGAACACCGCGCGGTTTGCCTCGACCCTGGCGATTCTCGGTGGCGCCGGGGTACCGCTGTTGCGTGCCCTGGAAGCCGCGCGGCAAACCTTGTCCAACGACCGCCTGAGCCTGAGTGTGAGTGATGCCACCGCGAAGGTGCGCGAAGGCGTCAACCTCGCCGCTGCGCTACGCGTGGAGAAGGTGTTCCCGCCGGTGCTGATCCACCTGATCGCCAGCGGCGAAAAAACCGGCGCGCTGCCGCCAATGCTTGAGCGTGCGGCGCAGACCTTATCGCGGGACATCGAGCGCCGAGCCATGAGCATGACCGCGCTGCTGGAACCGCTGATGATCGTGGTGATGGGCGCCGTGGTGCTGGTGATTGTGCTGGCGGTTCTGCTGCCGATCATCGAGATTAATCAGTTGGTGCAGTAGCCTGGTTCCAGCGCGCAGTAACGCGCGATCCCAAGCCCTTCCTGAATCAGAGAAAATTCCGTTTAGATATAGGAAGTTTCCTGCATATTTCTTTTCCGCTCCTTGTTTAACCTGATTTTTAGCCCCACACGCTCACAGGCGCCTGCCTGCTGCCAGCCTATGGGCCCAAGCTAAAAGTCCGACAAGGAAAAGGCGGATGTTCGTCGCAACCCCACACGCGCAATTCAACCTGACGATCAACGATTTCGAGCATGACTTTCAGGTGCTTTCGTTCACCGGCAAAGAGTCCATCAGCACGCCCTTTTCGTTTGATCTGGAACTGGTCAGCGAACACCCTGACTTGAACATCGAACGTCTGTTGCACAAACAAGCTTTCCTGGCATTCAACAACAGTGGCGCGGGTGTTCATGGGCAAATCTACCGCGTTGCTCAAGGTGACTCCGGCAAGCGC
>NZ_VUAZ01000162.1 GCF_009296165.1 Pseudomonas kitaguniensis | reverse complement strand
GCCGAGTTGGCGCAGCACGGCCTTGCGCAGCAATGCGCTGGTCATGCCATTGACGTTCAGACGGCTGGTCTTGACCGATAAGCTAGGGGATTTCATGGCGGCGATCCTTGTTATACCCGACAGCAGTGCGAGAGGCGCCATCGGCGGCCTGATGAGAAAAAATCGGTGTGCGTTTGAGCAAAAGGCGCACGGCCTGCCAATAAATGGCGAGGCAGGTCTTGGCGGTCATCCACGGAAAACGCCACAGGTAGCGATGCAGGCTGGCGCGGTTCAGCGCTTCTTTCTGCAGGCTCAAGGTGGCGTCGAAGACTTTCAGCTCGCCTTGCCAATCGGCCATGTGCACGCCGAGCTTGGCGGCGGGCGGGCTGAAGCTCATGCGGTATTCGAGGTCGCGCGGCAAAAACGGCGACACATGGAAGGCCTTGGCCACGGCGAAATGTTGATGTTGATCCGCGCCGAGCGCCTGCGCTGGCAGCACGTAGTGATAACGCTCGCGCCATGGCGTGTTGGTCACTTCACAGAGGATCGCAGCCAGTTGCCCGTCGGCCTCGAAGCAATAAAAGAAACTCACTGGGTTGAACGCCAGGCCCCAACTGCGCGCTTGGGTCAGCAGGCAGATAGCGCCCTGCGGTGTACGGCCCAAGGCCTGGCCGACTTGCTGGCGCACGGCATCGGTCAAACTCATGCCGTGGCGCGTAAATTCACGCAGGTAGTCTTGCTGGCGAAAGCCGAATGGCGCCAGGCGGCTTGCGCCCGCCAGCGGCGACAGCCCGAGTACTTGCTCTTGTTCACTTAAATCCAGGTACAGCAGGCCGATGCGGTAGCGAAAGGCGTGCGCCTTGGGCGTAAACCGGCGATGGGCGATCCAGCCGCTGTACAGGGCGCTGTTCACAGGGTTTCCCCAAAGGCTGCGGCCACGCGCAATGCACTGACCACGCCGTCTTCATGAAAACCGTTGGCCCAATAGGCGCCGCAATAATGCGTGTTCTGTGCGCCGTTCAGCTCTTGCCAACGTGCTTGCGCGGCGACTGCTGCCAGGCTGTATTGCGGGTGGGCGTAGGTATAGCGGGCGAGGATTTTCAGCGGGTTGATCATCGGCGTCTGGTTCAGGCTGACGCAGAAGGTGGTCGCGCTGTCGATGCCTTGCAGGATGTTCATGTCGTAGGTCACGGCAGCCTGCGTCTGCGCGTCGCCGGTGAGGCGATAGTTCCAGCTGGCCCACGCCAGTTTGCGGTCCGGCAGCAGGCGCGTGTCGGTGTGCAGTACCACGTCGTTGTCGGCGTAAGGCAGCGCACCGAGGATTTCCTGTTCGGCCTGGCTTGGGTCAGACAACAACGCCAGCGCCTGATCGCTATGACAGGCGAACACTACGTGATCAAAGGCCTCGCTGCCGGCAGGGCTGTGGATAACTACGCCGTCACCCGTGCGCTCAACCTTATGCACAGGGCAATTGAGGCGGATGTGTGGGTGAAAACTGCGCGTCAGCGGTTCGATGTAGCTGCTCGACCCGCCTTCGATCACGCACCATTGCGGCCGGTTGTTCACCGACAGCAAGCCGTGGTTCTTGAAAAAACGCACAAAGAACTGCAGGGGAAAACCGAGCATGTCCGCCAGCGACATCGACCAGATCGCCGCGCCCATCGGCACGATGTAATGCTTTATAAACCGCGGGCCATAACCCCCGGCTTCGAGGTAATCACCCAAGGTCATCTCGGCACTGATGCGCTGCTCTTGCAGGTCCAGCGGCGCTTGGCGATTGAAGCGCAAAATGTCGCGCAACATGCCCCAGAACCCGGGTGACAGAATATTGCGCCGCTGCGCAAACAGGCTGTTGAGGTTGTTGCCGTTGTACTCAAAACCTGCGTTCTGGTCACACACCGAGAAGCTCATCTCGGTGGGTTTGAACGTCACGCCAATCTGCCCCAGCAGGCGGATGAAGTTGGGGTAGGTCCAGTCGTTGAATACGATAAACCCGGTGTCCACCGCATAGCCTTTACCCTCGACGGTCACCTTGACCGTATGGGTATGCCCACCAATGCGCTCGCCCGCTTCGAACACGCTAATGTCGTGGCGACGGCTGAGCAGGTAAGCGCTGGTCAGCCCGGCAATGCCGCTGCCGATAATGGCGATCTTCACAGGTCGTCCTTCTGCGGCGGCGGGCTGCGCAGCATGCGTTTGCCGATGATCAGTTGCACACGGTTGGGCAGCTTCGACAGCGGCCACAAGGTCGCGATAAACATCGCCGGGAAGGCAATTTCCAGTGGGCGTTTTTCGAGTTTGGCGAAGATATGCCGCGCGGCTTTATCGGCGGACCAGCTCATCGGCATCGGGAAGTCATTGCGCTCGGTCAGCGGCGTGTCGACAAAGCCCGGGCTGATGACCGTGACGTCGATGTTCTCGGGCGACAGGCTGATGCGCAGGGCTTCGAACAAATAGCGCAGCCCGGCTTTGGAGGCGCCATAGGCCTCGGCGCGCGGCATCGGCAGGTAGGTCACCGCGCTGGCCACGCCCACCAGGTGCGGGGTGAGGCCTTTGCGCAACAACGGCAGCGCCGCTTCGATGCAATAGCTGCTCGCGAGTAGATTGGTGCGTACCACGTGCTCGACAATTGACGAGTCAAACTGGCGCGCATCCACGTATTCGCAGGTGCCGGCGTTGAGGATTACCGTGTCGAGCGAGCCCCAGACTTGCGCGATATGTTCGCCGATTTCGCGCACGGTCTGGCTGTTGGTCAGGTCGCCTTCGACCACCAGCACTTGCCCCGGATAACGCTGAGCGAGCGCCTCCAGCGGGCCTTTGCTGCGCGAGCTGAGGGCCACGTGGGCACCGCTGTTGAGTAATTCCACGGCCAGTGAGGCGCCGATGCCACTGCTGGCGCCGGTCAACCAATATCGGCGGGGCGGTGTGAGGCTCATCCCATTCTCCTTTTCAGCCAACTGACTACGCGGCCGAGTACTGGCAAGTGTTCATAGAGCAGGGCGCCCGCATCGAAATAATCACGATGGCGGTACACCTTGTTGTCGCGCCACAGCAGGTGCGAACAACCTTCCACCCGTATCACCTTGCCATTGGCCAGGCGTGGGTGGCAGAAGCTCATTTTCCAACGCAAATAGCCTTCGCCTTCGGCCACCGGGTCAAAACCGTGGAAGTCGAAACGTAGCTGGCTGACGTTGCTGTACAACTCGGTGAAGTAGCGATGCATCGCGGGCAGCCCGTGAACTTCATGCAGCGGGTCGGTGAACGCGATGTCTTTGCTGTAAAGGCTGTCGAGCAGGTGCAAGTTATGCTTGTCGAGCGTCGCAAACGCTTGGGCGAACCTGGGCAGGAAGTCACTCATGCGCGCCTCCCGCCGCCGCGCGCGATGGCAGGCTGCGAAACGCTGCCAATGCACGCTCCCGGGACTTTTTCAGGTCGACAATCGAGCGCGGGTAATCCGCCACGCCGAACAGGCCGCCGGCCGCCTCGGGGTTGTGCACTTCCTTTTTATTCAGCGCGGCCAGCTCCGGCAGCCAATGCTTGATAAACACGCCTTCGCTGTCGAATTTTTCCGATTGGCTCAACGGGCTGAAAATACGGAAATACGGTGCCGAGTCGGTGCCGGTCGAGGAACTCCACTGCCAGCCGCCGTTGTTCGCCGCCAGGTCGCCGTCGATCAAGTGGCGCATGAAAAAGCGCTCGCCTTCGCGCCAGTCGATCAACAAGTTCTTGGTCAGAAACATGGCCACGACCATGCGCAGGCGGTTGTGCATCCAGCCGGTTTCGAGCAATTGGCGCATTGCGGCGTCAATGATCGGCAGGCCGGTGCGCGCTTCTTGCCAGGCGGCAAGGTCCTTGGGCGCGTTGCGCCAGGCTACCGCTTCGGTCTCGGGGCGGAATGCACGGTGGCGTGACACACGTGGGTAGCCGACCAGAATGTGCTTGTAGAACTCGCGCCATAACAGCTCGTTGATCCAGGTGATGGCGCCGATGTCGCCACTTTCGAATTCACCCTGGTTGCTTTGCAAAGCGGCGTGCAAGCACTGGCGCGGCGAAACCACGCCCGCTGCGAGGTAGGCAGAGAGCTGGCTGGTACCGGGTTTGGCCGGGAAGTCGCGCTCGTCTTTGTAGTAGCTGATCTGCTGGTCGGCGAAGGCCTCCAGACGGCGCCGGGCTTCATCTTCACCGGCCGGCCAGAGCGCGCGCAGGCTGTCGCTGGGCGGCTCGAAGCCTGCAGCGGCGTGCGGGATCGGGTCGCTTTTCAGCGCCATCGGCGCTTGTGCGTTCGGCGTTGCCACGGTGCGCGGCAACGCGCTGTGCAGGCGTGTGTAGCACACCTTGCGGAACTGGCTGAACACCTGGAAGTAGGTGCCGGTTTTGGTCAATACGCTGCCGGGCTGGAAGAACAACTGGTCCAGATAGCTGTGAAACGTTACGCCGCAGGCCTCCAGGGCCTTGGCCACGGCGGCATCGCGGCGGCTTTCGTGGATGCCATATTCCTCGTTGACGTGCACCGACTGCACCGACAGTTCCCGGCACAGCGTGCTCAGCACATCAGGTGCCTGGTCCCACGTTGCGGCGGTGCGAATCAGCAAGGGAATATTCAGCTCGCCAAGCGCCTGGCTCAAGTGCTGCAGGTTGCGCAGCCAAAAGTCGACTTTGCACGGCGCATCATCATGCGCCAGCCACTGTTCGGGCGTGATCAGGTACACAGCCGCCATCGGGCCGCGCTGGCTCGCGGCGGCCAGGGCGGTGTTGTCGTGTAGGCGCAGGTCGGTGCGCAGCCAGATCAAGTGCATTTAAACAATTCCACGCTGGAGCAGTATCTGGTGGGCCGCCAAGGGGTCTTCGGCCACATACAATTCAGGGGTGTCGCGGGTTAATACGGCTAACTCGGCCTGGTGGATGCATACCGTTGGTCCGGCTATTAACGTTGGGCAACTGACACCATTGAGAAGTTTTGGGATAGCCGAAAAATGTAACGCTTTGCTGGAATACAGCAGCACCGCACGCGGTTGCAGGTGCTCGACCGCCAGCGCCAGTTCGCCCGCCGGCAGCGGCCAATCGAAGACTTCCACCGGGCAGTCGGCGCTACTCGCCAGCCAGGCGCTCAGCCACAAATGCGCTTCCAGCGGCACGTCGGAGTGGTTGACCAGCAGCAACGGCGGGCCTTGGAGCTGGCGGTTGTTGTGGTAAATACGCGCGCCAAACTTGCTGCGCAGCCAGGACAGGAAAAACACCCGCTCCATCTGTGCGCCGAACTGGCCTTGCCAGCGTTGTTCCAGCTCCTGGAGCAGCGGCAGCATCAATTGCTCGCACAAGGTGCGCGGCGGGTACAGCGCCATGGCTTGGTTGAAGGCGTCGTCGACGCGGCGCTCGGCCAATTCGCTGATTGCACTCACCAGGGTCTGGCGCAGCGCGTGCCATTCATTTTCAACGGTATCGCTGCTGGATTGGGCGGAGTCGAGCAAGCCTTTTACCTGGCTGACCGGTACGCCGCGATTGAGCCAGGTCAGAATGGTGTGAATGCGCTGCACGTGGTCGTCACTGAACAGGCGGTGCCCTTTGGCCGTGCGCTGCGGCACGATCAGGCCGTAGCGGCGCTCCCACGCGCGCAAGGTCACCGCATTGACGCCGGTTTGGCGCGCCACTTCGCGAATCGGCAACCAGCCGTCTTCGAGGGCTTGGGCAATGTCTTCGCCGGGTTCGTCTTGCAGGGTAGCTTCAATGGCGCTTTTCATGGATTAGATCGCATTACGCAGGCTGAGATTTTCCGGGTGCGGTTGCAGGTACGCCTGTTGCGCGATGTAACGGTCCGGGTGTTGGCGAAAGTGGTGCTTGAGCAGCGTCAGTGGCACCACCAGCGGCACGATGCCGTGGCGGTATTGGCCGATGACGGTTTGCATTTCCTGTTTGTCATCAGCGCTGATGGCCTGCTTGAGGTAACCGCTGATGTGTTGCAGCACATTGGAATGGGTGCCACGCGTGGCGCATTTTTTCAGCCCGGTCATCAAGTCGCTGAAGTAGCAGGCGGCGAGTTCATCCAGGTCAGTGCCCTTGTGCATGCTGCCGAGCAAGTGGCCCAGGCTTTTGTAATGCGCCGGGCTGTGGGCCATCAACAAATACTTGTAGCGCGAATGAAAACCCAGCAGGCGATGACGGCTGAGGCCTTCGCTGAGCAGCTGTTGCCAACTGGCGTAGACGAATACACGGGTCAGGAAGTTTTCGCGCAGCACCGGGTCATTCAGTCGGCCGTCTTCTTCGACCGGCAGGTTGGGGTGGCGTGCGCAAAATGCCTGGGCGTAGATACCCCGCCCGCCACCGTCGACGGGCGTGCCGTTATCACGGTAGACCTTGACCCTTTCGAGGCCGCACGACGGCGACTTCTGCATAAAGATATAGCCGCACAAGTCGGTATGCTCGGCCGCCATCTGCTGGCCGTAGTCGTCCAGCGGCTGCGTCACATTCAGTTCGCGGCGCACGCTGCCGACCGCTTGTGGGTTGGCCGGGTCGCCCACCAGGCGAATCGGCTCGCGCGGAATACCCAAGCCGATGGCGACTTCAGGGCACAGCGGCACAAAGTCGAAATAGTCGGCGAGGGTTTGGCTGCACAGCAGCGATTGTTTATGTCCGCCGTTGAAGCGCACGTTCTCGCCCAGCAGGCAGGCGCTGATGGCGATCTTCGGTTTTGCGGTGTCGGACATGATCAAACCTCTGCAAGATACCTGTACAAACTGCAAGTTCTGTACAACTTAACCTCATCATAGGTTTGATGCTGTACAAGTCAAATATTTTGTACAAGTAATTGCGGAGGGGGCTATTTCCAGCCGATTCGCCAGTCGTCGTCGTTTTGCAGGGTTTGCCACGCCAGGCGTTCAGCGCGCCGGGTCATAATGGCCTGTAGCTCGATTTCAAGCACGGTGCCTTCTTCGTCCCTAAACAACTCGGTTACCAAAAAATGTTTCTCTTTGTTGCTGGGGCGCGCTGCCGTCCACTTTGACAGCAGCAATTTGGCTGGGTTGATCTGATTCATTACAGGTTCTCGATTAAGCGGCGCGCGGCTTCCTGGCCGCTCAGCCAAGCGCCTTCGACACGGCCGGAGAGGCACCAGTCGCCGCACACGTAAAGGCCCAGGTCGGCGTCGGCCAACACGCCGAACTCATGCGCGCCGGACGGCCGTGCGTAGAGCCAGCGATGCGCCAGGCTGAAGGACGGCGCCGGCATGGCGCTGTGCAACAGTTCTGCGAAGGCGCCGTGCAGGTGCTCGATCACCGCTTCTTTAGGCAGGTCGAGATGCGCCTTGCTCCATGCACTCGTGGCGTGCAACACCCACGTGTCCAGGGCTGCATCGCGCCCGGGTTTGCTGCGGTTGCGCGCCAGCCAGTCGAGCGGGCTGTCTTGCACAAAGCAGCCTTCCATCGGCGTCTCCAGGGGTTTGTCGAAGGCCAGTGCGATGGCCCACGTCGGGTCCATTTTTACCCCGGCGGCGCGCTCGCAAGCTTGGGCGCGGCGGCCAGCAGCGCGGTGGCTTGCGGCGCCGGGGTGGCAATAATGACGTGGCTGAATGGGCCATGGTTGCCGCCGTCGGCGTCCAGCAAGTTCCAGTGCTGTTTGCCTTGGAACACATCGGTGATGCGGCAACCGAATGTCACCGGCAAGTCATCGAGCAGCGCGCGGGTGATTGCGCTCATGCGCGGCGTGCCGACCCAGCGGATCTGTTCATCGGGGGAGGGCGTGAGTTGGCCGGACTTGAAGTTATACAGCTGCGGCTTCCACTGTTCGGCCCAGCCGTGGCTTTGCCAGCGTTGCACTTCGTTGACGAAGCGCCGGTCGCGGGCGGTGAAATACTGCGCACCCATGTCGAGCGCGCCAGCGTCACTGCGCTTGCTGGACATGCGGCCGCCACTGCCGCGGCTTTTATCGAAGAGTTGCACCACATGCCCCGCGTCTTGTAACGCTCGGGCGGCGGAGAGACCGGCGATGCCGGTGCCGATGATCGCGATGGGAACAGTCATGGGAGGCCTCGTTTTACCGTTGGGTACAGACTACGCCGACACCAATAGCTGTACAATATTGTTTTTTAGTATAAGTTTTGGCGTACCTGTTCTTACAGCGTGACCTATGGTTAAAGCGCAGGCTTGAACGTGCTGCAGGCACCTGTTGCTTAAACCAAGACCACGCCCGATTACGCATCATCCCTGCCTATAAAATAGACCAGTGACGGGCGGCGAACGTTACATGAGGAGCGTCCCATGCACATTTTGCTGACCGGCGGTACAGGCCTGATCGGCCGCCAACTCTGCCAGCATTGGCTTGCCCAAGGGCATCGCCTGACCGTTTGGAGCCGTGAACCAGACACTGTCGCCCGTTGGTGCGGTGCGCAGGTGCAGGGTGTCGGCCGCTTGCAAGACGTGACCGGTAATGTGGACGCGGTGATCAACCTGGCTGGCGCGCCGATTGCCGACCGCCCGTGGACCAAAAAGCGCAAGGCGCTGTTGTGGCGCAGCCGCATCGGCCACACCGAAACCCTGCTGGCCTGGGTGGAGGGCCTGGCGCAAAAACCGGCGGTGCTGATTTCCGGCTCTGCGGTGGGTTGGTACGGCGACGGCGGCGAGCGCGAGTTGACCGAGGACAGTGGCCCGGTACAGGACGATTTCCCCAGCCAGTTGTGTATTGCCTGGGAAGAAACCGCCCTGCGCGCCGAAGCATTGGGCGTGCGGGTGGTGCTGGTGCGCACGGGCCTGGTGCTGTCGGCCAAGGGCGGCTTTTTGTCGCGGCTGTTGCTGCCGTTCAAGCTGGGGTTGGGCGGGCCGATTGGCAACGGTCGGCAGTGGATGCCCTGGGTGCATATCGACGATCAAATCGCCCTGATTGATTTTCTTCTGCACAACGCTGATGCCCGCGGTCCTTATAATGCCTGCGCGCCACACCCGGTGCGTAACCGCGAGTTCGCCAAAACCCTCGGCCACGTGCTGCACCGCCCCGCGTTCATGCCAATGCCGGCGTTTGCGTTAAAGGTGGGGCTGGGCGAATTGTCCGGCTTGTTACTGGGCGGGCAGAAGGCAATTCCCGAACGGCTGCAGGCCGCCGGTTTCACTTTTCAGTTCACTGAGTTGCACGCGGCCCTGGAAGACTTATCCAGCCGCCTTTGAAGATAGGATGTTGCATGACTGATCACGCGTTGTTACTGGTCAACCTGGGTTCACCGGCATCCACTTCGGTGGCCGATGTGCGCAGCTACCTTAATCAGTTCCTGATGGACCCTTACGTGATCGACCTGCCTTGGCCGGTGCGCCGCTTGCTGGTGTCGCTGATTTGCATCAAGCGCCCCGAGCAGTCGGCGCATGCCTACGCGTCGATCTGGTGGGACGAGGGTTCGCCGCTGGTGGTGCTCAGCCGCCGCCTGCAACAGCAGATGATCACACAATGGACACACGGCCCGGTCGAATTGGCCATGCGCTATGGCGAGCCTTCGCTTGAAACGACCCTCACGCGGCTCGCCGCTCAAGGCATTCAAAAGATTACCCTGGCGCCGCTGTACCCGCAGTTTGCCGACAGCACCGTGACCACCGTGATTGAAGAAGCCAGGCGTGTGGTGCGTGACAAGAAACTCAATGTGCAGTTCTCGATCCTGCAACCGTTCTACGATCAGCCGGAATACCTCGACGCGTTGGTCACGAGTGCCAAGCCGTACGTAGAAGATGATTTTGATCACTTGCTGCTGAGTTTTCACGGCCTGCCCGAGCGCCACTTGAAGAAGCTCGACCCGACCGGCCAACACTGTTTCAAGGACGCCGACTGCTGCAAGAACGCCTCGCCTGAGGTACTTGCCACGTGCTATCGCGCGCAGTGCTTCAGCGTCGCCCGGGACTTTGCCGCGCGCATGGGCTTGCCGGACGGTAAATGGTCAGTCGCCTTCCAATCGCGTTTGGGCCGCGCCAAGTGGATCGAACCCTACACCGAAGCCAGCCTTGAAGCGCTGGCCGGGCAAGGCGTGAAAAAGCTGCTGGTGATGTGCCCGGCGTTTGTTGCCGACTGCATCGAGACGCTGGAAGAGATTGGCGATCGCGGGCTGGAACAGTTCCGCGAAGCCGGGGGCGAGGAGCTGGTACTGGTGCCGTGCCTCAACGATGCGCCGCAATGGGCTGCGGCGCTTAACACCCTGTGCGAGCGCGCGCCGCAGCAACTGTAGGCGCGAGCGTTAGAGGTTGAGGGTCAAACTGACGGTGAAATTGCGCGGCTCTCCGGGGTTGACCCAGTAATTGCTGTAGGAGCGCTCGTAGTACTTTTCATCGAACAGGTTGTTGAGGTTCAGGCCCACGGTGACATTTTCCGTGGCCTTGTAATGCGCGAGTAAATCGACGGTGTGGTAGGCCGGCAGTTCGAAGCTGCCGCCTGCTTCGCCGGAGCGATCCCCCACATAGGTGAACGCTGCGCCGAGGTCCGAGCCGCGTAACGCCCCCTCCTGGAACTCATACACACCCAACAGACTGCCGCTGCGCTTGGCCACGCCGAGAATCCGGCTGCCGGCTGGAATCGCCTTGTCGCCTTTGGTCACTTCGGCGTCGATGTAGGCAAACGCGCCGATGACGCGTATGGCATCGGTCAGTTGCCCGCTCAATTGCAGGTCAACACCCTGGCTGCGCGCTTTGCCCATGGCGCGGTTGGTGTCGGTGGCCGGGTCCAGCGCCAGCACATTTTCCTTTTCGATATGGAAGGCGGCGAGGGTGGCGCTGAGGCGGTCGTCGAACAGCTCGGTTTTGATACCCACTTCGTAACCCACGCCTTCTTCGGGCTTGAACGATTTGCCGGCGGCGTCCAGGCCGTTGTTCGGTTTGAATGAGGTGGACGCGTTGGCGAACACGCCAACCTGCGGCGTGAGCTGGTAGAGCAAACCGGCGCGTTGGGTCAACGCATCGTGGGTTTGCCGGCTCTTGGCGTTGTTACGGGTGAAGTCATCGGTGCTTTGCTCGAAATGCTCGAACCGCGCGCCGAGCATACCGCGCAGGCGGTCGGTGAAGACGATCTGGTCTTGCAGGTTCAGCGCCTGGCTTTTCACCTGCTCGAAGAAATCGGTGCCGGAGCGCGCGCCGTTGGGTTTGGGCTGGCCGTAAGCCGGGTTGTAAATGTCGATGGCATAGGGGCTGCCGCCAATCGCGGTGACGCGCTCCTGCTTGCGGTAGTCCTCGTATTCGGTGCCGATCAGCAGTTCATGCTGCCAACTGCCAATGTCAAACAGGCCGCGCAATTCCAGTTGGGTAATGCTGTCGTGCCAGCCCGTTGCGCGTTCGCGGTAGCGGCGGTTGACGGTGTGGCCGTCGGCATTCAGCGCGCGGTTTTCCGAGGCATCGCCCCACAGGCTGCCCTGTTTATAGTGGCTGGCGAGGCGGAGTTTCCAGGCGTCGTTAAGGTGATGTTCGAGGGCGGCTTGCAGGCGGTTGTTGTGGTTGCGGATGTCGCCATCGTTGGGTTCGCCGAGGAAGGTTGCGCGCGATACACCGCTGGCGTCGACGATGCCACGGTCGAACGTTGAGCTGTGGCGCACGAATTCGCTTTCCACCAGCAGGCTGGTATCCGGGTTCAATTGCCAACTGAAAGACGGCGCGACGAACACACGCTTGGCGCCCACGTGATCGCGAAAGCTGTGGTTGTCTTCCACCGCCAGGTTAACCCGCGACAGCACTTGGCCCTCGGCGTCCAGCGGCGTGTTCACATCCAGCGCCGTGCGGTAGCGGTCCCAACTGCCAGCGCTGGTTTGCACGGTGGTAAAGGCATCCGGCTGAGGCTTCTTGGTGACGATATTCACCGTGCCGCCCGGATCGCCACGCCCATACAGACTGGCCGCGGGGCCTTTGAGCACTTCAATGCGCTCGATATTGGCCGCGTCCGGTGTGCTTGGGTAGCCACGGTTGGCGCTGAAACCGTCCTGATAGAACTCTGAGGTGGTGAAGCCGCGCACGCTGTATTCGTAGAGCGTGAGGCCGCCGAAGTTGTTTTGCTTGGATACGCCGCCAGCAAACTCCAGGGCGCGCTCCACACTGGTACTGCCGAGGTCTTTGAGTACCGTGGCGGGAATCACGCTGATCGATTGCGGGATGTCGCGCAGCGCCGTGTCGGTCTTGGTCGCGCTGGCGGAGCGGGTCGCGCGGTAGCCTTTGACCGGGCTGGTGGCGGACTCATAGGCGTCGCTGGTGACGCTGATGGTGTCGAGTTCTACGGTGTTTTCTTCTGCAAAGGCAGGGTCCAGCAGTAAACCCAAGGCCAGGCCAGCCAAGGGTGCGATTCTTCGAGACGGCATGATAGAGCGTTCCAATGTCTATATTGAAACAATATAACATGACCAATGAGAATCGCTGCTCTTTGAAATATAAGCTTACAGGTGCCCGCGAACGGGCACCCAGTTGAGCGGGTTTATTCCTCTTCTTTCACCGGCGCAGGTGGTGGGCGCAGGCCGATTTCGGCCATCAGCTTGATCTCTTTGCCGTTGCGCATCACCTGGATCGCGACCTTATCGGTCGGTTTGATCCGCGCTACCTGGTTCATCGACTTGCGGCCATCGCCTGCCGGTTCGCCGTTGATGCTCAGAATCACGTCACCCAGTTGCAGGCCGGCTTTCTGCGCCGGACCGTCGCGGAAGATCCCGGCCACTACGATGCCGGGGCGTCCGGTCAGGCCAAACGACTCGGCCAACTCTTTGGTCAGCGGCTGCACTTCAATCCCGAGCCAGCCACGAATCACCTGGCCATGCTCGATGATCGATTTCATCACTTCCATCGCCAGCTTCACCGGGATCGCAAAGCCGATGCCTTGGGAACCGCCGGATTTGGAGAAAATCGCCGTGTTGATCCCGGTCAGGTTGCCATTCGCATCCACCAGCGCGCCGCCGGAGTTACCCGGGTTGATCGCGGCATCGGTCTGGATAAAGTCTTCGTAGCTGTTAAGCCCCAGCTGATTACGCCCGGTGGCGCTGATAATGCCCATGGTCACGGTTTGGCCGACGCCGAACGGGTTACCGATCGCCAGCGCCACATCGCCCACGCGCAGCCCTTCGGAGCGGCCGATGGTGATCGACGGCAGGCTTTTTAAATCAATTTTGAGTACCGCAAGGTCGGTTTCCGGGTCACTGCCGACCACGCGTGCCAGGGTTTCACGGCCGTCGCGCAGGGCCACCACAATTTGGTCGGCGCCTGTGGTCACGTGGTTGTTGGTGAGGATGTAGCCCTCCGGGCTCATGATCACACCGGAACCGAGGCTCGACTCCATGCGGCGCTGCTTTGGCCCGTTGTCGCCAAAATAGCGGCGAAACTGTGGGTCTTCAAACAACGGATGCGCCGGTTTGTTGATGACCTTGGTGGTGTACAGGTTGACCACGGCAGGGGCGGCGATCACCACCGCGTCGGCATAGGTCACCGGGCCTTGCACCACCGAGCTGGTTTGCGGTGCCTGTTGCAGGTTCACATCCAGGCTTGGCAAGCCCACCCACTGGGGATAACGCTGAATAATCAACGTCGCGATCAGCACGCCAGCCAACAATGGCCATCCAAAAAAACGCAGTGCCTTGAGCATCAAGTAAGTCCTGACAGGTTGCAGGGGGCGGGAGAGCGCCCATAATGTCGCGCATTATACGAGGCTGCGTGCGCCTCGGAACGGGATATTTAGGAGTCTTTTATGGCCGTTGCTTTGAGCACCCTCGTCGAGGAAGCGGACCGCTACCTCGGCAGCGCAAAAATTGCCGATTATTGCCCCAATGGCCTGCAGGTTGAAGGGCGCCCGCAAGTGATGCGCATCGTCAGCGGGGTGACCGCAAGCCAAGCTCTGCTGGACGCCGCCGTCGAAGCCCAGGCCGACCTGGTGCTGGTGCACCACGGTTATTTCTGGAAGGGCGAAAACCCGTGCATTACCGGCATGAAACAGCGCCGCCTGAAAACCCTGCTCAAGCACGACATCAGCCTGTTGGCCTACCACTTGCCACTGGACCTGCACCCGGACGTGGGCAATAACGTGCAGTTGGCGCGCCAACTGGACATCACCGTAGAAGGCCCGCTGGACCCCGGCAACCCGAAAATCGTCGGTTTGGTCGGCTCCCTCGCCGAGCCTGTGTCACCCCGCGATTTTGCACGCCGGGTGCAAGACGTAATGGGCCGCGAGCCGCTGTTGATCGAAGGCAGCGAAATGATCCGCCGCGTCGGCTGGTGCACCGGCGGCGGGCAGGGCTACATAGACCAGGCGATTGCAGCGGGTGTCGACCTGTACCTGAGCGGTGAGGCGTCGGAGCAAACCTTTCACAGCGCGCGCGAAAACGACATCAGCTTTATCGCCGCCGGCCATCACGCCACCGAGCGTTATGGCGTGCAGGCGCTGGGTGAATATCTGGCGCGGCGTTTTGCCCTGGAACATCTGTTCATCGACTGCCCGAACCCGATCTGATCCGCAACGCCGGGCAAAATGTGGGAGGCGGCTTGCTCCCGATTGCAGTGTGTCATTCAGCGCATTCATTGACTGAACCACCGCCCTCGGGAGCAAGCCCCCTCCCACAATGGCCGCCGTTCATAGATCGCAAGGGCCAAACTGCGGGGCATATTCATATACCGTTTCGATCTAGCCAGCTCCCTGAATAGAAGAAGGTGCTGTGCTAGCATGCCCCGCTCGAACACGGCCCGCTGGCCGTCCACAAGATCGTTTTTCCGTGAGTAACCATGGTCGACAAACTGACGCATCTGAAACAGCTGGAGGCGGAAAGCATCCACATCATCCGCGAGGTCGCCGCCGAGTTCGATAACCCGGTGATGCTCTACTCGATCGGTAAAGACTCCGCCGTGATGCTGCACTTGGCGCGCAAGGCCTTTTTTCCGGGCAAACTGCCGTTCCCGGTGATGCACGTCGACACCCGCTGGAAATTCCAGGAGATGTACAGGTTCCGCGACAAAATGGTCGAAGACCTCGGCCTGGACCTGATCACCCACATCAACCCGGACGGCGTGGCGCAGAACATCAACCCGTTCACCCACGGCAGCGCCAAGCACACCGACATCATGAAGACCGAAGGCCTCAAGCAGGCGTTGGACAAGCATGGTTTCGACGCAGCGTTTGGTGGTGCGCGTCGCGATGAAGAGAAATCCCGCGCCAAAGAGCGCGTGTACTCGTTCCGCGACAGCAAGCACCGCTGGGACCCGAAAAACCAGCGCCCGGAACTGTGGAACGTCTACAACGGCAACGTCAACAAGGGTGAGTCGATCCGCGTGTTCCCGCTGTCCAACTGGACCGAGCTGGACATCTGGCAGTACATCTATCTGGAAGGCATCCCGATCGTGCCGCTGTACTTTGCCGCCGAACGCGACGTGATCGAGAAGAACGGCACGTTGATCATGATCGACGACGACCGCATCCTCGAGCACTTGTCCGACGAAGACAAAGCCCGCATCGTCAAAAAGAAAGTACGTTTCCGTACCCTTGGCTGCTACCCGTTGACGGGCGCGGTGGAGTCCGAAGCCGAGACGCTGACGGACATCATTCAGGAAATGCTCCTGACGCGAACTTCCGAGCGCCAGGGCCGTGTCATCGACCACGATGGCGCAGGCTCGATGGAAGATAAAAAACGTCAAGGCTATTTCTAAGGGGCTGTCATGTCGCACGTATCTGATTTGATCAGCGAGGACATCCTCGCCTACCTGGGCCAGCACGAGCGCAAGGAAATGTTGCGCTTCCTGACCTGCGGCAACGTCGACGACGGCAAGAGCACCCTGATCGGGCGCCTGTTGCACGACTCCAAGATGATCTACGAAGATCACCTGGAAGCCATCACCCGCGATTCGAAAAAATCCGGCACCACCGGCGATGACATCGACCTGGCCTTGCTGGTCGACGGCCTGCAGGCCGAGCGCGAGCAGGGCATCACCATTGATGTTGCCTACCGCTACTTCTCTACCGCCAAACGCAAATTCATCATTGCCGATACCCCTGGCCATGAGCAGTACACCCGCAACATGGCCACCGGCGCGTCTACCTGTGACCTGGCGATTATTCTGATCGACGCGCGCTACGGCGTGCAGACCCAGACCCGTCGCCACAGCTTTATCGCCTCGTTGCTGGGCATCAAGCACATCGTGGTGGCCGTCAACAAGATGGACATCAATGGCTTTGACCAAAGCGTATTCGAGCAGATCAAGGCCGATTACCTGAAGTTCGCCGACGGCATCGCGTTCAAGCCGAGCACCATGGCGTTCGTGCCGATGTCGGCGCTCAAGGGCGACAACGTGGTGAACAAGAGCGAGCGTTCGCCCTGGTACACCGGCCAGTCGCTGATGGAGATTCTCGAAACCGTCGAGATCGCCAACGACCGCAACTACACCGATCTGCGTTTTCCGGTGCAGTACGTCAACCGTCCGAACCTGAACTTCCGTGGTTTTGCCGGCACCCTCGCCAGCGGCATCGTGCACAAGGGCGACGAAGTTGTGGTGCTGCCGTCGGGCAAGAGCAGCCGCGTCAAATCCATCGTCACCTTCGACGGTGAGTTGGAGCAAGCAGGCCCTGGCCAGGCCGTGACCCTGACCATGGAAGACGAGATCGACATCTCGCGTGGCGACCTGCTGGTGCATGCCGATAACGTGCCGCAAGTGACCGACGCCTTCGACGCCATGCTGGTGTGGATGGCCGAAGAACCGATGCTGCCGGGCAAGAAATACGACATCAAACGTGCCACCAGCTACGTGCCGGGTTCCATCACCAGCATCGTGCACCGTGTGGACGTGAACACCCTGGCCGAAGGCCCGGCAAGCTCTTTACAGTTGAACGAGATAGGCCGGGTCAAAGTCAGCCTCGACGCGGCCATCGCGCTGGACGGTTACGACAGCAACCGCACCACCGGTGCGTTTATCGTCATCGACCGCCTGACCAATGGCACTGTGGCTGCGGGCATGATCATCGCGCCTCCGGTCAACCATGGCGGCGCTGCGCAACACGGCAGCCTTGCCCATGTAGGCACCGAAGAACGCGCCCAGCGCTTCGGCCAGCAGCCGGCCACCGTGTTGTTCAGCGGCCTGTCGGGCGCCGGCAAAAGCACCTTGGCCTACGCGGTTGAGCGCAAACTGTTCGACATGGGCCGTGCGGTGTTTGTACTCGACGGCCAGAACCTGCGTCACGACCTCAACAAAGGGTTGCCGCAGGACCGTGCCGGGCGCACCGAAAACTGGCGGCGTGCCGCTCACGTTGCGCGTCAGTTCAACGAAGCTGGCTTGCTGACTCTGGCCGCCTTCGTCGCGCCGGATGCCGAAGGCCGCGAACAGGCCAAGGC
The DNA here is from genome assembly GCF_009296165.1 of Pseudomonas kitaguniensis. GTDB lineage: Bacteria > Pseudomonadota > Gammaproteobacteria > Pseudomonadales > Pseudomonadaceae > Aquipseudomonas > Aquipseudomonas kitaguniensis. The sequence continues at coordinate 22,912 of NZ_VUAZ01000162.1, read as the reverse complement.
GCTGATCGGTGCCGACCGCCTGCTCACGGTTTACGTGCAGGCATCGCCACTGGTGTGCGCTGAACGCGACCCGCAAGGTTTGTACGCCGCCGGTGGGGATAACATCCCTGGCGAGTCCTTCCCGTACGACGTGCCGTTGAATGCCGACTTGGTGATCGACACCCAGGCCCTGTCGCTGGAAGACAGCGTCAAGCAAGTGCTGGAGCTGCTGCGTCAGCGCGGCGCGATCTAAGCTTTACGCGCACAAAAAAGCCCGCCACGTTGGCGGGCTTTTTTATGGGGTCTTGAAAACAACTCGGTCAAATGTGGGAGCGAGCAAGCCCGCTCCCACATTTTGATCAGTGACTGGCGGGATAATCTGTGTGCAATTTGGCGAGCAATTCGTCCTTGTCTTCCCACAGCCGGTTGATCCAGCCCTGGAACGCCAACCGATACTCGCCATCCTGCTCATAATTCTTGCCGATAAATTCGGCCGGAATCTGCACCTCTTCAAAGTGCACCACCACGTCCTTCACATTCCCGCAGAGCAAATCCCAATAGCCGGGGCGCCCGGCAGGGTAGTGGATGGTCACGTTGACCAGTGACTTCAATTGCTCGCCCATGGCATCCAGCACAAACGCGATGCCACCGGCCTTGGGCTTGAGCAGATAGCGAAACGGCGATTTCTGCTGGGCATGTTTGCCCGGCGTAAACCGCGTGCCTTCAGCAAAGTTGAAAATGCCCACCGGGTTGTCGCGAAACTTCGCACAGGTTTTGCGGGTGGTTGCCAAGTCTTTGCCTTTTTTCTCCGGGTGTTTCTCCAGGTAGGCTTTGGTGTAGCGCTTCATGAACGGGAAACCCAAGGCCCACCACGCCAGGCCAATCACCGGCACCCAGATCAGTTCCTGCTTGAGGAAGAACTTCAGCGGGCGAATGCGTCGGTTGAGCACGTATTGCAGCACCATGATGTCGACCCAGCTCTGGTGGTTACTGGTCACCAGGTAGGAGTGCTCATAGTCCAGGCCTTCAAGGCCGGTCAGGTGCCAGCGCGTGCGCCGTACCAGGTTCATCCAGCCTTTGTTATTGGTCACCCAGGCTTCGTGGGTGTGGTTCATCAGCCATTCGCTGAAACGTTTGGCGAACGGCAGCGCCTTGAACAGCGCGACGATAAACAGAAACGAACATAAAAGGATCGTGTTCAGCGCCAGTAACAGGGACGCGATCACCCCGCGCACGGCGGCAGGCAGAAAACCCAGCATTTAGATCTCCATAGGTCGGTTGGCGGCTTGGATCGCGGTCAACGCGATGGTGTACACGATGTCGTCGACCTGAGCGCCGCGCGGCAGGTCGTTCACCGGTTTGCGCAGGCCTTGCAGCATTGGCCCAAGGCTCACGCAATCGGCGCTGCGTTGCACGGCTTTATGCGTGGTGTTGCCGGTGTTCAGGTCGGGGAACACAAACACCGTGGCCTTGCCGGCAACCTGGCTGTTGGGCGCTAATTGCCGGGCGACGGTTTCGTTGGCGGCGGCGTCGTACTGCAACGGCCCGTCGATCAGCAGCGAGCTTTGTTGCTCTTGGGCGAGCAGGGTGGCTTCGCGAACTTTTTCGACTTCCTCACCGCTGGCCGAGTCGCCGCTGGAGTAGCTGATCATCGCCACGCGTGGGGTGATGCCGAATGCCGCGGCCGAGTCGGCGCTTTGCAGGGCGATTTCCGCCAGTTCCGCAGCGCTTGGGTGCGGGTTCATCACGCAGTCGCCGTAGACCAGCACCTGCTCGGGGAACAGCATGAAAAATACCGACGACACCAACGTGCAGCCCGGCGCCGTTTTGATCAACTGCAGGGCTGGGCGGATGGTGTTCGCGGTGGAATGGATAACCCCGGAGACCAGGCCGTCCACTTCATCCAGGGCGAGCATCATCGTGGCGATCACCACGGTGTCTTCCAGTTGCTGCTCGGCCATGGGGGCATTCAGGCTCTTGCTTTTACGCAGCGCGACCATCGGTTCGACATAGCGTTGGCGAATCAGGTCCGGGTCCAGAATCTCCAGGCCGTCGGGCAATTCGATGCCGTGTGCGCGGGCGACCGCCTCCACATCCGCAGGTTTGGCCAGCAGCACGCAGCGCGCAATGCCGCGCGCCTGGCAGATAGCGGCGGCTTGCACGGTCAGCGGCTCACTGCCTTCGGGCAGCACAATGCGCTTGTTGGCGGCCTGAGCGCGTTGGATCAACTGGTAGCGGAATACCGCCGGCGACAGGCGCATTTCGCGTGGTGTGCCGCAGCGTTGGTGCAGCCAGCGGGCGTCGAGGTGGCTGGCGACGAAGTCGGTGATGATTTCTGCGCGCTCGCGGTCATCAATCGGGATTTCTTTGTTCAGGCCGTTGAGCTGGTTCGCCGTGTCGTACGAGCCGGTGCTCACCGACAGCACCGGCAGGCCGGCCTGGAACGCACCCCGGCACAAATCCATGATGCGCGGGTCGGGCAGGGTGTCGCTGGTAAGCAGCAAACCGGCCAGCGGCACACCGTTGATCGCGGCCAGGCTGACGGCGAGGATGATGTCGTCGCGGTCGCCCGGCGTCACTACCAGCACGCCGGGCTTGAGCAGCTCCACGGTGTTACGCATGGTGCGCGCGCAGATGATGATTTTGCTCATGCGCCGGCTTTCGTAGTCACCGGCGTTGAGAATTTGCGCGCCCATCAGGTCGGCCACATCGCGAGTGCGCGGCGCGTTGAGTTCGGGCTGGTAGGGAATACAGCCGAGCAGGCGGAAATCACCGCTGCGCAACAACGGCGAATGTTCTTTTAGCCGCGCCGAGAACGCCTCCATGCTTTCGTCGGTGCGCACTTTATTCAGAATTACACCGAGTACTTTCGGGTCTTTCGGGCCGCCGAACAGTTGCGCCTGCAACTCCACGCGGCCTGATAACTCTGTGAGTACTTCGTTTTCCGGCGCCGACACCAGGATAACTTCCGCGTCGAGGCTCTTGGCCAGGTGCAGGTTGACCCGCGCCGCGTAGCTGGCGCTACGGGTTGGCACCATGCCTTCAACAATCAGCACGTCTTTGCCCACGGCGGCTTGCTGATACAGGGTGATGATTTCTTCGAGCAGTTCGTCGAGCTGGCCGTCGCCGAGCATCCGCTCCACATGGGCCAGGCCCAATGGCTGCGGCGGCTTCAAGCCGTGGGTGCGCGCCACCAGTTCGGTGGAGCGTTCGGGGCCGGTGTCGCCGGGGTGTGGCTGGGCAATCGGTTTGAAGAAGCCGACTTTCAGCCCGGCCCGTTCAAGTGTACGCACCAGCCCAAGGCTGATGGAGGTCAGACCCACACCAAAATCGGTGGGCGCGATAAAAAAAGTTTGCATGCGAATTCTCTGGAGGTGCATGGCTTCGGTGGTGCCCTATGGCTGAGCGCCTACCGGGAATCAGGTGCCAAGGTTATCGTTATTCGCGAACTTGCGCACACCAGCCGCAAGCAAAGGCTTGGCCTATTTTTTCAAGGCGTTGCGCCGCATCGAGCACCCACGCACGCGACTGCCATGGCGGCTGGTGACGCAGGTGCTGAGTGTGCCCGCAGGACAGTTCGACAACCCAGTGCAGCGCAAAGTCCTGGTGGAATCCAGTGATCAAGGATGCCGTTGATCGGCTCCGTCTGTCCGGGTTCTGTTCGCTTTCGGGCAAATCCTTGTTTAAACTTGTCCGTTCTTCATTCTTATGCAAAAGGTCTCGCCCCATGACGATCGCCGCTAACAAGGCTGTCTCCATCGACTATACCCTGACCAACGACGCTGGTGAGGTCATCGACAGCTCCGCCGGCGGCGCGCCGCTGGTCTACCTGCAAGGCGCAGGTAACATCATCCCAGGCCTGGAGAAGGCGCTGGAAGGCAAGAGCGTCGGTGATGAACTGACCGTCGCCGTAGAACCTGAAGATGCCTACGGCGAATACTCCGCCGAACTGGTCAGCACCTTGAGCCGCAGCATGTTCGAAGGCGTTGATGAGCTGGAAGTCGGCATGCAGTTCCACGCTTCTGCGCCGGACGGCCAAATGCAGATCGTTACTATCCGTGATCTGGACGGCGACGACGTTACTGTCGACGGCAACCACCCTCTGGCTGGCCAGCGCCTGAACTTCCAAGTGAAGATCGTCGCCATTCGTGACGCTTCCCAAGAAGAAGTAGCTCACGGCCACGTCCACGGTGAAGGTGGTCATCACCATTGATTGTGGTTTGATCAATAGGTAGAAAAAACGCCCCGACTGGTTCGGGGCTTTTTTTTTGTTTGAAAATAGCCCTCTGACAGATTTGGTTCTGTGCATTCCAGAAAACAAAAATGCCCCGGACCTTTCGGTACGGGGCATTTCTTAACTGTTACGTAACCTGAGCTACGTTGCAGTTTTTACCACTTAGGCTGCTGCAGCGACGTTCAGAGCCTTGATGTGGCCATTCAGGCGGCTCTTATGACGAGCGGCCTTGTTCTTGTGGATGATGCCTTTATCAGCCATACGGTCGATAACTGGCACGGCCAGAACGTAAGCAGCTTGGGCTTTTTCAGCGTCTTTGGTGTCGATGGCTTTAACTACATTCTTGATGTAGGTACGAACCATGGAACGCAGGCTGGCGTTGTGGCTGCGACGCTTCTCAGCCTGTTTTGCACGTTTTTTGGCGGAAGGTGTGTTGGCCACCGTCGAGCTCCTCGAAAGACTTTTTAGGAAATAGCAAACAAAATAGGCCGCGAATCATGCCGATGACTTGATGGGTTGTCAAGAGCGGCTGATGCGAACTGCTGAGTGGTCGATCTGAAGAGGCGGGTGATTTATTTCCGGCGCTTGACCTGTAAACTCGCGAGCTTTGGCTCTGTGCTGTTGCAGGCGCGCAGTATCGCATAAGTGGGCGCTTTGTTCGCCTGCTCTTTATCTATAGGCGCAAACTCTTTCAATGAATCTGCTCAAATCGTTGGCTGCCGTCAGCTCTATCACGATGATCTCAAGGGTTTTGGGGTTCGTGCGCGACACCCTGCTGGCGCGCATTTTTGGCGCCAGCATGGCCACGGATGCGTTCTTTATAGCCTTTAAACTGCCCAATCTGCTGCGGCGGATCTTCGCCGAGGGCGCATTTTCCCAAGCCTTTGTGCCGATCCTGGCCGAATACAAAACCCAGCAGGGCGAGGAGGCCACGCGCACGTTTATTGCCTATGTTTCGGGCCTGCTGACCCTGGTGCTGATGCTGGTGACCCTGGTTGGCATGCTCGCTGCGCCATGGGTGATCTGGGCGACGGCGCCGGGTTTTGCGAATACCCCGGAAAAATTCGCACTGACCACCGACCTGTTGCGTGTGACCTTTCCTTATATATTGCTGATTTCCCTGTCGTCGCTGGCGGGCGCGATTCTTAACACCTGGAACCGCTTTTCGGTGCCGGCCTTCGTGCCGACGCTGCTCAACGTCAGCATGATTATTTTTGCGCTGTTCCTCACGCCGTATTTCGATCCGCCGGTGATGGCCCTGGGCTGGGCGGTGCTGGCCGGCGGTTTGGCGCAATTGCTCTACCAACTGCCACACCTGAAAAAGATCGGCATGCTCGTGCTGCCGCGCCTGAACCTGGCCGACACCGGTGTGTGGCGCGTGATGCGCAACATGCTGCCGGCGATACTCGGCGTTTCGGTCAGCCAGATTTCGCTGATCATCAACACCGCGTTCGCCTCGCTGCTGGTCTCGGGCTCAGTGTCGTGGATGTACTACGCCGATCGCCTGATGGAATTGCCCTCCGGCGTGCTCGGTGTCGCCTTGGGCACGATTTTGCTGCCAACGCTGGCGCGTACCTACGCCAGCAAGGATCGCCAGGAGTACTCGCGCATTCTCGATTGGGGCCTGCGCCTGTGCTTTGTGCTGGTGCTGCCGTGTTCCCTTGCCTTGGGGATTTTGGCCGAGCCGCTGACCGTCTCGCTGTTCCAATACGGCCAATTTGATGCGCACGACGCCTTGATGACCCAGCACGCGCTGGTGGCTTACTCCCTCGGCCTGCTCGGCATTATCGTGATCAAAGTGCTGGCGCCGGGGTTCTACGCCCAGCAAAACATCCGCACGCCGGTCAAAATTGCGGTCTTCACACTGATCGTCACGCAACTGCTCAACCTGGTGTTTATCGGCCCACTGGCGCATGCCGGGCTGGCGCTGGCCATCAGTGCCGGCGCGTGCATCAACGCGGGCCTGCTGTTTTATCAACTGCGTAAGCAACAGATGTTCCAGCCGCAGCCAGGCTGGGGCCTGTTTGCGCTGAAGCTGTTGGTGGCGGTGGCGGCGATGTCGGCGGTCTTGCTGGTGCTGATGCATTTTATGCCCGCGTGGGATGAAGGCCACATGCTTGAGCGCTTCATGCGCCTTGGCGTATTGGTGGTTGCAGGTGTGGTGGTGTACTTCGGGATGCTGCTGCTGCAAGGTTTTCGCCTGCGCGATTTCAATCGCAAGTCGCTGAGTTAGCCACTTTGCCGCGATAAAACGGTTGTTTTATCGATTCGATCGATTTGGCCTGCGCTGTTGCCTGTCGTCCGAGGCCGGGTGTGGTTATAATCGACCACTTTATGAGCAAGAAGCGCGTTATGCAGCTGGTTCGAGGTCTCCACAACCTGCGCCCCCAGCATCGGGGCTGCGTCGCCACTATTGGCAACTTTGACGGTGTTCACCGTGGCCACCAGGCTATTCTGGCCCGGTTGCGCGAACGAGCGGTCGAGTTGGGTGTGCCCAGCTGCGTGGTGATTTTTGAGCCACAGCCGCGGGAATTTTTCACCCCGCAAACGGCGCCGGCGCGGCTGGCCCGCCTGCGGGACAAGCTGCAACTGCTGGCTGAAGAGGGCGTGGACCGTGTCCTGTGCCTGGCCTTTAACCAGCGTTTGCAAAGCCTCAGCGCCGCCGAGTTCGTCGACCGTATCCTGGTCGATGGCCTGGGCGTGCAGCACCTGGAAGTCGGCGACGACTTCCGTTTTGGTTGCGACCGCGTTGGCGATTTCGATTTCCTGCAACACGCCGGCGTCAACCAGGGTTTTACCGTCGAAGCCGCGCAAACCGTCGAACTGGACGGCCTGCGCGTGAGCAGCACCCAGGTGCGTAACGCCCTGGCCGCCGCCGACTTCGCCTTGGCCGAGCGTTTGCTCGGTCGCCCGTTCCGCATTGCCGGGCGGGTACTGCACGGCCAGAAGCTGGCGCGCCAATTGGGCACGCCAACCGCCAACGTGCAACTCAAGCGCCGCCGTGTGCCACTGACCGGGGTTTACCTGGTGAGTGTCGACATCGACGGCCAGCCGTGGCCGGGAGTCGCCAACATAGGCGTCAGGCCCACGGTTGCAGGTGATGGCAAGGCCCACCTGGAAGTTCACCTTTTGGATTTTGCCGGTGACTTGTATGACCGGCGTTTGACGGTGGTTTTCCACCAGAAGCTGCGTGAAGAGCAGCGTTTCGCCTCGCTTGAGGCGTTGAAAACGGCGATCAATGCGGATGTCGCCGCCGCCCGTGCACTAGCCGCACCTAGCGCCCATCGCTAACCGAAGAGCCTTAAATGACCGACTATAAAGCCACGCTAAACCTTCCGGACACCGCCTTCCCAATGAAGGCCGGCCTGCCACAGCGCGAACCGCAGATCCTGCAGCGCTGGGACAGTATTGGCCTGTACGGAAAGTTGCGCGAAATTGGCAAGGATCGTCCGAAATTCGTGCTGCACGACGGCCCTCCTTATGCCAACGGCACGATTCACATCGGTCATGCGCTGAACAAAATTCTCAAGGACATGATCCTGCGCTCCAAAACCCTGTCGGGTTTCGACGCGCCGTATGTGCCGGGTTGGGACTGCCACGGCCTGCCGATCGAACACAAGGTCGAAGTGACCTACGGCAAGAACCTGGGCGCGGATAAAACCCGCGAACTGTGCCGTGCCTACGCCACCGAGCAGATCGAAGGGCAGAAGTCCGAGTTCATCCGCCTGGGTGTGTTGGGCGAATGGGACAACCCGTACAAGACCATGAACTTTACCAACGAGGCCGGTGAAATCCGCGCCTTGGCCGAAATCGTCAAAGGCGGTTTTGTGTTCAAAGGCCTCAAGCCTGTGAACTGGTGTTTCGATTGCGGTTCGGCATTGGCTGAAGCGGAAGTCGAGTACGAAGACAAAAAGTCCTCGACCATCGACGTGGCCTTCCCGATCGCCGACGACGCCAAGCTGGCCGAGGCCTTTGGCCTGGCAAGCCTGAGCAAACCGGCGGCGATCGTGATCTGGACCACCACTCCGTGGACCATCCCCGCCAACCAGGCGCTGAACGTGCACCCGGAATTCACCTACGCGCTGGTAGACGTCGGTGATCGCCTGCTGGTGCTGGCCGAGGAAATGGTCGAAGCTTGCCTGGCGCGCTACGAACTGCAAGGTTCGGTGATCGCCACCACCACCGGCACGGCGCTGGAACTGATCAACTTCCGTCACCCGTTCTATGACCGCCTGTCACCGGTGTACCTGGCTGACTACGTTGAGCTGGGTTCCGGCACCGGCGTGGTTCACTGCTCGCCCGCGTATGGCGTGGACGACTTTGTGATCTGCAAGAAGTACGGTCTGGTCAACGACGACATCATCAACCCGGTGCAAAGCAACGGCGTTTATGTGCCGTCGCTGGAGTTCTTCGGCGGGCAGTTCATCTTCAAGGCTGACCCTGCGATCATCGAAAAGCTGCGTGAAGTCGGTGCGCTGATGCAAACCGCCACCATCCAGCACAGCTACATGCATTGCTGGCGCCACAAGAGCCCGCTGATCTACCGCGCGACTGCGCAGTGGTTTATCGGCATGGACAAAGAGCCGGCCAGCGGCGAAACCCTGCGTAACCGTGCGATCAAAGCCATCGAAGAGACCAAGTTCGTGCCGGCCTGGGGCCAGGCGCGCCTGCACTCGATGATCGCCAACCGCCCGGACTGGTGCATCTCGCGCCAGCGCAACTGGGGCGTGCCGATCCCGTTCTTCCTGAACAAGGAAAGCGGCGAGCTGCACCCGCGTACCGTCGAACTGATGGAAGTGGTGGCCCAGCGCGTTGAACAGGAAGGCATCGAAGCCTGGTTCAAGCTGGACGCCGCCGAGCTGCTGGGCGACGAAGCGCCGCTGTACGACAAGATCAGCGACACCCTCGACGTGTGGTTTGACTCGGGCACCACCCATTGGCACGTGCTGCGCGGTTCGCACCCGATGGGCCACCAGACCGGCCCGCGTGCCGACCTGTACCTGGAAGGCTCCGACCAACACCGTGGCTGGTTCCACTCCTCGTTGCTGACCGGTTGCGCCATCGACGACCACGCGCCGTACCGCGAACTGCTGACCCACGGTTTTACCGTCGACGAGACGGGCCGCAAAATGTCGAAGTCGCTGAAAAACGTGATCGAGCCGAAAAAGATCAACGACACCTTGGGCGCCGACATCATGCGTCTGTGGGTGGCTTCGACCGATTACTCGGGCGAAATCGCCGTGTCGGACCAGATCCTCGCGCGCAGTGCCGACGCCTACCGTCGAATCCGCAATACCGCACGCTTCATGCTGTCGAACCTGACCGGTTTCAACCCGGCCACCGACATCCTGCCAGCCGAGGACATGCTCGCCCTCGACCGTTGGGCCGTGGACCGTACCCTGTTGCTGCAGCGCGAGTTGCAGGAACACTACGGCGAATACCGTTTCTGGAACGTTTACTCGAAGATCCACAACTTCTGTGTGCAGGAGCTGGGTGGTTTCTACCTCGACATCATCAAGGATCGCCAGTACACCACCGCCGCCAACAGCAAGGCACGCCGCTCGGCGCAAACCGCGCTGTACCACATCAGCGAAGCGCTGGTGCGCTGGATCGCGCCGATCCTGGCCTTCACCGCTGACGAACTATGGGAATACCTGCCGGGTGAGCGTAACGAATCGGTGATGCTCAACACCTGGTACGAAGGCCTGACCGAACTGCCGGCTGACTTCGAACTGGGCCGCGAGTACTGGGAAGGCGTTATGGCCGTGAAAGTGGCAGTGAACAAGGAGCTGGAAGTTCAGCGCGCGGCCAAGGCCGTGGGTGGCAACCTCCAGGCCGAAGTCACGCTGTTTGCCGAAGAAGGCCTGACTGCCGACCTGGCCAAGCTGAGCAACGAACTGCGCTTTGTGCTGATTACTTCCACCGCCAGCCTGGCACCGTTTGCCCAGGCTCCAGCGGATGCCGTGGCGACCGAAGTACCGGGTCTCAAGCTGCAAGTGGTCAAGTCGGCCTTCCCCAAGTGCGCCCGTTGCTGGCACTGCCGTGAAGACGTTGGCGTGAACCCTGAGCATCCGGAAATCTGCGGTCGTTGCGTCGACAACATCAGCGGTGCCGGTGAGGTTCGCCACTATGCCTAACGCTTCCAGCCGTTTCGGACGTCTGGGCTGGCTCGTACTGAGCGTGCTGGTGCTGGTCATTGACCAGCTCAGCAAGGCTCACTTCGAAGGCGCCTTACAGATGTACCAGCAGATTGTGGTCATACCTGACTACTTCAGCTGGACCCTGGCCTACAACACCGGCGCCGCTTTCAGCTTCCTCGCTGATGGCGGCGGCTGGCAGCGCTGGCTGTTCGCCTTGATCGCTGTGGTGGTCAGTGCGGTGCTAGTGGTCTGGCTTAAACGCCTGGGCCGCGATGACACCTGGCTGGCCATCGCCTTGGCACTGGTGCTGGGCGGCGCGCTGGGCAACTTGTACGACCGCATCGCCTTGGGCCATGTGATCGACTTTATCCTGGTGCATTGGCAAAACCGCTGGTACTTCCCGGCGTTCAACTTTGCCGACAGCGCCATCACCGTCGGTGCAATCATGCTGGCGTTGGACATGTTCAAAAGCAAGAAAACCGGAGAGACCGTCAATGACTGATCAGGTATTGGCTGAGCAACGCATCGGCCAGAACACGGAAGTCACTTTGCACTTCGCATTGCGCCTCGAGAACGGCGACACGGTCGACAGTACGTTCGACAAAGCCCCGGCGACCTTCAAGGTCGGCGATGGCAACCTGCTGCCGGGTTTTGAAGCGGCGCTGTTTGGTTTCAAGGCGGGCGACAAGCGTACCCTGCAGATTCTGCCGGAAAACGCCTTTGGCCAGCCTAACCCGCAAAACGTGCAGATCATCCCGCGTTCGCAGTTCCAGGACATGGAGCTGTCGGAAGGCTTGCTGGTGATTTTCAACGATGCGGCGAATACTGAACTGCCGGGAGTGGTTAAAACCTTCGATGACGCGCAAGTGACCATCGACTTCAACCACCCGTTGGCCGGTAAAACCTTGACGTTTGACGTTGAAATCTTCGACGTTAAAGCGCTCTGATTGACGCCACCGGCTCCTGCACGATCCAATTTCCAGCCCTGCAAGGCACGAGGCACAGCATGCAAATCAAACTCGCCAACCCCCGTGGCTTCTGCGCCGGTGTGGACCGGGCGATTGAAATCGTCAACCGCGCCCTGGAAGTTTTCGGGCCGCCGATTTACGTGCGCCACGAAGTCGTCCACAACAAGTTTGTGGTCGAAGACCTGCGCGCGCGCGGCGCGATTTTTGTAGAAGAACTCGAGCAAGTGCCAGACGACGTTATCGTCATCTTCAGCGCTCACGGTGTTTCCCAGGCCGTGCGTACCGAAGCGGCCGGCCGTGGCCTCAAAGTATTCGACGCCACCTGCCCGCTGGTCACCAAGGTGCACATCGAAGTCGCGCGTTACAGCCGCGACGGCCGTGAATGTATCCTGATCGGCCATGCTGGCCACCCGGAAGTCGAAGGCACCATGGGCCAGTATGACGGCACCAATGGCGGCGCCATCTACTTGGTCGAAGACGAAAAAGACGTCGCCGCCTTGCAGGTGCACAACCCTGAGCGGTTGGCCTTCGTGACGCAGACCACCTTGTCGATGGACGACACCAGCCGCGTGATCGATGCGCTGCGCACACGTTTTCCGGCGATTGGCGGCCCGCGTAAAGACGACATCTGCTACGCCACGCAAAACCGTCAAGACGCCGTCAAGCAACTGGCCAACGAATGCGACGTGGTGTTGGTGGTCGGCAGCCCTAACAGCTCCAACTCCAACCGCCTGCGCGAATTGGCTGAACGCATGGCCACCCCGGCGTACCTGATCGACGGTGCCGAAGACCTGCAACGCAGCTGGTTTGACGGTGTTGAGCGTATCGGCATTACCGCCGGCGCTTCGGCTCCGGAAGTGCTGGTACGCGGCGTTATCCAGCAATTGCAGGCGTGGGGCGCCACCGGCGCGGATGAGTTGGCCGGTCGTGAAGAGAACATCACGTTCTCGATGCCCAAAGAGCTGCGGGTTCGTTCGTTGCTGTAAGCCCTGCAGTGCCGGCAGAACCCCGGCACAAGGCCTGCTCGGTTATTTCACTGCGCAGGCTGATGCGCCCGCTGGGCGCAAGTACCACCTGGAAGCGGCTTTGCGCCTGGCCCGCGTCACACACATGCACAGTGCCTGCGCGAAAACCGCCTGCGTTAAATATCGGCTCGCCCAACCCGCTGAAGCGCACTTGGCTCTTGACCGGCCCGTTACCCACAATCGGCACTCGCCCGCTGTCCTGACGCTCCAGCAGTACCGGGTTGTCGTCGTCCAAGTGGCCGCGCCCGCTTACGTCGAGTATCACTCGCCATCCCAGGCTCCAGTCCTCCCCCAGCGCATGAATGACCACTGCGCGATTGCGTGTAATGGCCTCGGTGCGAGCGTAACGCAGCCCACCGGCCAGCGCTTGGGCGGCAATCTGGCGCTGTTGCGAATCCAGCAGGCCTCTAAAATTCGGCACCGCCAAGTGCGCCAGGATGCTGCTCAAGACCAGGCTGAGTAGCAGTTCTATCAGGGTAAAACCTCGTTGCGTCATATGCTGTCCCTCCGTGGACGTGGTGAGTGTTTCGGGTGGCAGCCATAGGTATAGCTCGCGCCTTCCAGGCCTGAGTGATGGCCTTTATGTCCAAAGTATTTCCCTTTGTTCCGGGAGCAGCGCGAGTCCAAAACCGGCGCTAGTCTTGGGTCGCACAGCAGGGTTTGCCTGCTTTTTTTTTCGGCCTTCGACATGGATGACGACGGTAATGCCTGCTTGCCAGAACCTGAATTTCCCGCGCTTCTTGAACCGCCCGCAATCCGGCATGACCCTGATCGAGGTGCTGGTCGCCGTGCTGATTCTGGCGGTGGGCCTGCTGGGCGCGGCGCTGATCCAGCTCAACGCGCTCAAGTACACCGACAGCTCAAGGATGATCAGCCAGGCGAGTTTCATTGCCTACGACATGCTCGACCGGGTTCGCGCCAACGCAGGCGCCGATTATTCATGGGGCCGAACCGAGCACGCGCCGCCCGGTAACGCGACCGCCAGCGTGCGAGACCTGGACCTGCATGATTTTGAAGCGAATATCCTCGGGTTTGCCGGGGAGGGCGGTAAAGGCGCCGTGGTGATCAGCGGCAGCGAGGTAACCGTCAGTATCAGTTGGGACGATGCCCGGGGCACCCACACCGAAGGCGCACGGGAAACCTTCACCCTCACCAGTCGCATTGCCAGCGAGACAGGGGCGGTGCGATGAAGCGCTGTGCGCGTGGGTTCAGTCTGCTGGAGTTGTTGCTCGCATTGGCCGTCGGCTGGGTGCTGATACTCGGCGTCAGCCAGGTGGCGATCAGCGCTCGAACCACGCAAGCCAGCCAGCAGGCCGCCATGTTGCTGCAGGATGATGCGCGGTTTGTACTGGGCAAGATGATTCAGGATATTCGCCAGGCGGGCATGTTTGGCTGCCTGTCGACGGCCTACATCGAAAACGCCCCGGCGGCCTTTGATCGGCCTGTCAGCGCCAGTGCTGCAGGCGGCTCCAGGTCACTGACGCTGGTGACTGTTGATGGTGCGGGCGAGGGTGGCAAGCCTGACTGGACGGTACTGTCCGACTGCACGGGCAGCGCTCAAGCCTATGTGGGCCGCTCGCCACCGGCCGCGCCCGGGCAGACGCTTTTTGCAATACGCCAGCTCACTTATACCTTTGAAACGCAGCAGTTGAAGGTCAGCACGCCTGCAGCGCCGGCCAAGACCGTGCTGGTGGATAACGTGCAGGCGTTTGACATCAGTTTCGGTGTGGCGGCCCGGCAAGGCTCGACGCGCGTGGTGCGCTACGACGCCAGCCCCGCTGACGAATCGCTGATACGCAGTGTGCGTATCCAGATGACGCTGCTGGACCCGACCGGGCGCGTGAAAAACCAGGCCTACAGCGTCGTGGCGGCGCTGCGTAACCGGTTGGGGTAAGGCGACCATGGCACGTTTTGGCGGTTATTACCGGCGGCAGACAGGCATGGTCCTAGTGATCAGCCTGGTGTTTCTGTTGGTGTTATCACTGATCGGCTTGGCATCGATGCAAGGGGCGGTGTCCCAGCAAAAGATCGCCGGAAGCCTGTGGCATCGAAATCAATCATTTCAAAGCGCCGAGAGCGCTCTGAGGCTTGGCGAGTCGATTGTTCATCGGGCGGGAGGCGCGTTGCCTGTGTGCTCGTCGGTGAGCCTGTGTGCGCCGCCGCTGGAATCGTCTTCGGTGGCGGGTGCCGGGGCAAACCCTGTGTCAGCAGTGATGTGGGTTGGCTCGAAGAATGGCCTGTATGGCGTGCAATCGCTGGGTTTGGCGGTGGGGCTGGCGGGTTTGCCCGCTGAAACAAGTGCAACGGTTTACCGCGTGACGGCGGTGGGGCTCAGTGGTCAGTCGCGCACGGTGCTGGAAACGCTGTACGCGCGGGTGGAGGAAGGTGAAGGCCTGATATTTCGTCGGGTTTTATGGCGGCAACTTCAATAAGGAACGTATCAATGGGCAAGGATTGCCAAGCTTTTACCCTGATCGAGTTGTTGATGGCTGTCGCGATTATCGCGTTTCTGGCCGGGATCGCTTACCCGGCGTATACCGGTCAGGTAAAAAAGGTGTATCGCGCAGAAATCGTTGCGTTATTGATCGAGCAAGCTCAGTACCTCGAGCGTTTTTACACGCGCAACGGCACTTTTATTGATGCAACCGGCGTCAGTGCGGGCACTGATCGCTATAGAATCAGCGCTGCATCGAACCTTCAGGCATTCAGCCTGGTGGCTACGCCCGTCGTCGGCTCAGTCATGGCGGACGACCTGTGCGGTGAATTCAGCCTGACCAGCGCGGGCGTACGCAGCAACCTCGGCGCCGCGCCCGACATGTCGCGCAAAGCGTGTTGGGGGCAATGATGAGCGTGCTGCATGAGTGGGCGCCGGGTGCGCTTTTTCCTTTTTATCGGCTGGATCAAATGATGGCTAAGCAACAGCAAGTGGTGATTGTCGGTGGTGGCGTAATCGGGCTGTTGACCGCGTTCAACCTCGCCACACAAGGGCAGGCCGTCGTGCTGCTGGAGCGTTCAGGGCTTGGGCAGGAGTCTTCCTGGGCGGGCGGCGGGATTGTTTCGCCGTTGTACCCGTGGCGCTACAGCCCGGCGGTTACCGCGCTGGCTCATTGGTCGCAGGATTTTTACCCGCAACTGGCTGAGCGGTTATTCGCCGCCACCGGCGTGGACCCGCAAGTGCATACCACGGGCTTGTACTGGCTGGACCTGGCTGACGAAGCCGAGGCATTGGCATGGGCTGCCCGCGAGGGGCGGCCATTGAGCAAAGTCGATGTGCGCGCCGTGCATGATGCGGTGCCGGTGCTGGGTGGCGGGTATTCTCAGGCGATCTACATGGCCGGCGTGGCCAATGTGCGTAACCCGCGCTTGGTCAAGGCGCTTAAAGCCGCGTTGTTGGCGCTGCCCGGCGTAACCGTTCATGAGCAGTGCGAGGTGAACGGGTTTGTTCTCGACGGTGACAGCGTGGTGGGCGTGCGCACGGCGGCAGGGCCGGTGCTGGGTGAGCATGTCGTGTTGGCTGCCGGTGCCTGGAGTGGGGAATTGCTCGGCACGCTGGGTTTGTCGTTGCCGGTTGAGCCGGTCAAGGGCCAAATGATTTTGTACAAATGTGCGGCGGATTTCTTGTCGAGCATGGTCCTGGCCAAAGGGCGCTATGCGATCCCGCGGCGTGACGGGCATATTCTGATCGGTAGCACGTTGGAGCATGAAGGTTTCGACAAGACGCCAACCGAGTCGGCACTGCAAAGCCTCAAGGCTTCAGCCGAGGCGTTGATTCCCGCGTTGGCGGGCGCCGACGTGGTAGGCCATTGGGCCGGTTTGCGGCCCGGCTCACCCGAGGGCATTCCCTACATCGGCGAGGTCCAGGGCTTCAAAGGGCTGTGGCTCAATTGCGGGCATTACCGCAATGGCCTGGTACTGGCACCGGCCTCCTGCCAGTTATTTGCCGACTTGTTGCTGGGGCGTACACCGATCATCGACCCGGCGCCTTATGCGCCGCAAGGCCGGGTCAACGCTCGATAGACTTCGGGCCTTGTTCCAGGTGTGCCTGCGTGCAGTACCACGCTTGGCGCGAGCTGAGTGCGCGGTTCTGCGGCAAGTGCACGCCGCAGTGGGCGCAGCGCACCATCAAGGCGGCCTCGGATTCGCCGGAGCGTTGCTGTGCTACGCCAGGGCTTTTGAATTTGCGCCACAACCATACTGCGGCAGCAATAACGGCAATCCAGAACAGTAGACGAACCATGATGGGAGTTTCTCGACAAGGAATGCGCCAGTTTAGCCAAGGTCTTGGCAGGCGCACAGCGCAATAATACCGGCCATGAAAAAGGGAGCCTCGCGGGGCTCCCTTTTACGTAGCGTCGAACGATCAGTCGAACACGCCGAAGGTCATGTAGCTGAACCACGAGCGGTCTTCGTTGTTGCCAAGGGCCTGTGGCGCTTCTTCTTCAATCACGTCGCCGTTTTCGTCATGCGGCTTGAGGTCCGAAGGAATCGCTTCTTTGGCGTCCTGGTACTGCTTCATCACGTCCTGGTTGGCGCGGGTTTCGCCCGGCGGCAACGGTGGGCGCGACTCGATCAGGCCCAAGGTGTACTTGCTCAGCCACGAACGGTTGTCGGCTTCGGCAACCTGAGGCACGAATTGGCCGTCTTTCAGGCTTGGGTGATCGGGGTAGTTGAGCTTCAGGGTTTCCAGGCTGGTGGTCGCCAGGGCGTCCAGGTGCAGGCGCTGGTAAGCCTCGGTCATCACCGCCAGGCCGTCACCCACGGAAGGGGTTTCCTGGAAGTTTTCTACCACATAGCGCCCACGGTTGGCGGCGGCGACGTAGGCCTGACGGGTCAGGTAGTAGTGGGCCACGTGAATCTCGTAGGACGCGAGCAGGTTGCGCAGGTAGATCATGCGCTGCTTGGCGTCCGGCGCGTAGCGGCTGTTGGGATAGCGGCTGGTCAGCTGGGCGAACTCGTTGTAGGAGTCGCGGGCAGCGCCCGGGTCACGCTTGGTCATGTCCAGCGGCAGGAAGCGCGCCAGCAGGCCCACGTCCTGGTCGAACGAGGTCAGGCCCTTCATGTAGTAGGCGTAGTCGACGTTCGGGTGCTGCGGGTGCAGGCGGATAAAACGCTCGGCGGCGGACTTGGCAGCTTCCGGCTCGGCGTTTTTGTAGTTGGCGTAGATCAGCTCAAGCTGTGCCTGGTCGGCATAGCGCCCGAACGGATAGCGTGACTCCAGGGCCTTCAGCTTCGCTGTGGCGCTGGTGTAGCTATTATTGTCCAAGTCTTTTTGAGCTAATTGATACAGCTCGACTTCGCTCAGGTTTTCGTCGACGACTTCCTTTGTTGACGAGCAAGCAGCAGTCATGGCGAGGATGGCGATCAGCAGCAGGTGTTTCACTTGCATGGCGGCTTGCGTCCCTATGACGGCCGCTGTCTTGGGCGGGGCCGTCCTGTTATGATGAGCGCCCCGTTGAAAGCCTCGGGGCAAAAGACGCCGTATTTAACCACAAGCGCGCAGCCGAAACCAAAGGCTGTGCCACGCCTAGTCTGAGCATGTCCGATAAAATTGAACTTCGCGCAGAGGTGCCGTCCGAATTGGGCGGCCAACGCCTCGATCAAGTCGCCGCACAATTATTCGCTGAGCACTCGCGCTCGCGCCTTTCCGCCTGGATCAAAGACGGCCGCCTGACTGTGGATGGAGCGGTTATCCGCCCGCGAGACATAGTGCATGGCGGTACGATTCTTGAGCTGACCGCCGAGCAGGAAGCTCAGGGAGAATGGGTCGCTCAGGACATCGAGCTGGACATCGTCTATGAAGACGACGACATCCTGGTCATCAATAAACCCGCAGGCCTGGTGGTTCACCCGGCTGCCGGTCACGCTGATGGCACTTTGCTCAATGCCTTGTTGCACCACGTGCCGGACATCATCAATGTCCCGCGCTGCGGCATCGTGCACCGCCTGGACAAGGACACCACCGGCCTTATGGTGGTGGCCAAGACTATCCAGGCGCAGACGCAGCTGGTCACACAATTGCAGAGCCGCAGCGTCAGCCGCATCTACGAATGCATCGTGATCGGTGTGGTGGTGGCAGGTGGCAAGATCAACGCGCCCATCGGTCGCCACGGCCAGCAGCGCCAGCGTATGGCGGTGATGGAAGGCGGCAAGCAGGCCGTCAGCCACTACCGTGTGCTGGAGCGTTTCCGCTCCCACACGCATGTGCGGGTCAAGCTGGAAACCGGCCGTACGCACCAGATTCGCGTGCACATGGCGCACATTAACTTCCCGTTGGTCGGGGACCCGGCCTACGGTGGCCGCTTCCGTATTCCGCCGGCGGCCAGTGTGACCATGGTTGAATCGCTGAAATCCTTCCCGCGCCAGGCACTGCATGCACGTTTCCTGGAACTGGATCATCCGACGAGCGGTAAGCGGATGAGCTGGGAATCGCCTCTGCCAGACGATTTGGTCTGGTTGTTGTCGCTACTCAAGCAGGATCGCGAGGCGTTTATCGGATGAGTGACTGGCTGATGCCTGACTGGCCCGCGCCGGCTCAGGTTAAAGCCTGCGTCACCACCCGTGCGGGCGGCGTCAGTCTGGCGCCGTTCGACAGCCTCAACCTGGGCGATCATGTCGAGGACGACCTTGAGGCCGTCCTCGAAAATCGTCGCCGTCTTGGCCACGCCTTCACTATTCAGCCGGCCTGGTTACGCCAGGTCCACGGGGTCACCGTGGTCGAGGCTGACCCGTCGCGCATCGCCGAAGCCGATGGCAGTTGGACCAGCACGCCGGGTATTGCCTGCACGTCGATGACGGCTGATTGCTTGCCCGCACTGTTCTGCAACCGTGCCGGCACGCGCGTGGCCGCAGCGCATGCCGGTTGGCGTGGGCTGGCGGCGGGCGTGCTCGAAGCGGCCTTCGAAAGCCTGAATGCCGAGCCTGCCGACGTTTTGGTCTGGCTCGGCCCGGCGATTGGCCCGCAAGCCTTTGAAGTCGGCCCGGAAGTGCGTCAAGCGTTCGTTCAGCAACTGCCGGTCGCTGCCCAAGCGTTTGTGCCAAGCCACAACCCCGGCAAGTACCTTGCCGACATCTACCAACTGGCGCGCCTGCGCCTTGCGGCATGCGGCATCACTGCCGTCTACGGTGGCGGTTTGTGTACCGTGACCGACCCACGATTCTTTTCTTATCGCCGCAGCCCACGCACCGGTCGATTCGCCTCACTTATCTGGCTTGAACGCTAGACTCTGCTGACTCACATCAACGTTTGCGCGCTTGAATCTTGCAGAATCCACCCCATCTATAGGGCTATCTGGCAGGTTTCTTTATTCAGGATGTGTTTGTAGCTCCGGCCTGCTCAAAAGGAAGGTGACTCATGCGTATTGATCGTTTAACCAGCAAATTGCAGTTGGCATTATCAGATTCTCAATCGTTGGCGGTCGGCCTCGACCACCCGGCCATCGAGCCTGCGCACTTGATGCAGGCACTCCTGGAACAGCAAGGTGGTTCTATCAAGCCCTTGCTGATGCAGGTGGGCTTTGACATCAACAGCCTGCGCAAGGAGTTGAGCAAAGAGCTCGACCAACTGCCGAAAATCCAAAACCCTACCGGCGACGTGAACATGTCGCAGGAACTGGCGCGCCTGCTCAACCAAGCGGATCGGCTGGCTCAGCAGAAAGGTGACCAGTTCATCTCCAGCGAACTGGTGCTGCTCGCCGCGATGGACGAGAACAGCAAGCTCGGCAAGTTGTTGCTGGGCCAGGGCGTGAGCAAAAAAGCCCTGGAAAACGCCATCAACAACCTGCGTGGCGGCGATGCGGTGAATGACCCCAACCATGAGGAGTCGCGCCAAGCCCTGGACAAGTACACCGTCGACCTGACCAAGCGCGCCGAAGAAGGCAAGCTGGACCCGGTGATCGGCCGTGACGACGAGATTCGTCGCACCATCCAGGTGTTGCAACGCCGCACCAAAAACAACCCGGTGCTGATCGGTGAGCCTGGCGTGGGTAAAACCGCGATCGCCGAAGGCCTTGCCCAGCGCATCATCAATGGTGAAGTGCCGGACGGCCTTAAAGGCAAGCGCCTGTTGTCGCTGGACATGGGCTCGCTGATCGCCGGTGCCAAGTTCCGTGGCGAGTTCGAGGAGCGTCTGAAATCCCTGCTTAACGAGCTGTCGAAGCAGGACGGGCAGATCATCCTGTTTATCGACGAACTGCACACCATGGTCGGCGCCGGTAAAGGCGAGGGCTCGATGGACGCCGGCAACATGCTCAAGCCCGCCTTGGCGCGCGGTGAGTTGCATTGCGTCGGCGCGACCACGCTTAACGAATACCGCCAGTACATTGAAAAGGACGCCGCCCTGGAGCGCCGTTTTCAGAAAGTGCTGGTGGAGGAACCGAGCGAAGAAGACACCATCGCCATTCTGCGTGGCCTGAAAGAGCGTTATGAGGTCCACCACAAGGTGGCGATCACTGACGGCGCGATCATTGCGGCGGCCAAATTGAGCCATCGCTATATCACCGACCGTCAGTTGCCGGACAAGGCCATCGATTTGATCGACGAAGCCGCCAGCCGCATTCGCATGGAGATCGACTCCAAGCCGGAAGTGCTCGACCGTCTTGATCGGCGCCTGATTCAACTGAAGGTCGAATCTCAGGCGCTGAAAAAAGAAGAGGACGACGCGGCCAAGAAGCGTCTGGAAAAGCTTCAGGAAGAAATTCTGCGTCTGGAGCGCGAGTACGCCGACCTCGAAGAAATCTGGACCTCGGAAAAAGCCGAAGTGCAGGGTTCTGCGCAGATCCAGCAAAAGATCGAGCAGTCGCGTCAGGAACTCGAAGCGGCGCGCCGTAAAGGCGACCTGAACCGCATGGCCGAGTTGCAGTACGGGGTCATCCCGGACCTGGAGCGCAGCCTGCAAATGGTCGACCAGCACGGCAAGAGCGAGAACCAGTTGCTGCGCAGCAAGGTAACCGAGGAAGAAATTGCCGAAGTGGTTTCCAAGTGGACCGGTATTCCGGTGTCGAAAATGCTCGAAGGCGAGCGCGACAAGTTGCTGAAGATGGAAAGCTTGCTGCATCAACGCGTGATCGGCCAGGAAGAAGCGGTGGTGGCGGTGTCCAACGCCGTACGGCGCTCGCGTGCCGGCTTGTCCGACCCGAACCGTCCGAGCGGCTCGTTCATGTTCCTCGGTCCAACCGGCGTGGGCAAGACCGAGCTGTGCAAGGCCTTGGCCGAGTTTCTCTTCGACACTGAAGAGGCCATGGTGCGCATCGATATGTCCGAGTTCATGGAGAAACATTCGGTGGCGCGCTTGATCGGTGCCCCACCAGGCTACGTGGGCTACGAGGAGGGCGGTTACCTGACCGAAGCTGTGCGGCGTAAGCCTTACTCGGTGATTCTGCTGGACGAGGTCGAGAAGGCTCACCCGGATGTGTTCAACATCTTGCTGCAGGTGCTCGAAGACGGCCGCTTGACCGACAGCCACGGGCGCACCGTGGACTTCCGTAATACGGTGATCGTGATGACCTCCAACCTGGGCTCGGCACAGATTCAGGAACTGGTTGGCGATCGTGAAGGCCAGCGCGCCGCTGTGATGGACGCACTGACCACGCACTTCCGCCCGGAATTTATCAACCGGGTGGATGAAGTGGTGATCTTCGAGCCGTTGGCGCGTGATCAGATTGCCGGTATTACCGAGATCCAGTTGGGGCGTCTGCGCAGCCGCCTGGCTGAGCGTGAGTTGTCGCTGGAACTGAGCCGCGAAGCATTGGACAAGCTGATCGCGGTCGGTTACGACCCGGTGTATGGCGCGCGGCCACTGAAACGCGCGATTCAGCGCTGGATCGAAAACCCGCTGGCGCAGTTGATCCTGTCGGGCAGCTTTATGCCGGGCACCAGCGTCACGGCCACGGTGGCAAACGACGAAATCGTCTTCAATTAAACCCAAGCCGTATGGCTTGCCGGAGAAGGCCTCGCGTTGCGGGGCCTTTTTTTTCGATAGGGCGTTGAACTGTAAGGCAAAGGCTTGTAAAGTGCGCCCCGCAGCAACGTCAGCCCACGGGTTTCTTCTCCCCAAGGAGAAATCAGAAAGAAGCGCAAATCATTGTCTTAAAAGCAATTTAAAGGGTTGACAGGGGTTTTTAAGATTGTAGAATAGCGCGCCTCGGAGGCACGAACGTAGCGATACGGACGGACTGAAGAGAAGGTTTTACCGCAGTAAAAGTTGTACTTTGAAATATGTAGTTCCGTGATAGCTCAGTCGGTAGAGCAAATGACTGTTAATCATTGGGTCCCAGGTTCGAGTCCTGGTCACGGAGCCAATTTCAAACCGGGGTATAGCGCAGTCCGTAGCGCGCTGCTTGGGAGCAGGATGTCAGGAGTTCGAAGTCCCCTTACCCCGACCATATTTGGGTCGTTAGCTCAGTTGGTAGAGCAGTTGGCTTTTAACCAATTGGTCGTAGGTTCGAATCCCACACGACCCACCATTTTGAGACCAGTTAACGCTGGAATCGAATCTTAAGATCAGACGCCAAAAGCGCTGATCGAAGAAGGCGATCGCAAGGTCGCCTTTTGTTTACCGGGGTATAGCGC
>NZ_VUAZ01000161.1 GCF_009296165.1 Pseudomonas kitaguniensis | reverse complement strand
AGCAAGCCCCCTCCCACATAAACCTCAGTTCCCGGTGGGCATCAAGCGCGGGCTTAGTTACTGATCGCCAGGATGCTGGCCTGGTACGACCCGACAAACACGTCAAAGTCGCCCACTTCGTTTTGCTCCAGCTCCGCCTGTTGCGCCAGCGACGTGCGCGCCAGTTGCTCAAAATGCGCCTGCTCTTCGGCCGGCAACGGCTCCTTGCGGAAGTACTCGGCATGCACCTCACTCTGGTGCAGCGAGAACTGCGCAAAACTCTCTTTGCGCTCGGCCATTGCCGCCAGCACTTGGGCCGATGGCGTCAGGGACGGGTCCTTGACCTTCGCCAACTGGGCGTCCAGCGCCTGGCTGTGTTCCTGCATGCCATGGCTCTCATCGAGCAAGGCGGCCAGCGGCGCAATCTGCTCGAGCAACTCGGTGGCCCACTCGGTCATGCCCACGGCTTGGCCCTCACGCTGCAATTGCAGGCCGGGGCGACGGCCTTCCTTGACCACACTGAGGAAGTTGGAGGTG
Source organism: Pseudomonas kitaguniensis (assembly GCF_009296165.1). Classification (GTDB taxonomy): domain Bacteria; phylum Pseudomonadota; class Gammaproteobacteria; order Pseudomonadales; family Pseudomonadaceae; genus Aquipseudomonas; species Aquipseudomonas kitaguniensis. The sequence continues at coordinate 27,179 of NZ_VUAZ01000161.1, read as the reverse complement.
GCGTTGCCGCAGTCGCTGTTGGCGAACAGCGGGCTGTCGTTCAGCGCGCAATACAGCAGGAACGCGTCGAGGAAGCGTGATTCCGGCAGGTCGATACCCATCGGCAAGAACGGGTTAATGTCCAGGCAGCGCACTTCGATGTACTGGATGCCACGCGCGACCAGCGCCTGAATCGGCCGCTCGCCGGTGTAGGTCACACGCTTGGGGCGGATGTTGGAGTAGTACTCGTTTTCGATCTGCAGGATGTTGGTGTTGAGCTGTACCCACTCACCGTCCTTGTGCGTGCCCACTTCGACGTACGGCGCGTAAGGCGTTGCCACCGCTTCGCGCAGGCTGTCGGTGTAGCTGCTCAAATCGTTGTAGCACGGCGTGAGACCAGCCTGGGCGTTGCTTTGGTAACCCAAGTCGCTCATGCGCAGGCTGGTGGCGTACGGCAGGTACAACGTGTCGGCGTCGAGCATTTCCAACTGGTGCGAGCGACCGCGCAAGAAACCCGCGTCCAGCGCCGGCGAGGCGCCAAACAGGTACATCAGCAGCCAGCTGTAGCGGCGGAAGTTACGGATCAGCGCGATATACGCCGTGGACTGATAGTCGCGGTCGGTGCCGACGAAGCCTTCAGTCTCCTTGAGCAACGGCCAGAGCTTTTCCGGCAGCGAAAAGTTGTAGTGGATACCGGCGATGCACTGCATGGTCTTGCCGTAACGCAGGGCCAGGCCCTTGCGGTACACGTACTTGAGCTGGCCGATATTGGAGGTGCCGTAGTAGGCAATCGGAATATCTTCCTCGGCCGGCAAGGGGCACGGCATCGACGGGCTCCACAGGTATTCGCTGCCAAGCTTGGTGTAGGCAAAACGGTGAATCTTGTCCAGGCTGCTCAGGGTATCGGCCGGGTTGGGCAGGGCGGGAGTGATGAACTCCAGCAGCGATTCCGAGTAGTCGGTGGTGATCTGTTCGTGGGTCAGCGCAGCGCCCAAAGCTTCCGGGTGCGGCGTTTGTGCCAGACGACCGTCACCGGTGACGCGCAGGCATTCGCGCTCGATGCCGTGCAAGCATTGCTCTAGCAAAGAGAGGTGTTCGCGCTTGCCGAGCAGGGCCAGGCGGCGGTTGAGAAGTTCGCTCAAGTTGGATTCCTTCACGCGTCAGTCGCCCCAATATGGGGGTGGGCAGGACGGTCTACAAGGGTGAAGTTAAAACTGGCGTGATCGCCTGGTTTTGAGTCGATTTGACCCGCTCTGAAAAAGCCTTCTTCACTCCATGAGTTTGGCTATGGCGCGGCAAGAAAATTCCGACGCTGTTGTCGCAGCGCCGAAATTAACTCAAATCAAGGGTGGGGATCTATAGAACAGCGAAGGTGCCTTGTGCTTTTGCGACCAGTTTTTCGTCCTGGACCACATCCGCCTCCACCACCAGCGTGCGCCTGCCGGCGTGAATCACCCGGCTGGTGCACACCACCTCGCCCTGCGAGACGGCGCGGATATAGTTGATTTTGCACTCGATGGTCGCACTCTGTTGGTCAAAACCATGGGTGCTGGAACACGCCAGCCCCATCGTAATGTCCACCAGGCTGAAAATCGCCCCGCCATGCAGCTTGCCCGCGCGGTTGCGCAGTTGCGGCTCCAGGCTCAGGGCCACTTCAGCAACGCCTTCTTCAAGGCGCTGCAGGCGGCAGCCGATCAGCTCGCTGAACGCGCTCTGGGTTAAACCGGCGGGAACTTCCATCAGCGCTTCTTCAACTGTTTGGCATTCGCGAACAGCGACGCCATCGCGTTGTTGCTCGGCGCTGCCGTGGCAGTTTCCTTGCGCGGTGCGCTGCTTTCAGAGCGGTTCTGCGACTGGCGCGGTGCCGAGCCAGGGCGTGCACCCCGCGCACCGTCGATTTTCTCGCCGGGGGTGTCGCTCATGCGCATCGACAGGCCTACACGTTTGCGCGGAATATCGACTTCCATGACCTTGACCCGTACCACGTCACCGGCTTTCACCGCTTCGCGCGGGTCCTTGATGAACTTCTCGGACAGCGCAGAAATATGCACCAAACCGTCCTGATGCACGCCGATGTCCACAAACGCGCCGAAGTTGGTCACGTTGGTGACCACGCCTTCGAGGATCATGCCCAGTTGCAAATCCTTGAGGTCTTCGACGCCGTCCTGAAACTCGGCGGTCTTGAACCCTGGGCGCGGGTCGCGGCCGGGTTTTTCCAGCTCTTGCAGGATGTCGGTGATGGTCGGCACACCGAAGGTTTCGTCGGTGTACTTTTTCGGGTCCAGGCGTTTGAGGAACGCGGCGTCGCCGATCAGCGAGCGGATGTCGCGGTCGGTTTCGGCGGCAATACGCTGCACCAGCGGGTAGGCTTCCGGGTGAACGGCAGAAGCGTCCAGCGGGTTATCGCCGTTCATCACACGCAGGAAACCTGCGGCTTGCTCGAAGGTTTTTTCACCCAGCCGTGCAACTTTTTTCAGCGCCGCACGGGTTTTGAACGCGCCATTTTCGTCGCGGTGGGTGACGATGTTCTGCGCCAGCGTGGCGTTTAGCCCGGAAATTCGCGCCAGCAACGCCACGGAAGCGGTGTTCACGTCGACGCCCACGGCGTTTACGCAGTCTTCCACCACCGCATCCAGGCCGCGCGCCAGTTTCAGCTGCGACACGTCGTGCTGGTACTGGCCGACGCCGATGGATTTAGGGTCGATCTTCACCAGTTCGGCCAGCGGGTCTTGCAGGCGGCGCGCGATGGAAACCGCGCCACGGATCGACACGTCGAGGTCCGGGAACTCCTTGGAGGCCAGTTCCGACGCCGAGTACACCGAAGCGCCCGCCTCGGACACCATGACTTTGGTCATTTTCATCGCCGGGTATTTTTTGATCAGCTCGGCAGCCAGTTTGTCGGTTTCACGGCTGGCGGTGCCGTTGCCGATAGCGATCAGGTCCACCGCGTGCTTGGCACACAAGGCGGCCAGAATGGCCAGGGTCTGATCCCACTTGTTGTGCGGCACATGTGGGTAAACGGTGGCGTGGTCGAGCAGCTTGCCGGTAGCGTCGACCACCGCAACCTTGCAACCGGTGCGCAGGCCCGGGTCGAGGCCCAGCGTTGCGCGCGGGCGGCCGGAGCGGCCAGCAGCAAGTCGTGCAGGTTGTGGGCGAATACGTTGATTGCCTCGGTTTCGGCGCCGTCACGCAGCTCGCCGAGCAGGTCGGTTTCAAGGTGGGTATAGAGCTTGACCTTCCAGGTCCAGCGCACCACTTCACCGAGCCACTTGTCCGCCGGGCGATTCTGATTCTGGATGCCGAATTGTTGACCGATCATGCCTTCGCACGGGTGCATGCTGCCCGGTAGCTCGTCGCCGACTTTCAGCGCAGAGCTCAGAATACCTTCGTTGCGCCCGCGGAAGATCGCCAGCGCACGGTGCGACGGCATGCTCTTGAGCGGTTCGTCGTGCTCGAAGTAATCGCGGAACTTGGCGCCTTCTTCCTCTTTGCCGGCGATAACGCGGGCGCTGAGAATGGCTTCTTGCTTGAGGTAAGTGCGCAGTTTTTCGAGGAGGCTGGCGTTTTCGGCGAAGCGCTCCATCAGGATGTACTTGGCGCCTTCAAGCGCGGCCTTGACGTCGGCGACGCCTTTTTCCGCGTCAATGAACCGTGCGGCTTCGGTGTCCGGGCTCAACGACGGGTCATTAAACAGGCCGTCGGCCAAATCGCCAAGGCCAGCTTCCAGGGCGATCTGGCCCTTGGTGCGGCGCTTTTGCTTGTACGGCAGGTACAGGTCTTCAAGGCGGGTCTTGGTGTCGGCGAGCTTGATGTCGCGCTCCAATTGCGGGGTCAGCTTGCCCTGCTCCTCGATGCTGGCGAGGATGCTGATGCGCCGTTCGTCGAGTTCTCGCAGGTAACGCAGGCGTTCTTCCAGGTGCCGCAGCTGGATGTCGTCGAGGCTGCCGGTCACTTCTTTACGGTAACGGGCGATGAAAGGCACCGTTGAGCCCTCATCCAGTAGCGCGACGGCCGCTTCGACCTGTTGTGGGCGTACACCGAGTTCCTCGGCGATGCGGCTGTTGATGCTGTCCATAAAACCACCTGAAATTCTGAAAGCAGCTCGCAGGCCCGGAAAACAAGGCGTTGCGAGGCGGGTTGAGCGGCCCGACTGGGCCTGCGCCTGGGTCAAGAGGCTGCCTGTTGACCCTCGAAACCGGAAAATTGCTGCCCGTCGCTGAAAAAACGGGTGAGGCAGTAAGCAGTAAAGTCTGACATTACCCTGTACAAAGGCGGCGCATTATAACCAGCGTTCTGCCCTTGGGGGCTACTGCGCCCGAGGTTACAGGGCGCTGGGTCACTGGCGGTGAAGGAAAAATCTGCTAACAATGCACACGGTGCGTATAACGGCAGCTAGGCCATAATGCGCGCCGAGACAAGAGGAGCATCTAATGAGCAGCACTGCACAAACTGCTGAAGGCGAAAAAATTCTCATCGTTGATGACGATCCGGGGCTGAGCAGCCTGCTGGAGCGGTTTTTCAACTCCAAGGGCTACCGTGCACGCGCGGTGCCGAACACCGAGCAGATGGACCGCCTGTTGGGGCGCGAAGTGTTCAATCTGGTCGTGCTCGACCTGATGTTGCCTGGCGAAGACGGCCTGACCGCCTGCAAACGCCTGCGCGGCGCGAACAACCAGATTCCAATCATCATGCTCACCGCCAAGGGCGATGAGCTGAGCCGCATCAAAGGCCTTGAACTGGGCGCTGATGACTACCTGGCCAAGCCGTTCAACCCTGACGAGTTGATGGCCCGGGTCAAAGCCGTATTGCGTCGCCAGGCAGCCCCGGTACCGGGCGCGCCAGGCAGCGAAGACGAAAGCGTTACCTTTGGCGACTACGAACTGTCGCTGGCGACCCGTGAGCTCAAGCGTGGCGAAGAAGTGCACATGCTGACCACCGGCGAATTCGCGGTGCTCAAGGCGTTGGTGATGAACGCTCGCCAGCCGCTGACCCGCGACAAGCTGATGAACCTGGCCCGTGGCCGGGAGTGGGATGCACTGGAGCGCTCCATCGACGTGCAGATCTCGCGTCTGCGCCGCATGATCGAGCCGGACCCGTCCAAGCCGCGGTATATCCAGACGGTGTGGGGCGTGGGTTATGTGTTTGTGCCGGATGGCACTGCAACCAAGTGATCGATGATTTGCAGGGGCGGGCATCCCGGCGTTTGACTCCATGAGGGTCGACGGGATGCCGGCGTCTGCAATTCTGCGAGCGCCGCTCGTTCTTGCAAGGTGTCCAGCTGTCTCCTATGAAAACCCCGTTGTGGTTCCCGCAAAGTTTCTTCTCGCGCACCCTTTGGCTGGTGCTGATCGTCGTTCTGTTTTCCAAGGCACTTACGTTGGTTTATCTGTTGATGAACGAAGACGTGCTGGTGGACCGACAATACAGCCACGGCGTCGCGCTGACGCTGCGCGCCTATTGGGCGGCCGACCCTGAGAACCGTGAAAAGATCGCCAAGGCTGCGACCCTGGTGCGTGTTGCCGGCTCCGGCGTGCCCGAGGGCGAGCAGCATTGGCCCTACAGTGAAATTTACCAGCGCCAGATGCAGGCCGAACTCGGTGACGACACCGAGGTGCGCCTGCGTATGCATGTCTCCCCCGCGTTGTGGGTGCGTGCGCCAAGCCTGGGTCAGGATTGGCTGAAAGTGCCGCTGTACCCGCATCCGCTGCGTGGGCAAAAAATCTGGAACGTGTTGGGCTGGTTCCTGGCCATCGGCTTGCTTTCAACGGCGTCCGCGTGGATTTTTGTGCGTCAGCTTAACCAGCCGCTGAAACGCCTGGTGTTTGCCGCCCGCCAACTGGGGCAGGGGCGCAGTGTGCGCCTTCCGGTCAGCGATACGCCCAGCGAAATGACCGAGGTGTACGGCGCGTTCAACCAGATGGCGGAAGACGTCGAACAGGCCGGGCGCGAGCGTGAGCTGATGCTGGCGGGTGTTTCACATGACCTGCGCACGCCGCTGACGCGTTTGCGGCTGTCCCTTGAGCTGATGGGCAACCATTCCGACCTCACAGATGACATGGTCCGTGACATCGAGGACATGGACGCGATTCTCGACCAGTTCCTGGCGTTTATCCGCGACGGCCGCGATGAAGTGGTAGAAGAAGTCGACCTGACGGACCTGGTGCGTGAGGTGGTGGCGCCCTACAACCAGAATGGTGAGCAGGTGCGCATGCGCCTGGAGCCGATACAGCCGTTTGCGTTGCGTCGGGTATCGATGAAGCGCCTGCTGAACAACCTGATCGGCAACGCCTTGCACCATGCGGGTTCGGACGTAGAAGTGGCCGCGTACGTGTCCGGCGACAGCACAGCGCCTTATGTGGTGTTGAGCGTGATGGACAGTGGCGCGGGCATCGACCCGGCCGAACTTGAAGGTATTTTCAACCCGTTCACCCGTGGCGACCGTGCCCGGGGTGGCAAAGGCACGGGCCTGGGGCTGGCGATTGTGCGGCGGATCGCCTCGATGCATGGCGGCAATGTCGAGCTGCGCAACCGCGAAGAGGGCGGCCTGGAAGCGCGTGTACGCTTGCCGCTGGGGCTGATGCTGCCAAGAGATGCAGTTTAAGGGCAGCGACAAGCTTTAGCTTCAAGCTTCAAGCTGCAAGCAAAGAGCAAGCTGCTTTTGCCCTTACTTGCAGCTTGTAGCTTGTGCTTGCAGCTAACTAACCTTTGCCCTTGGTGCGGGTCATGTTCGGCCCACCGTTCTTTTCCAGATGCTGAATGATGATCCCCGCCACGTCCTTGCCGGTGGTGGTCTCAATGCCTTCCAAGCCTGGTGACGAGTTCACCTCCATCACCAGCGGGCCGTGGTTGGAGCGCAGAATATCCACACCCGCTACCGCCAAGCCCATTACCTTGGCTGCGCGCAGTGCGGTCATGCGTTCTTCCGGGGTGATTTTGATCAAACTGGCGCTGCCGCCACGGTGCAGGTTGGAACGGAACTCGCCTGGCTTGGCTTGACGTTTCATCGCCGCAATCACCTTGTCGCCCACCACGAAACAGCGGATGTCCGCACCGCCGGCTTCCTTGATGTACTCCTGCACCATGATGTTCTGCTTGAGGCCCATGAACGCCTCAATCACCGACTCCGCGGCGGTGGCGGTTTCACACAACACCACGCCGATGCCCTGAGTGCCCTCCAATACCTTGATTACCAGCGGCGCGCCGTTGACCATGTCGATAAGGTCGGGAATGTCGTCCGGGGAGTGCGCAAAGCCGGTAACCGGCAGGCCAATGCCCCGGCGCGAGAGCAGTTGCAGCGAGCGCAGCTTGTCGCGCGAGCGTGCGATGGCCACGGATTCATTCAGCGGGAACACGCCCATCATTTCAAACTGGCGCAACACCGCGCAGCCATAAAACGTCACCGAGGCGCCGATACGCGGGATCACCGCATCAAAGCCTTCCAGCGGCTTGCCACGGTAGTGGATCTGCGGCTTGTGGCTGGCAATGTTCATATAGGCACGTAACGTGTCGATCACCACCATTTCGTGGCCACGTTCGGTGCCGGCCTCGACCAGGCGGCGGGTGGAATACAGACGCGGGTTTCGCGACAGCACAGCAATCTTCATGCAGCACCTGGGGCAGAAATAGTAGAGACCGGGAACACCGGCTTGTCTTGAACGTACTTGACGCCGGGGTTGACCACCAGATGGCCGTCAATCAACGCCTTGGAGCCCAGCAATAAGCGGTAACGCATGGCCTTGCGACAGGCGAGGGTGAATTCCACCCGCCATACCCGATCGCCCAACGCCAGGGTGGTGCTGATCACATAGCGCACCTGTGCATGGCCGTTGGAGCTCTTGATGGTTTTCATCGTCACCAGCGGTGCTTCACAGCGGCGGTGACGCAGTTGCACCACAGTGCCCAAGTGCGCGGTGAAGCGCACCCACTTTTCACCGTCGCGCTCAAACGGCTCGATCTCGGTGGCGTGCAGGCTTGAGGTGCTGGCACCGGTGTCGATTTTCGCGCGCAGGCCAGCCACTCCCAAGTCGGGAAGTGCCACCCACTCACGCAGACCCACAACGGTCAAATGGTCAAATGTCTTCAATAGGGTTAACCGGTTAATTCGCCCAGGCCTGAGTTGAAACCTCAGGCAAGGCTTTGAATGCAGGCCTGGCGAACCAGTAACCCTGCATCAGAAAAATTCCACAGTCGGACAAAAAATCGCGCTCGCCGGCACTTTCGATGCCTTCGGCAATGACAGTAACGCCCAACTGCTCACAGATTGTGACAATCCCCCGGACGATCACCTGACGGACACGGTCTTGATCGACATCGCGAATCAGCGCCATGTCGAGTTTGATCAAGTCAGGTTGGAAATCAGCCAGCAGATTCAGCCCGGAATGGCCCGCGCCGAAATCGTCGATCGCGGTCTTGAAACCGAATTCGCGGTATTCACGCAGAATATTCGTCAAATGGCGATGGTTATCTACATGCTCGCTTTCCAGTGTCTCGAAAATCAGCTGATTGAGCGGAAAATTATGCGCACGCGCCGCTTCCAGCGTACTGCGGATACACAGCTCCGGCCGGTACACGGCATTCGGCAGAAAATTGATCGAGAGGTGGGTTTGCATGCCCAGCGCAGCGGCCCCGGCAATCGCCTGTGTGCGGCAACGCTGGTCGAAGCGGTAACGATTGCTCTCGTTGACGTGCCCAAGCACGGAGTGCGCGCCTTCACCGTGCGTGCCTCGTACCAACGCTTCATAGGCAAAAACCGAGTGGTCCCGAAGGTCTACGATAGGCTGATAGGCGAACGCAAAATCGAAACTCAGCGGTTCGCTTTGCTGGCAGCCCACGCAACGCTGGTTGGGCGAGGTGAGTGAAGCAGGGAAGTCGGTCACAGCGTATCCTCGCGAAAACAGGGTGCTACCTGGCGTATCTTAGGTGAGCTCGGGGGTTTATGCGTCGATGGGTTTCAACGGTACAGTTGCGACATTTTTCAGAGCGAGGAATTCAAGTGGCTCAAAAGCAGGAAGAGGAAGAAAAGGTCCGGTTGGACAAGTGGTTGTGGGCGGCGCGCTTTTATAAAACCCGTGCCCTGGCCAAGGCCGCCATCGAGAGTGGCAAGGTGCACCATCGCGGTGAGCGCTGCAAACCTGGCAAGGAGCCGCGCGTGGGTGATGAGTTGCAGATTCGTAACGGGTTTGATGAAAAAACCATCGTGGTACAGGCGCTTTCCGTTGTGCGCCGTGGTGCGCCCGAAGCGCAGGCGCTGTACGCCGAGACCGACGCCAGCATCGCCAAGCGCGAAAACGCAGCGGCCATGCGCAAGGCGGGTGCTACGGGCATGACCACCGACGGCAAACCGAGCAAGAAGCAGCGCCGCGATTTGTTCAAGTTTCGCGGCAGTGGCAATGACGAGTGATGCGCAAATCTGCAGCGAGAAGGCGATCAAATGTGGGAGCACGTCCACTCCCACATTGAGCCTGTGGTGTTACGCAGTTGCGCGTATGACGCTCAATCGCCCGATGACTGGCAGTTTGCCGAGTAACCTGAAGATCGGTGCGGTCAGCCGTAACAACCCCTCCGACACCTTCGCCGCAAACGGCGTGTAATACCCCCAGCCCAGTGCCAATAGCGCCAGCAGCACGCCGCCGATGTAATCGTCCTGCCCCCAATGCGCGCCCGCTACCAGCCGCGGCATCATGAACAACAGTGCCAGGCCCCAGATCACCAGCACCTGGCCAATGCGCTTGGTAAACACCGTCATGAACATCGCCCAGATCAACAGCACCGAAGCATGATCGCCTGGGAAACTCTGGCTTGAACGGTCCTTCAACTCCCAGGTTTTCTCAAGGCCCGGGAAGTAATCGCTCATTTGCACCGCGCCGCTGATCACCATCGACGGGCTGCTGTGTTGCCAACCCATTTGCGCGGCGAGTTTGGAAAACAGCATGCGGATAAACAGCAACAACAGCAAAATGCCGAAAAAGCCGAAAAACGCTTGGCGTACCTGCACCGCCTTGAACACCCAGTCACCACGCACCAGCAGCGCCAGCAAAATGACCCCGACCACCGCGTCGAACGGTCGCAAGCTGGCCACGGCCCACACGTGTAACCACATCGAATGGCTCGCCAGCGGGTCATTGAGCAGGTGGAACAGCCATTCGTCGAATATCACACAGAGCATCTGGCCCGTGGGCCACAGCCAAAAACACAACAGTGCAACAGCGACCAGATTGCAAACGGCCCATCGCCGGAGGTTCCACGTAGCTTGGAACAAACCCGGATTGTTCATAAACTGTTCCTCATCGCTCGATTGCTCTCCCTTTTTCAGGAGAAAACCGCACCAAATTGGTGCTAAAGCGTTTTATTTTATAAACCTTGTCATCAATTTGTCATCATTCAGATACCGAGACCTATGACTGATCTACCGGATACCGACTTCACCCAACGCTTCATCTTCGACGAGAACGACGCCCGCGGCGAACTGGTCTCGCTGGAGCGCAGCTATGCCGAAGTCCTCGCCAAGCACGCCTATCCGGAGCCGGTCGCGCAACTGCTCGGTGAATTGATGGCGGCGGCGGCGCTGCTGGTCGGCACCATGAAGTTCGACGGTTTGCTGATTCTGCAAGCGCGTTCCGATGGCCCGATTCCGATGCTGATGATCGAGTGCTCCAGCGAGCGCGAGATCCGTGGCCTGGCCCGTTACGAAGCCGACCTGATCACCGCCGACGCCACCCTCGGCGACCTGATGACCAATGGCGTGCTGGCGATCACCGTCGACCCGACCGAAGGCCAGCGCTACCAGGGCATCGTCGACCTCGACGGCGAAACGCTGTCGGACTGCTTCACCAATTATTTCGTAATGTCGCAGCAAGTCGGCACCAAGTTCTGGCTAAATGCCGACGGCAAGCGCGCGCGTGGCCTGCTGTTGCAGCAATTGCCGGCTGACCGCATCAAGGACGACGATGAGCGCACCGACAGTTGGCGCAAGCTGACCGCCCTGGCCGGCACCCTGACCGCGGAAGAACTGCTGGCCCTGGACAACGAGACCATCCTGCACCGTCTCTACCACGAAGAGGCCGTGCGCCTGTTCGACGCACAGGGCCTGCGCTTTCGTTGCAGTTGCTCGCGCGAGCGTTCAGCCAATGCTTTGGTCAGCCTTGGTTTGGAAGATGCGCAGAATTTGGTAGTGGAGCACGGTGGCCATATCGAGATCGACTGCCAGTTTTGCAACCAGCGTTACCTGTTCGATGCCGCCGATGTAGCCCAATTATTTGCCGGCGCAGGCATCGACACCCCCTCCGACACCCGCCACTAAAACGTTTAAGCACAGGTGAATCACCTGAAAAACGCCGGATTAGCGCAGTTCTGACGGGAGGCCCCTACTCTTTTTGGGCTTTTCTGGCATAATCCGGCCCACTTTTTTCGCGGTAGTAGTGCGCAACTTTCTACTACAAAACGTTTGGAGCACTCGGCCATAGGCCGACGGGGAACCTCATGACGCAAGCCAATAACGCCGTATACACCGATCTGAGTGTTGACGATCTGGTCAAAGAAGCCCTGCAGCGCGGTGAAGGCGTGCTTGCCGATACTGGCGCGCTGGTCGTAGAAACCGGTCACCGTACCGGCCGTTCGCCGGTCGATCGCTTCATTGTTGAAGAGCCTTCCACCCAGGCTGCCATTGCCTGGGGCCCGATCAACCGCAAGTTCCCGGCCGACAAGTTCGATGCCCTGTGGAGCCGCGTAGAAGCATTCAACAACGCGCAAGAGCATTTCGTTTCCCACGTTCATGTAGGGGCCGCTGAAGACCACTACCTGGCCGTGAAAATGACCACTCAGACTGCCTGGCAGAACCTGTTCGGTCGTTGCCTGTTCATCAACCCGGCCCAATACAACCCGGCCGGTCGTGAAGAGTGGCAAGTGCTTAACGTGGCCAACTTCGAGTGCGTGCCAGAGCGTGACGGCACCAACTCCGACGGTTGCGTGATCCTCAACTTCGCGCAGAAAAAAGTCCTGATCGCCGGCATGCGTTACGCCGGTGAAATGAAAAAAGCCATGTTCTCGGTGCAGAACTTCCTGCTGCCGGCCGCCGACGTACTGCCGATGCACTGCGCTGCCAACATCGGCGAAGCGGGCGACGTGACGTTGTTCTTCGGTCTGTCGGGCACCGGCAAAACCACCCTGTCCGCCGACGAAAGCCGTTACCTGATCGGTGACGACGAACACGGCTGGGGCGAAGGCGTGGTGTTCAACATCGAAGGCGGTTGCTATGCCAAGTGCATCGACCTGTCCGAGAAGAACGAGCCGGTTATCTGGAAAGCCATCAAGCACGGCACCGTGCTCGAAAACGTAGTGATCGACGATGCCAAGCACGCCGACTACACCAACGTCAGCCTGACCCAGAACAGCCGCGCCGCCTACCCGCTGGAACACGTTGCCAAGCGCTCCGAGCACAACCTCGGTGGCGAGCCAAACGCGGTGATCTTCCTGACCTGCGACCTGACCGGCGTACTGCCGCCAGTCTCGATCCTCAGCGAAGAGCAAGCGGCCTACCACTTCCTGTCCGGCTACACCGCACTGGTGGGCTCGACCGAAATGGGTTCGGGCAGCGGCATCAAGTCGACCTTCTCCACTTGCTTCGGCGCGCCATTCTTCCCACGCCCAGCGGGCGAATACGCTGAGCTGCTGATCAAGCGCGTGCGCGGCTTCGGCTCCAAGGTCTACCTGGTCAACACCGGCTGGACCGGCGGTGGCTACGGCGTCGGCAAGCGCTTCAACATCCCGACCACTCGCGGCGTGATCGCAGCCATCCAGAGCGGCGCGTTGGTCGTGCTGAAACCGAGCACCTCGACACCATCAACCTCGACGTGCCATTGGCCGTACCGGGCGTTGACACCGGCCTGTTGAACCCACGTAACACCTGGGCTGACAAAGCTGCGTACGACGAAGCCGCGAAAGCGCTGGCCGCTCTGTTTGTAGAGAACTTCAAGAAGTTTGAAGTGAGCGATGCGATCAAGGCTGCCGGGCCTAAGTTGTAAGGTTCGGTTGTTGTGAAAAAGCCGCCTCTTGCAGGCGGCTTTTTTATGCGCGAAAGGTTAGCGGGCGAGGGACCCGAAGGTGGGAGGGGGCTTGCTCCCGATGGCGGCGGGTCAGCCGCTGAATTATTGGCCAGCCTACCGCTTTCGCGAGCAAGCCCACAGTTAGACGTGGCGTGTGCTTGAAGTCAGTTGAGGTCTTCCAGCGTTTGCGTGTCCCAGTTGTGGTGCTTGATCGCCAGGTAAAGCATGCCGATGGTCAGCGCGATTTTATCGCCACGGCCCTTGGCCCGGCGTTTCAGGAACACATCAAACACCGGCGGCTGAAAATAACGATAAGCGTCGTAGTCACCCAGGTCGAGCGCGAAATCCTGTTCCAGCGCTTCCATGAATTGCGTGGCTTCGGCGCCATCGCAGCCAAGGTCAAAGTTGATCGAGGTATCGAGGCGAATAGTCTTGTGTTCCGGCAGGCCGATTTCTTCGTGCAGCAATTGCAGGAGTCGCTGCATGGCGGCGTCTTCGGGGAAGTTGGGGGCCAGGTTCATGGTGGGTGCACGCAGGAGTGGGTGGATGGGCACCGGTGATATTACGCGAGGAGGTCAGCCGTTGCAGGGTGAAGAGCAAGGCCGGATTTGGAACCGATCAAGTGTGGGAGCGGGGCTTGTCGAATCGTCGCACTGACGCGATGGCGGCCTGTCAGGTTCAGAACTATAACCTGACACTCGGCTATCGCAGCGGTGTGACGATTCCACAGGCCTGCTCCCACGGGTTTAGCTGAGTGGCTGGCTTGGTTGTCCCTGTTGATCGGCGGCTGGCTGTAATTGAACGTGTTGCGCAGCCTCCAGCAAATCACAACCGTCCTGTACGAGCAGGTACAAGGCGTTGATGATGTGGGAGATGTCTTTGAGGTCGGCGTGTTCGAAGGTCAGGCAGGTGAAGGTTTCCATTAAGTCGCTCGCAGCACGGATGCGCTGGTGTGCGGCGGATTGAATATCTTCGCCTGTGGCTTCGGTGTCGATGACGAGAGGGTGGGTGTCGGTGAAATTGGTGCGTAGCTGACGATAGCGATCCGTCGTTTCAGGTATTTGCATTTAAAGGCACTCGGTTTGCTGTTAGGTAACCGACATCACCGTGGCCAAACGGTGGGTGGCGGACTGTGCGCAGGTTGGCCAGCCGGAAACAGCAATCCGACACGTCCGAAGACGTCCCACACACAGCCGCCATAGCAGTGCTTTACGAGACGATAGACGTTCGCAAGGCAAGTAATGGCACTTATGTGTGCTGTTTTCGAGTGACCAAACCCGATCGCTGAGTTGCCAGCGACGGGCCAAACCTTAGAAGTGAGCGCTATTTCGCGCAATAAACAGGTGGTTTAACCAATAGGATTCGATCAAGGGCTGACTGGCATGCTGATACACCGCTCAAAAATCGTCTCAAGCCCCCGATAGTCGCACGCCACCGCATCAATGTTCGCAGGAATCCACGCTGCATCTTTCACCAGCCACCAATTCACCGAAAAGCCGGCATTCACGATGATTTGCTCGAATAAAATTCGCTGCGCCCGGCCGTTGCCTTCGCGGAAGGGGTGGATGACATTGAGGTCGCCGTAGACTTCGGCGATCAGGGGTATCAGTTCAGACTGAGCAGCCCCGACGTACCAGTTCGCTTGTTCCATTTGCCTGATAATTTTCGCAGCTTCAGGCGGAATACGCTCCGGTGTGCAGAACAGCGTGTCACCTTTCTGGATGTTGACGCTGCGCAACTCCCCGGCCCAGTCATAGATGTCGCCGAACAGGGTGCGGTGGATGTATTGCAGGCGTTCGAGGTCGTAGGGTGGCGGGTAAAGCGGCAGGCTGCTTACGGCGATTTCGGATAATTCTCGCTCGGCCTGGTGCAAGAGCGTTTCGTCTAGCAAGTCTAGGCGGTTGCGCAGGACGTCGGTACCGGGATAGCAGTACGGATCCTGGCCCACCCCATACTTGTCGAGCATCAGTGTGGAGTTTTGCGGTATTTGGCAAGTACGGCTTCGCGGGTCGGCAACGGTTTTTCTGCGTCTGCCGGGTGAGTGTCGAACCCCTCCAGGCGCAGGCTGGCAAGGTAATTGGAGCGGCGGATCTTGTGGTAATGATCCTGTTTTTGCTCAAACGTCGGTTTGCTCATCGCAGCGTACTCCTAGGTTGCGAAGGATGATTATAGCGCAATGTTTCAGCTTGCAGACGGGCTAAAATCAAACGTAAACGCTGACTTTTAGCACCTGGCTCAGATCCAAACTGTGGGTTGTTGGTTGTCCTGCAATACTGTGCGAAATGTCCTGCTTCGGCCCAAGGCCATCCTTTACCCTGTGTATTATCCTGTCTCTTTTTTCCTTGCGACCTTTCTCGATTCGCTGAACGCACTGGTCTATGTTTTGGGCTCATTCAGCGGTCAATGGAGTGACAGCTCATGCACGACACCCTCCAACAGGTCTTCGGTTTTTCACAATTTCGTTTGGGCCAGGAACAAACCGTCAGTGCGGTGCTGGCCGGTCGCTCGGCTGCCGCTATTTTCCCCACGGGCTCGGGCAAGTCCCTGTGCTATCAACTGTCGGCGGTGCTATTGCCGCATTTGACGCTGGTGGTTTCGCCCTTGTTGGCGCTGATGCAGGACCAACTGGGCTTTCTGCAACGCCACGGCATTTCGGCGGGCAGTATCGATTCGGCGCAAACCCGCGACGAGGCCAATGATGTGATGGCCCGTGCGCGTTCAGGCGAGTTGAAAATCCTGATGATTTCCGTGGAGCGTTTGAAGAACGAGCGCTTTCGTAATTTCCTGCAAAGCGTGCAGCTCTCGTTGCTGGTGGTGGATGAGGCGCACTGTATTTCCGAGTGGGGCCACAACTTTCGCCCGGACTATTTGAAGCTGCCGGACTACCAGCGTCAGTTCAATATCCCACAAGTGCTGCTGTTGACGGCTACGGCGACGCCCAAGGTGATTGCTGACATGCAGGCGAAGTTCGCCATTGCTCCGAACGATGTGGTCACCACCGGCTTCTACCGGCCCAACCTCAACTTGTTGGTGGAGCCGGTTGCCGGTGCTGATAAGCGTGCGCGGCTGGTTGCGTGGATGAAAGAGCGCGCCAATCAGCCGAGCATCGTCTACGTCACGTTGCAGAAAACCGCTGAGCAGATTGCCGAGCACCTCACCCGCAATCGCATTCTGGCCGAGGCGTATCACGCGGGTTTGCCCCACGATAAGCGCGAGGGCATTCAGCAGCGCTTTATGGGCGGGCGCTCCAATTGCATCGTCGCGACCATCGCGTTTGGCATGGGCATCGACAAAAGCGATATTCGCAATGTGGTGCACTTTGACCTGCCCAAATCCATCGAGAACTACAGCCAGGAAATCGGTCGCGCCGGGCGTGACGGCCAGCCATCGGACTGCCTGGTATTGGCCAACCGCGACAGCCTGAATGTGCTGGAGAACTTCGTGTACGGCGACACGCCGGAGCAGGGCGGCATTCGCCGCGTGCTGGAGGAGCTGCAAGCGGCGCGGGGTGATGGGCAGTGGGAGTTCTTGCTGAGGTCATTGTCGGACCACAGCAACATCCGTGAGCTGCCGCTCAAGACGCTGTTGGTGCAGTTGGAGCTCAAGGGCGTGATCGCGCCGCGCTACGCGTTTTATGCCGAATACCGCTTCAAGTACCTGATCGAACCCGACGCCTTGCTCGCGCGGTTTGCCGGCGAGCGGCAGCAGTTTGTCGCGGCGATTATCCAGGTCTGTCAACGCGCCAGAACCTGGGCAACCGTGGATTTCGACGCGCTGTATCAACAGCATGGCGCCGAGCGCAACCGCGTGGTCAAGGCGTTGGATTACTTCCAGGAGCAGGGCCTGATCGAGCTGGAAAGCAAGCAGATGACGGAGGTGTACAGCCTGCTGAATACCGATTTTGACCCAGAAGCGTTAAGCCTGGAGTTATACACAGGCTTCAAGCAGCACGAGGTGGCAGAGGTGGCGCGGATCCACGCCATGCTTGAGCTGTTTGCCACCGAGCGTTGCCTTGGGCAGCGTTTGGCTGAGTACTTTGGTGATGAAAATGCTCCCCAGCGTTGTGGGCATTGCTCGGTGTGTCACGGCCACGTTGCGCACTTGCCGCCGCCGCCGGGTTTGCCGCCGCTTGTGGATAAAAACTTCATGGCGCTGTGCGGTGATTTTATCCACAGGCATCATGAGGCCACCGGGGATTTGCCAGGCGCGGAGCGGCTCACGCGCTTTCTGGGCGGTATCAGCGTGCCGTTGTTTACCAAGCTTAAAGCGCGCAGCATTGCGGGTTTCGGTGCGCTGGAGGACTACCCCTTCGCCGAGGTGCGCGATTGGGCCGCAGCCCATTTGAATGACCTGTAAAACCACATTTACGAGACCTGCACATGCCTGATTCAATGCCGTTACGCGCCGATTACCGTCACTTCCAGCCGATCATCACGCGTTGGCACGACAACGATGTGTATGGCCATGTGAACAACGTGACCTACTACAGCTTTTTCGACACGGCGGTGAATACCTACCTGATCGGGCAGGGCGGGTTGGATATTCATGACGGCGAAGTGGTGGGGTTTGTGGTGAGTTCGGCGTGCGATTATTTCGCCTCGATCGCGTTTCCCGATCGTATAGACATTGGCCTGCGGGTCGGCAAATTGGGTAACAGCTCGGTGCAGTATGAGTTGGCGGTGTTCAAGGCGGGCGAGGATGACGCCTGTGCGGCAGGGCGCTTCGTGCATGTGTTTGTGGACCGGGCGTCGAACCAGCCGGTGACGATCCCGGGAATGTTGCGCGAGGCATTGCAGCGGTTGGTGGTGTGAGCCTGAACGTGAATACTCAGCCAACGCAAATGTGGGAGGGGGCTTGCTCCCGATTGCGGTGGTTCAGCCAAACAGGTGTTGGCTGACACACTGCCATCGGGAGCAAGCCCCCTCTCACAGATTACCGATCGCGGTAGTGATGCTTGTTCTTGCGATGCCCGTAGGCGTGCCCACGACCACGATGGTCATCGCGGTCATAGCGACGGTTATCTCGCCCACGGTCACGACGGTCGTCGTCATCGCTCTTGTTGCCCATGTAGTTGCCGGCCGCACCACCTGCGCCACCGCCGGCGGCTGCGCCGATCAGGCTGCCGGTGGTGCCGCCCATGCTGCGGCCTACGACGTTGCCGCCGGCTGCGCCCAGGGCACCGCCAATTGCTGCTTCACCACGGCTGCGCTTGTCTGCGCCGACCGCACTGCCGCCCGCGCCGCCGACGGCTGCGCCGATGGCCGAACCGGTGTTGCCGCCGAGCTGCTGGCCAACAACTGAACCTAGAACCCCGCCCAATGCGCCGCCCACACCGGCTTCGGTGGTGCCACCGGCCATGGCTGCGCCACTGACCAGGCTAAAGGACAACAAGAGAATCGAGGAGAACTTCATAGACAGACCTCAAGAGGATGACGGCGCGATCCTGAGGTTGTATCGAGACGCTGACAATCGAAATCCGACCAGTGGTGTGAGTTGTATACAACTCTATAAGTTACTGTTTTGTATAAGGAACTTAAGTGATTTTTGCGGGTCTGTAGCTTCTGTCTGTAGTGACTTCAAAACGCCGCTTTTAAGCAAAAGCGGCCTTTTTTGTGCCTGAAGAATCTTCAGGCTGTAGAGCGTGTTGTCGTCAGGCAGAGCGCGCCATGATCAAGCCACTGTCGCTCGCCGCTTCCAAACGAATCGCCACGAACTTCGACGTCGGGGTATGGCTGCCTTCGCCGGTGCTTTCCAGCGGCACCAGCGGGTTCACTTCCGGGTAATAAGCGGCTGCCTGGCCTGCCGGAATATCAAACGCGAGCAAGGTGAAGCCCTTCACGCGGCGCTCGCGGCCATCTTCCCACAGCGACACGATGTCGGCCTTCTGCCCTGGCTTGAAGCCCAGGCGGATGATGTCGGCTTCATTGACGAACAACACGTCACGCTGACCTTTCACGCCGCGGTAGCGGTCGTCCAGGCCATAAATGGTGGTGTTGTACTGATCGTGGGAGCGCATTGATTGCATGATCAGGTCCGGCACACGGCCTGTGGCGTGGGTGCGTTCGTGAATCAGGTCTTTGGGCAGGACGTTCGGGCGGAAGTTGGCGCGGCCCGATGGGGTGTTCCAGCGGCGCGAACCGGCGGAGTTGCCCAAGTAGAAACCGCCCGGGTGTTTGATCTTCTCGTTGAAGTCTTTGAAGCCCGGGATGGTGTCGGCGATCAGGTCGCGGATGCGCCCGTAGTCGGCCACCAGCCAGTTCCAGTCAACCGGTTTACTGCCCAGGGTCGCAGCGGCAATGCCGGCGACGATGGCAGGCTCGGATTTCATCAGCTTCGACAGCGGTTGCAGTTGGCCGTTGGAGCCGTGAACCATGCTGAACGAGTCTTCCACCGTCACCGCTTGCGGGCCGTCGGCCTGAATGTCGATGTCGGTACGGCCCAGGCACGGCAGAATCAGCGCGTCCTTACCATGCATCAGGTGGCTGCGGTTGAGCTTGGTGCTGATCTGCACGGTCAGGTCGCAGTTGCGCAGCGCTTCGAACGTGCGCGGGCTGTCTGGAGTGGCTTGGGCGAAGTTGCCGCCCAGGCCGATAAACACCTTGGAGCGGCCTGCAAGCATGGCGTGGATCGCTTCGACCACGTTGTGGCCATTGTCACGCGGCACCTGGAACTGAAAGCGACGCTCAAGGGAGTCGAGGAACGCCGCCGGTGGGCGCTCGTTGATGCCCATGGTGCGGTCGCCCTGCACGTTGCTGTGGCCACGCACCGGGCACAGGCCGGCGCCGGGGCGGCCGATATTGCCGCGCAGCAGCATCAGGTTGGCGATTTCCTGGATGGTCGGCACCGAGTGGCGGTGCTGGGTGATGCCCATCGCCCAGCACATGATCACGTTCTTGCCCTTGGCGTACATGCGCGCGATCTGTTCGATCTCGATCAGGCTCAGGCCGGACTGCGCGACGATTTCATCCCACGAGGTGTCGTCGATCTGCCCGAGGTAATCCAGCACGTTGGTCGTGTGTTCGTTGAGGAAGTCGTGGTCGAACACGGCTTCTTTGCCTTCGGCCTGAGCCTGGCGCTCCCACAGCAGCAGGAACTTGGCCATGCCGCGCAAGATGGCCATGTCGCCACCGAGCGCCGGGCGGAAGTAGGCGGTGTTGGTCGGCTTATCGCCGTTGGTGAGCATTTCCAGCGGGTGTTGCGGGTGCTGGAAGCGCTCCAGGCCACGCTCTTTCAGCGGGTTGATGCACACCACTTGAGCGCCACGTTTTACCGCTTCGCGCAGCGGCTCCAGCATGCGTGGGTGGTTGGTGCCGGGGTTCTGGCCCCACACGAAAATCGCATCGGCATGTTCGAAGTCATCAAAGGTCACGGTGCCTTTGCCCACGCCCACACTTTGCGCCAGGGCCACGCCGCTGGCCTCGTGGCACATGTTCGAGCAGTCCGGGAAATTGTTGGTGCCATACGCGCGCACAAACAACTGATACAAGTAAGCCGCTTCGTTGCTGGCCCGGCCCGAGGTGTAGAACTCGGCCATGTCCGGGCTCGGCAATGCATTGAGGTGCTTGCCCACCAGGTCGAACGCCGCTTCCCAACTGACCGGCACGTAGTGGTCGGTCTGTGCGTCATAGCGCATCGGCTCGGTCAGGCGGCCTTGGTATTCCAGCCAATAGTCGCTCTGCGCGAGCAGCGCGGTGACGCTGTGTTTGGCGAAGAATGCAGCGTCCACGCGGCGCTTGGTGGCTTCCCAGTTGACCGCCTTGGCGCCGTTTTCGCAGAACTTGACCATGCCGCTTTCCGGCGAGTCGCCCCAGGCGCAGCCGGGGCAGTCGAAGCCGCCGTTCTGGTTGGTCTTGAGCATCATGCGCAGGTTTTTCAGCGCGTTGTCGCTGGTCAGCCAGGCTTGCGCCACGCTGATCAGTGCACCCCATCCGCCGGCTGGGCCTTTGTAGGGCTTGTAGCGCGGGGTCGGGGTTTGGTCGGCTTGATGATGATTGCTCACGGCTGTTTCTCCATCGCAGGGCTGTAAACCCGCGGCGCACTTTTCTGCGGCAGGTGGATGAGATTGAGGTTGTGCCGACGTGCCCATTGCAGGGCCAGGCCGGTGGGCGACGACAGGCTAACCAGGGTCTGGATGCCCGCGCGCAGAACTTTTTGAATCAATTCGAGACTGCAGCGGCTGGTGACAATCGCCAGGCCGCCGTCGGTCGGAATGTTTTGGCGGATCAATGCGCCGATCAATTTATCCAGCGCGTTATGCCGGCCGATGTCTTCGCGGCCCATCAACAATTCGCCCTGGTTGTTCATAAATACCGCCGCATGCACCGCGCCGCTGTACTGGCCCAAGGGCTGGAAAGCGCTGATGCGTTGGCGCAGACCATCAAGCCATTCGGCGGGCGGCAAGGGCGCACCGGGCAACACTTGAAGGTCTGGCAAGGCTTGTTCAACCGCTTCTACGCCGCACAAACCGCAGCCGCTGGTGCCTGCCAACTGGCGGCGCTGCTGCTTGAGGTTCCAGAACGCACGGCTGGAAATCTGCACCTGAGCGTATTGGGCCGAGCCTGAACCGCTGAGTTTAAGGTCATAAATGTCGCTAACGTCGGCGATAATGCCGCTGCCGATGCTAAAGCCGACAATGAAGTCTTCAAGGTCGGTCGGCGTCACCAGCATCACGGCCTGGCTGATGTCGTTATAGGCAATCGCCAACGCCACTTCTTCGGCCAAGGCAGTGCTGGCGACTTCAGTGTGTTCGAGGTTGCAAAACTGGTAGCTCTGGCTGGCGGCCGGCGCGGGCGTTTCGAGGGCGGGCGCCGCGCAAGCTGGGCGCTTGGCGTTCATGGGGCAGTACCACCGGCGGATTGATCAATGTTCAGACTAGGCGCGACAAAGCGTCGCGTCTAATCGTCAGTACTGATCTATCGATAGATGGCGTCGATCAAGGCTCTTGCTGCGATTTTTGAAACAGCGCAAAACAGGCTTCGGCGAGTGCCGAGCGGGGTGCGCCGCGGCGCATGATCAACCCCAGGCGCGCCACTGTGTGAGCGTCCTCAATGGGTTGCAGGCGCAGGTGCTCGGTGAGCGCGTCAAGCCCACCTTCCAGCGGCATGACTGCGCAACACAGCCCGCCGTGCACGGCTTGCAATAGTTGATGCACCGCATCGGTTTGTAACAAAGGCTGCGGATTCAGCCCACGGCTGTGGAAATTATGGTCGATCGATTGGCGAAAATGCATGCCGCTGGTGAGCATGCCCAACGGCAGTTCGATCAGCGCTTCCCAGCTCAAAGGGGTATCGCCAAAGCTGAAAAATCGTTGGTCGTAGAGCAGCCCCATACGGGTTTCGCCCAAGGCCAGCGAGTCGAAACGCTCGGTGTCGAGGCGCTCCAGGTAGGAAACGCCAAGGTCCAGGCGGTTGCTCGCGAGTTGTTCCAGAATTTGCTCGGAGCTTAATGCCGACAGCTCAAAGCGCAGGCTCGGGTGCTCTTTATGCAGTTGCTGCATCAAGGCCAAAGGGTCAAAGCTCGACAGCGGCACCACGCCCAGGCGCAATGTACCGACCAAATTGCCACGACAGGCGGCCGCTTCGGCCAGCAGGCCGTCATAGGCCGCCAGCACGGTGCGCGCCCACGCCAATACCCGCTCGCCCGGCGCGGTAAACCCTTCAAAACGCTGGCCACGATTGACCAACGGCAGGTCGAGTTCTTCTTCAAGGTTGCGCAAGCGCATCGACAGGGTCGGCTGAGTGATATGGCAGCGCGCCGCTGCCTGGCCGAAGTGGCGGGTCTCGTCTAGGGCGATGAGGAATTTCAGCTGCTTGATGTCCATCTTCGCTCCGGGCTAATTCCAATGGCTGTGGGATTCTAGCGCGTTTGGGTCTTGGGTCGGGCTGGAACCCAGTGTTGTCAGGCTGGTCTAGTCTTGGGTGTCTGGAATTTAAATCCCAAGGAGAGCGCAACATGAGTCTTTTAAGTTTTGTGAAGGAAGCAGGCGAAAAGCTGATCGACCTGTTGACGCCGGGCAACGCGAATGCCGGCGACGAATTGAAAAAGCATATCGAGGCAGTAGGTCTGGGTAGCCCGAATATTCACGCCACCGTAGACGGTGACAAGGTGACGATCACCGGTGAAGTGGCGAGCCAGGAAGAGAAAGAAAAAATCCTTCTGGCGGCGGGTAATATTGCCGGTATTAAGACCGTGGATGACCAGATTACCGTTTCCGGCCCAGTGGTTGTGGCCTCGCGATTTGTCGTGGTGAAGAGCGGCGACACGTTGAGCGCGATCTCTAAAACGGTGTATGGCGACGCCAACAAGTACAACAAAATCTTTGAGGCCAACCAGCCGCTGCTTAAAGATCGGAACAAGATTTACCCAGGGCAGACGTTGCGTATTCCTGAGTAACACGTTGAACACACTGTGGGAGGGGCAAGCCCCTCCCACAGTTGATTACAGGCCGACAATCAGCTCCCGGTAATCGCCTACCGCTGCAAACTCCCCGGTGTCCTTTGGGCCTTTTTTGCTGTCCGGTTCTTTCACCGCCAGCAAATGCCCCACGCCAAATTCTCGAGCGCTGCGCAGGATCGGCAAAGTGTCATCGATAAACAGGCTGCGCGCCGGGTCAAAGCCGATGTCGGCTTGCAGGGCATCCCAAAACTGCGGGCTTTCTTTGGCAAAACCATAGTCGTGGGAGCTGATCAGTCGCTCGAAATACGGCGCCAGTTCAATGCGTTCCAACTTCAGTGACAGCGAATCGCGGTGCGCGTTGGTGATCAGGATCACACGCTTGCCGGCCTGTTTGATCGCCGCCAGAAAGGTGTCCGCGTCCGGGCGCAGCGCGATCAGGTGGGCGGTTTCCAGCTTGAGTTCGCGCACTGGAATCGCAAGTTCGGTACTCCAGAAATCCAGGCAATACCATTGCAACTGCCCGGCGTTACGTTCAAACAGTGGCTGCAATTCCATTTCGGCCATGGCCCGGCTCACCCCATGCAGCTCGGCGTAACGCTGCGGCAGGTGCTCCATCCAGAAATGGTTGTCGTAGTGCAGGTCGAGCAAGGTGCCGTCCATGTCCAGCAGGACAGTGTCGATGGCGTGCCAGGGCAAAGAGGGCATGCGGAGGTCTCATGTAAGTAAAAATATCCGACACAGACAATCGGAAAAGCCACGGTATAGTAACCCGATCACGCCAAGGAGCCGCTTATGCGCCAGAAACCCACCGTCCTCGCCCGCGAAATAGTCGCCAGTAGCCGTTTGTTCCGCGTGGAGGAAGTGCAATTGCGCTTTTCCAATGGCGTTGAGCGAACCTACGAGCGCCTGGTAGGCCGTGGTGCCGGCTACGGCGCGGTGATGATTGTGGCAATGATCGATGAAGATCACGCGTTGCTGATTGAAGAGTACTGCGGCGGCACGGACGAATACGAGTTGTCGTTGCCCAAAGGGCTGATCGAGCCTGGTGAAGACGTGCTGGCGGCCGCCGACCGTGAACTCAAGGAAGAGGCGGGTTATGGCGCTCGGCAGTTGGAACACATCACCGAGCTGTCGTTGTCGCCGGGTTACATGAGCCAGAAAATCCAGGTGGTACTGGCCACTGATCTGTACGAAGAACGCCTTGAAGGTGATGAACCCGAGCCCATGCGTGTAGACAAGGTCAACCTGCGTGAGCTGTCGCAACTGGCGCAACACGAGCAATTCAGCGAAGGCCGCGCGCTGGCCGCGCTGTACCTGGTGCGCGACCTGCTGACCCAGCGTGGAGCGTTCAGCGCATGAGCGAACTGTTTTTGGGCCACCCGTTTATTGCCCCGGTGATTGAGTTGGCGCGCCAGGCCGGTGAAGTGATCCTGCCGTATTGGCGTGCCGATGTGGCCGTGACTTCCAAGGCCGATGATTCGCCGGTGACGGCCGCGGACCTGGCCGCGCACCATCTGATTCTTGCAGGCCTCACCACGCTCGACCCAAGCATCCCGGTGCTGTCTGAAGAAGACGCTGATATTGACCAGAGCGTGCGCGCCGGCTGGCAGCGCTGGTGGCTGGTGGACCCGTTGGATGGCACCAAGGAGTTTATCGCCGGCAGTGAAGAATTTACCGTCAATATCGCCTTGATCGAGCAAGGCCGCGTGGTGTTTGGCGTGGTCTCGATGCCCACCAGCGGTCGCTGCTATTTCGGTGGCGCGGGCTTGGGGGCGTGGCGTTCAGATGTTAACGAAGCGCCCAAGCAGATTCAGGTGCGCCAAACCCCTGCGGCAGGTGAGGCGTTTACCGTGGTTGCCAGCCGTCGTCACACCAGCCCGGAGCAGGAACGCTTGCTCGACGGTTTGAGCCAGGGTTTGGGTGAGCTGAAGCTGGCGAATATCGGCAGCTCGCTGAAGTTCTGCCTGTTGGCCGAAGGCAGCGCCGATTGCTACCCGCGCCTGGCGCCCACCTCGCAATGGGACACTGCTGCAGCACAGGGCGTGCTGGAAGGCGCGGGCGGCGAAGTGCTGGAATTGAGCGGTGAGCCGTTCAGCTACCCGGCGCGGGCGTCGTTGCTGAACCCGTTCTTTTTGGCGCTGCCCGCCAAGGCCGAATGGCGCGAGCGCTGCTGACCTTAGCCAGAGCCCAGGGCTGAGGCTTTTGGGCTAGCGGTGCAGCACGTATTGGCCGGTAAACGCCACTGCGTGCTCCTCAGCGCCCTCATTCACAACCCACGTCTGCAGCGCCAAGCGCGCCCGGCCATAACGCTTATAGGTCGCCACAAAGCGCTTCCACAGCTTCTGCTCCGGCGCCTGGCACACCACCGTCGCATCGCGCGTTACCGGCAACGGGTAACTGATGTGCCCTTCCTGAATCACGATGTGCCCGTCTTCAATACCGTCTTCGCGCAACTGCAGGTGCAGCCAGCCCCAACCGGCCAGTACTGCGCCGCAATACAGGCTGCCGCCGAACATGGTGCTCTTGTGGTTGATATTCGCCTGTAACGGCAGGTGCAGCTGCAATTGGCCGTGTTGCCAGTCGAGCACCTTCAGGCCCATTTCCCGCGTGAGCGGAATGTCGTGGTGGAGGATGGATTCCAGGTAACGGCTGTCGCGGCTCATGGTGGCCTCTTGGCGGTTGGGCGGGGTCATTCGTCGTCTGCGCTGTGGTTGCCGCTGTCGGCGAAGTTAAGGCCGTGTTTGCGCAGTTTGTCGTGCAGGGTTTTGCGCGGCACGCCGAGTGCTTCGGCAAGGCTGCGCACCGAGCTGTGCGGGCGAGTGAGTTCGGCGGCGATCAGGCTTTTTTCGAACTGCTCAACCTGTTCGCTCAAGCCGCCTGGGGTGGAGGTCAGCACGCCGACGGCAGGGTTGTCCGCCGTGGCATCAAGGGCAAGCTCCAGGCCCAGGGCAAAGCGTTCCGCCGCGTTTTGCAGTTCGCGTACATTGCCCGGCCAGTTATGGCGCAACAACAGCGCACGCTGGCCCGGTTGCAACGCGTGCAGCGGCAGGCCGTGGCGGCTGCTGGCTTCGTCGGCGAAGTGCTGGAACAGCATCAACGCATCTTCACCGCGCTCGCGCAGCGGCGGAATGCGCAGCGGCGCCACATTGAGCCGGTAATACAAGTCGGCGCGGAAGCGGCCCTGGTCGGCGGACTGGCGCAGGTCTTCCTTGGTGGCGGCGATGATGCGGATGTCCAGCGGGATCAGCTGATTGCCGCCTAAACGCTCAACCACGCGCTCTTGCAACAGGCGCAGTAACTTGACCTGCACATCCAGGCTCATGCTTTCGATTTCATCGAGGAACAGCGTGCCACCGTTGGCAAATTCGAACTTGCCGATACGGCGTTTCTGCGCGCCGGTAAACGCGCCGGGCTCATGGCCGAACAGCTCGCTCTCGACCACCGACTCTGCCAGCGCGCCGGCGTTGATCGCCACAAACGGCCCGTTGCGTCGGCTCGACAGGTCGTGCAGTGCGCGCGCCACGACCTCTTTACCGGCGCCGGTTTCGCCGAGTATCAGCACGTCGGCACGCGTCGCGGCCAGTGCGCCGATCTGCTCGCGCAGGCGCAGCATTTGCGGTGAGTGGCCCACCAGGCGCGTGCTCAATTGCTGGCGGTCGCTGAGGGCCAGGCGCAGGCTGCGGTTATCCAGCACCAGGCGGCGCAACGCCAGCGCGCGGCGCACGCTGTCGAGCAGCGCGTCGCTGGCGAAAGGTTTCTCCAGAA